>NZ_JBRJGQ010000001.1:0-497110 GCF_053628575.1 Roseovarius sp. MBR-51
CCTTCGGCGAAATCGCCGTGGCAGACCGCGCAATGCTCGCCAAAAACCTCATCCCCGGTCCAGACGTCGCCCGATCCTTCGGGGAGGCCGCGCCCGTCAGACGAAGGCGCTGAGCAGTGAGACATCGAACATGGGGCATCCTCAGACGGGTTGATCCGCAAACATATTCAAAATATCATATGTTTTAGTCTGTCCGTCAATCGGAACACCGATGCATACGCTCGTTGCCCTTCTCGTCAGCCTCTCTCTGACATTCGGCCTGTTCGGTCCGCTCTCAGCGGCCGAGCTGGTCATGGTCGAGCGGCACGGCTGTCACTGGTGCGAGCAGTGGAATACCGAGATTGCCCCGGCCTATCCCAAGACCATCGAGGGCAGCCGCGCGCCCCTGCGCCGGGTGCAGATCAACGCGCTGCCGGAAGACATCGTCTTTCGCAGCAACCCGGTCTTTACCCTGACCTTTGTTCTGGTCGAGAACGGCGAGGAGCTTGGTCGGATCGAGGGCTATGCAGGCGACGAATTCTTTTGGTTTCTGCTGACACAGCTCTTGGATGCGCATCCCGATGCCACCAAGGCGCCGTAGCCGGCGATGCTGCGCCGCTCCCCCCCCTCCTAGGATGGACGTTTTCGAAGAAAGCGTCGATGCGATGCTCACCCTTGCCCATACGGTGGCGGAGTTCCTCAAGGCGATCAGCCATGAGGGGCGGCCGATGATCCTGTGCCATCTTGCGACTGGCGAAAAGACTGTGACTGAGCTGGAAGAGTTGCTCTCGGCGCGGCAGGCGGCGGTGTCAAAACAGCTCTCTCGGTTGCGGCTGGAGGGGCTGGTTACACCACGACGTGAAGGCAAGGCGATCTTCTACCGTTTGACAGACCGGCGCGCGATACGGATGCTCGAAGTGGTCTACGACCTGTTTTGCAAGCAACCTTGACCAACCCGTCAGATCCTTGCCCACGTCAAACGGAGAAGCATCATGCCTGGCGGCATTCCTGAAACCCTGCTCATAGTTCTCTGTGGCTTTGCTGGCGGCGCGGTTCTTGGGCTGGCGGCGCGCGTGGGGCGATTCTGCACCTTGGGAGTCATCGAAGATCTGCTCTATCAGCAGAGTGACATACGGTTGCGTATGTGGGGGCTCGCGATAGGGGTGGCTGGTCTCTCGGCTTTTGGTCTTGCTGGGCTGGATCTGTTCGATATTGCCGCAAATGCCTATTGGATCACGCCTTGGTCACCCTTGGCGAGCGTTTTGGGCGGGCTGTTGTTTGGCTATGGCATGTCGCTGGCGGGTAACTGTGGATTTGGTGCATTGGCACGGTTTGGAGGCGGTGATCTGCGGGCCTTTGTGATCGTGTTGGTGATGGGAATTTCGACCTATATCATGATGTCCGGGCCGTTTGCGCAGTTGCGCATCATGGCGACTTAGGCCACCAGCCCCGCGCTTGACAGTCAATCCTATGCGCAGGTTTTAGGCGCATTTACCGGGTTACCGACGATTTGGGTCGGGCTGGCGGTGTCCGCGCTGATTACGGTGGCCGCGCTCGCTTCGCGGGAATTCCTGCGGAACCGACAGGCGCTCTTTTGGGGGGCGATGGTCGGGCGTGCTGTCACCTCGGGGTGGCTGGGCGCGTCTTGGGTGGCCACATATGGATTCATGCCGCAGCCGGTAAAGGCCGCGCCGATATTGGCGGCCCCCAGACCGATCAACTCTTGATCCGGGTCGATCCGTTGGCGTTTCTTGGCCGCCAGCGTCTGTGCGACGGACATGGATTCCACAAAGCCGATCACGGAAATCAAAAGCGCGGGCACAAAGAGCGCGCCGATCAGCCCCGGCGAACAGGACGGGAGCGTCAGCGGTGGCAATCCCTGGGGCACCGCCCCAACAACGGCAACGCCATGCTGATCGAGCCCGAAGAGCCAGACCGGAGATGTGCTGAAGGCCACCGCGATGACCGGGCCCGCCTTGGCCCCCATATCGGCCGCACGCGGACCAAACCCGCGCTGCATCAGCAGGTGTTTCAGGCCGCGCCGTACCCAGAAGAGAAAGGCAGCAGAAGCCACGCCGATCAGCAGCGTGAGAATGCTGATGTCCGCCAGATGCCACAGCAGAGACCAGAGCATTTCCGGCAGGCTGCCACCGCTGGCCTTGACCCCCAAGAGATGTTTCAACTGGCTGACGGCGATCGGGATGCCGCTGGCGGTGATGAGCCCCGCAATCACCGGATGCGACAGGAAATTCGCAAGAAACCCTAGGCGCAGGATGCCCATGGTGAGCAGGATCAGGCCGGACAGCCCGGCAAGGGTCAGCGCCGCCACGGCATAGCCCGCTGTGCCCGCCTCGGCCACATCGCCAATCGCGGCAGCGGTCATCAGGGACACCACCGCCACCGGACCCACCGCCAGCGCGCGGCTGGTGCCAAAGATGGCGTAGAGAATAATCGGCAGGATTGAGGCGTAGAGCCCCGCCTCGGGCGGCAGGCCCGCCAAGAGGGCGCAGGCCAGCGATTGCGGGATCAGCATGATCGTCACGATCACCGCCGTCATCTGTCAGCGCATGCCGGTTATGGTGGCGGCCCCAATCCAGTACCGGCAGGACGCGCCCGAGGGATTTCAAATCCATGTCACTTGTTCCGCGCCCCGTCCGAGACGGCAACGTCTCAGAGCTTGTTCACCGGCAGTTTCAGCATCGGGTTGCCGTCGCTGTCGCGTGGCACCTCACCGGCGCGCATATTCACCTGCAAGGAGGGCAGGATCAGACGGGGCATATCCAGAGTCGCGTCGCGTTCGGTGCGGAATTTCACGAACTCCTCGCGCGTCCTGTCGCCGCCAACGTGGATGTTATGCGTTTTTTCCGCACCCACGGTCGTCTCCCACTGGATGTCACGGCCATTCGGGCCATAATCGTGGCACATGAAGAGGCGCATATCGTCGGGCAATCGCAGCACCTTTTGGATGCTGTCGTAGAGTTCACCCGCGTCGCCGCCGGGGAAATCGGCGCGCGCCGATCCGCCATCGGGCATAAAGAGCGTATCACCGACAAAGGCCACATCGCCCATCACATGCACCATGCAGGCGGGCGTATGACCGGGCGTGTGCATGGCAAAGCACTGCATGCCGCCCACTTTGTAGGTGTCGCCATCTTTGAACAGGGCGTCAAATTGCGACCCGTCGCGCTGAAATTCGGTGCCTTCATTGAAGATCTTGCCAAAGGTGTCCTGCACAATCAGGATTTTTTCACCAATCCCGATTTTGCCGCCCAGCTTTTGCTGGATATAGGGCGCGGCCGAGAGGTGGTCGGCATGGACGTGCGTCTCGATGATCCAGTCCAGTGTCAGGTGGTGATCCAACATATAGGCGATCATGGCATCGGCATGATCATAGGTGATCCGTCCCGCCGCCATGTCGATATCCATCACGCTATCGACCACGGCACAGGCCCGCGATCCGGGGTCTTTGACCACATAGCTGATGGTGTTGGTCGCCTCATCAAAGAACGCCTTGACCTCTGGCGTCACGGTCATGTCCACGGGAAAATCGGTCATGCTGTCACCTTTCTCTCTGCCTGTTTCGTCTGTATGGCGCGCGCCACCCAGATCCCGGCAAGCAGGGCTGCGACAAAGGCAACCACGTCGGGCTTGCCCGAGCCAAGAGCCGGGATTGCCGCACCGGGGCAAAAGCCCCCAATGCCCCACCCGAGGCCAAAGACCGCTGATCCACCGATCAGGCGCGCGTCGATGACCGTGTTGGTGGGCAGCTTGAACTCTGCCTCGACAATCGGTGCGGGGCGTTTGAGCACCACACGGTAGCCGATGAATGTGGTAACCAGCGCGCCCCCCATGACAAAGATCAGGCTCGGGTCCCATGTGCCTGCGACGTCAAAGAAATTGAGCACCTTGGCCGGGTTTATCATGCCCGAGATGGCAATTCCCACACCAAACACAAGGCCTACGAGCAAAGCGGACAGGATGCGCATGGTTCAGACTCCTATAACGTGACGGATGATATAGACCGTCAAGAAGGCCACGGCCATGAAGGAGAACGTGGCAACGATCGAGCGTGGTGACAGCCGCGCGATGCCGCAGACCCCGTGTCCAGAGGTGCAGCCTGAGCCAAAGGTGACGCCGATGCCCACGATGAACCCGCCAATCAGGATCATCGGCAGGCTGATCGGCACCTCGACCACGGGCATTTGCCCGGTCAGCGCCAAGACCAGCAGCGGTCCCGCGATCATGCCGACCATCATCGCCGCGCGCCACCTCTTGTCGCCCGGCACATCACCGGACATCAAGCCCGACAAGATTCCCGTGGCCCCCAATATCCGACCCTGAAACACCATCAGCAGCACGGCAGATAAACCGATCAACACACCACCAGCCAGTGACGCCAATGGGGTAAACTCTGTTTCAACACCCACCATATCGTATCCTCTCACGTCAAAACCCGGCTCTCTGGAGCCGACTTCCATTATATCATCATTTATGAATATATGAAGACGTGTTTCTTTTTCATACCCCTGAGCGGTATGTCACGAAAATCTTATCACGCCCGACCCGACGGTTGAACAGGGATAGATGTGGTATGGTTATGCCGTGTATGCGCCGCTTGAACTGACAGCGTCTCAGCTCTTTTCGCGGGCCTTGTCCAATGTGCCCCGCGCAATCGCCACCACGGCTAGCAAGGTCAAAGCCCAGAAGAACCATGTGATCGGCCCGCGCAGCAAGATGTCCGGCGCTCCCCCGGACATGAGCATGGATTTGCGGAAATTATCCTCGAGCAGCGGGCCGAGGATGAAGGCAATGAGAAAGGGGGCGGCGGGGATATGGTAGCGCGTCATCACAAATCCGACCCAACCCATAACGAACATCACCGCCACGTCAAAGATGCTGTTGTTGACGGCAAACACCCCATAGATGCAGAGCACGAGAACGATTGGCATCAAGATGCGCTTGGGGATATCGGCCACCGGCTTGAATCCCCGGATTGCCAGCCCGCCCACGATAAAGAGCAGGCCCGAGGAAAAAATCAGGCCGATGAAAAGGCCATAGATGATATCAACGTTCATCACGAACATCATCGGTCCCGGCTGTAATCCATGCACCATGAAGGCCCCGATTATGATCGCGGTGATCACATCGCCCGGCACGCCAAGTGCCAGTAGCGGGATGAGAGTGGCGCCGGCCACGCCATTGTTGCCGGCCTCAGAGGCGGCGACGCCCTCGATTTCACCCTTGCCGAAATTGGCCTTGTTGGGGGATTTGCGCCGTGCCTCAGAATACGACAGAAAGGCCGCAGGGGCCGCGCCGATGCCGGGGATAGAGCCCAGAAAGACGCCAATGAAGCTGCCGCGCACGATGGAGCGGAAACAGCGTTTGTAATCAGCGAACGTGACCCATTTGTTGCCCAAGGTCTGAACCTTGCCCATGTGCCCGGTGGGGTGCCAGACCATGTTGATGACCTCGGGGATGGCAAAGAGGCCGATCAGCACCGCGATGAAATTCAACCCGCCCATCAGGTTGGGGTGGCCAAATGTGAAACGGTTTGTGCCATAGACGAGATCAAGCCCGATGGTTGCCAAGAGCAGGCCCAAAAGCGCCGCGAGAGCACCGCGCAACAGGCTCTCACCCGAGACGCCCGCAATGATGGTGAGCGAGAAAAGGATCAGAGCAAAGAACTCTGGCGGGCCAAAGCTGAGCGCGAAAGAGGCCAGCCAGCCTGCAAGCAGGATCAGAGACAGGTTCGAGATGAGATCCGCCGTGCAAGAGGCCCAGAGAGCCATGCCCAGCGCGCGCCCCGCCTCACCTTTGGCGGCCATCGGATGTCCGTCAAGTACCGTGGCCGAAGAGGCGGGCGTGCCCGGCGTCTTGATCAGGATGGCCGGAATCGACCCACCAAAGATGCCGCCCTTGTAGACGCCGAGGAGCAGCAAGATGCCGTTGATCGGCTGCATCGGAAAGGTAAACGGCAGCGTCAGCGCCACCGCCATCGTGGCCGAAATGCCCGGAATCGCGCCACCGATGACGCCGATCACAATACCGATGGCCAGCGAGACAAGCGCCTCGACATTGCCGACCAGCGCGAGACCGGCCATGATGCTGTCAATCATGCTCATGGCAACCTCACATAGTCGCCCTGCGGGATGGCAACGCCTGCGACATGCGCAAAAAAGCCATAGAGCAGGAGCGGAACCACCAGAGCGCAGATCAGCGCAGTTTTGGGATGGCGTGTCCTGACCAGAAAGGCGAGGGCCGCAAAGGCCAGCATCGCGGCCCAGACCATGCCGATGCGGGGCAAGAGCCAGAAGGTGACAGCCATCAGCACCGCCATGCCCGCCAGCCTGATCAGACCCGCGCGCGGGTCCTCGATCGGGTCATTGACGGGGGCGTCATCCTCATCCGGCTTGCGGTTGGCAAACAGCATGCCCAAGCCCACAAGCCCGGTCAGCCCGGCAATCGCATAGGGCCAGAACCGGGGCGAGAGGACGATATTGCGAATATTGCTGGGAGCCGAGATCCAATACGGAATGGCGTAGAGGATCAGGAAAAGACAGGCTGCACAGGCACCGATGCCCAGTTGCAGCTGAATTGCGCGTTTGCTCACCCTGACCCTCCCCGATCAGTTTGCTGGCCTTGGTAGGCCGGGCATCTCTGCGCCCGGCCTATGCGTGCGACAGACTTCAGCCTTCGATCCGCATGCCGAGCCTATCGACCAGCGCACGGAAGGTTTCATATTGCGTCTGGATAAAGGCGTTGGCCTCTTCGGGACTCATGACATTGATCACCGAGCCCATTGCGCTCATCTGCTCCACGAATTTCGGGGCTCCTGCGGCGGCAGTCATCCACTCACCCCATTTGGCGGCCACATCGTCCGGCAGGTCATCCGGCCCGGCAATGCCAGTCCAACCCACAAGCTGCGTGAGATCAGGTTTGCCCAGATCAACAGCGGTCGGCGCGTCGAAGCCTGGTACCGGTTCGGCGGTGGTCACGAGGATCGGCTTTAACTGCCCATTGGCCACGAAATTGGCGAGCGCCGATGTGTTGGTGCAGATAAAGGTCACGGTGCCATTGAGAACAGCAGTTGCCGCCTCGCCACCGCCGCCTTGGGGAATGTGGATCGCCTTGTCGAGCGGGTTCTCGACGCCGAATTCGTCCAGCACCATCACCGCCGCGAGATGCAGCATCGAGCCCACGCCGGAAGAGCTATAGCTGGAGCCCTCGGATTCCGTCAGGGCGATGAGATCCTCGATCGTCTCGATACCGGAATCAGGGCGCACGGCACAGGCGACGGGGCTGATTTCATAGACCGTCACAAAGCGGAAATCGTCGAGTGTATAGGGGAGCGTTGCCTTCATCGCCGGGTTGACCGTGTGCGAGCCGACGCGGGCAAAGAGCATGGTATAGCCGTCCGCCTTGGCGTTTTGCACCGCAACAGATCCGGTGGCGCCCCCTGCCCCTGTGATGTTCGACATGACCAGCGGCTTGCCGACCACGGTGCCCAACGGCTCTGCGATGGTGCGGGCCGAAATATCGGTCGCGCCGCCTGCGCCATAGGGAATGACCATGTTGATGGGGCGTTCGGGATATTCGGCCACTGCGGCGGTTGCCGTCAGGCCAAGTCCCATGGCGCAAACCGCGCCCAACTGTCTCAGCTTCATGTTTTCCTCCTCCTCTGTGGTGTCGGCGGCAGGGTGATCGCGGATTGCAACGCCGTCGGCTTTAGGTGTAACTTTAAGGCACGCTTAATATAAGCAATATTCCGTTACAGCTTGTGTTACAAAATCTTACGGAAGAGGCAGGGCATGTCAATCCGGCGCTTGCGCACCCTGATCGCAGTGGACGATCACAAGACCTTTAGCGCCGCTGCCGAGGCGGTGTTTGTCACCCATGCCGCCGTCAGCCAGCAGATGCGAAGTCTCGAAGAGGAATGGGGTATTGCGCTGTTTGACCGATCGCGACGGTCTCCGGAGTTGACCCCAACCGGTCGTGCGCTTGTCGCGCGGGCGCGCGACATTGTGCGCGCCTATGATGGCATCGTGCCCTCGGTTTTAGGCGATGAGGGGTTTCGCGGCGAAATCTCTTTGGGCGCTGTGCCGATGACGCTGACCGGGCTGACGCCATTGTCCGTGCGACTGCTCAAAGACAGCTTTCCGGATTTGCATGTGCGCATTGTGCCGGGCATGACGACCGCCTTGATTGCCGAGGTCGAGCGGGGCGCGCTTGATGCCGCAATCCTGTCGCGGCAGGGACCGTTACCGCCCGAAGTCGACCATGCCGATATTGCGCAGGAGCCCATGGAACTGCTGGTGCCGCAAGAGATCGAAGGCAACGATGTGCGAGACCTTTTGACCCGACATCCGTTTATCCGGTTCAGCCGTGATGCCGTGGTGGGCGGGCTGATCGACGGCTGGCTGCGCGACAATGCCATTGCCGTGTCGGTCACCATGGAGTTGCAGGGGCTAGAGGCGATATCGAGCATGGTGTTGGCGGGGCTTGGTGTGTCCATCGTTCCGGCGCGCTGTGTGCGCGGGGTTCAACCGCTGCCGCTGCGGCGACTGCCGTTGCCCACCGGAGCGCCAGTGCGGCAATTGACGTTGGCGCATCGCCGCGACAACCCGCGTATTCGGATCATTCAGGAGATTCACATGGCTCTGCTTGGAGCGGTGGATATCGGTATCTTTACCCCCTCTGCCCGAAGCACCGCTGCATGAACGCGGAAATCGTTGCCTACATCATCGCAGGGGCTGCGGCGGGCGGGTTCATCAACGGGCTGGCAGGGTTTGGCACGGCGCTCTTTGCGCTTGGATTTTTTCTCACCGTGCTGCCGCCGTTGCAGGCCGTGGCGATGCTCGTTGTGCTTTCGGTTATCACGGGATTGCAAGGGGTCTGGGTGGTGCGCCACGCCATCGGCCAGAACAAACGGCGGTTGGCGCGTTTCCTTGTGCCGGGGCTGGCGGGGATACCATTGGGCGTTCTGATCCTGAGTGTGATTGACGCGGGCACGCTCAAGGCGGTGGTGGCGTCCATGCTGCTCGTTTATGGCGGTTACTTTTCCTTTCGGGCGCATCTCCCAAGGTTCGAGCGGCCAACGCCGCTTTGGGATATGCTCGTGGGATTTTTGGGGGGCGTACTTGGAGGCGCGGCTTCGCTCTCGGGGGCGCTGCCGATGATGTGGTGCACGCTGCGCCCTTGGCCCAAGCATGAGACGCGCGCCGTGCTGCAACCATTCAACGTGGTCGTCTTGGCAGTGACAACGGCTCTTCTGGCGTTCAAGGGAGCCTATACGCGGGAAACTCTGATCTATATCGCGATTGCGATCCCATCCTCGCTCGCTGCCGCGCAGGCCGGAATTGCGGTGTTCAAGCGTCTGCCCGATGCCGCATTCCGTCGCCTGTTGATTGTGATGACCTTTGTTTCGGGCGTAGTCTTGCTGGCGCGCGAAATGCTCTAGCCAATCACCTCATCAGAGCGGTCATCCGTCTCGCCATAGCGTTTGAGCGTCGCGGGGCGCGTGCCTTCATAGACCCGTTCGAGGTTCTTGGCGATCTTGGCATTCTCGCGCTCAAAGAGGCAATTACCGTCCAGATCAGAGGCCACGATGAACGGCCCCATCTTGTTGCAGCGAATGACCCACATTGCCTGCGCCAGACCCAGTTCTTCTTGCCAATGCACCGCCTCGACCTTTTCGATGCCACGACCCAAGAGCGCGCCGGTGCCATAGCCCACGGTCGAGAGGTAGATCGCGCCATTGGGCACGAAATAGGATTTGTAATCCTTGGACGACATGCCGCCCTTGCCGATGATCAGCTTGGCACCAGTCTTGGCCATCCACTCGGGCAACCATTTGGCAAAACGGAACGAGGCCGTTGCCGTGACAGCCCCCATGTTGAACGACCCATCGGGACGAATGGCGGCGGCGGGGGAGCAATGGAAATTCGCAGCGCTCTGGCTAGGCAATTCCAGCGGGATATTCGCCTTTTCCTCAAGTGCGCGCATATAAACGCCTTCGCGCGCGGTGTAGAGCAACCCATCAAGATAGACGATATCGCCAAGGCGCAGCTCAGCAAGCGCCTCGGGCGTCGGCGTGGTGCTCAGGCGGATTTCGCGGGGTTTCGTCATTCTGCCGCCTCCTGCGCGCCACCCAGCCATTCGACGGTTTCGCGGCGCTGATAGGGGGTGAACCAATCGGGATCGGTGCGGTATGCGACGCGCCCATCAGGATATAGGCGCGCGACCGCCCGGCGGGACGACAGGCAAAAGGCATGCACCGACATCTGCATGCCCCCGGTGTGGCAATAGCCCACCTCGATGTTGCAATTGATCACCATGTTCTTGCCGACAAATCCCATGGCCCCCATGCCGATGGAATTGCCCAGATCCTTGAACTCGCGCTCCAGCGCGGCAATCCTTGGGTCTGGATTCTCGCTGCCCACGACGCGCAGGCAGGCAGCGCGCTTGCCCAGAACCATGCAGGTATCCTTGGACCCCCCAAGGCCAATGCCGATGATCGCAGGCTGACAGGCCAGACCACGTTTGCCAAAGGCGACAAGGCTATCGAGGTAAAACCGTTTGATCCCCTCGATCCCGTCAGAGGGAAAGAGCATGCGGTAATCGGTGCCAAAGAGGCCGCCCTTGTGGACGGTGATCAGGTCGATCCAATCACCCTCTGGCTCATAGGCATATTCGATTTCGGGCGCGCCGATGCCCACGTTGTTGTTGTGATCGGTGCGCCAGAGCGGATGCACGCGGTTGGGGCGTAGAGGCACGTCATAGGTCGCCTTGGCCGTGGCGCGGCGCAGCGCAGATTCGAGCGCGACCGGCCCGCCTTCGATCCGGGCCTCGTTGCCCATTTTCACATACCAGCGCGGACAGCCGGTATCGCCGCACATCGCGCGGCGGTCTTCTTTGGCGGCCTTGTAATTCTCCAGCATCGCCTGAAGGACAAAGGACGAGAGATCGCCATCCTCGGTTTCCGCCGCAGCCTCTAGGCCGGTCAGGTAATCCTCGGGGATTTCAATGGCCGCCTTGTCCATCAAGATTTCGGCGGTGTTCTGGATGAGGTCTATAGAGATCATTGTGCGGCCACCAATGTTTCGGGTTCGCTCTCGGGCAGGATTGTCTCGCCGGGGCGGATGATGGTGAATTGCACCGCATCGCGGCGGACGGTCAGATCGCCACCCTTTTGGGTGATCACCGTGTAGTAAGAAGCGTCAAGATCACCTTCATCCAGGAAATCCTCGCGGTAATGCGCGCCGCGCGAGTTTTCGCGCGCAAGGCCCGCCAGCGTGATCGCCTCGGATACGTCGCAGAGCGAGCGCAGGTTGAGCCAGTCGTGCCATGTGAGGTTGAAGGCAAGATTATCGCCTGCGACGCCAACATCCATCAGGGCATCGGAAACCTCGGCAACGCGGGTCAAACCACGCTCCATGCCCGTAGCGGTGCGCATGACGCCGACATCCTCCCACATCGCGTCTTGCAGGGCCGCGCGCAGGGGATGGACGGGCGCGGGCTGGCAAGTGAGGGGATGCAGGGCGCGGTCAATCTCGGCCTGCAACGCGTTGGGACAGGGATCGCGCAGCGCGCCCATGCTGCGGATATCCGCGCCCATGACATCACCCGCGACGCCACCATAGACGGTGGAATTGGCCACACCATTGCCGCCCAAACGGTTCGAGCCATGCGCGCCGCCTGCATCCTCGCCCGCCACATAGAGCCCTTCCATCGCGGTGCGGGTATCGGGATCGACCACCACACCGCCCATGAAGTAATGCGCGGTTGGCACCACCTCGACCAGACCGCCCGCGAGGTCAAATCCGCTATCGGCGCAGCGTTTGACCATGCCGGGGAATTTGGCGCGCACGTTGTCAGGGCCAAGATGGGCCATGGAGATGAAGACGCCGCCATTCGCCGAGGTGTTGTTCTTGCGCATCTCGGCATAGATGGCGCGGCTGACGACATCGCGTGTGGCCCGCTCGCCCTTGGGGTCATAGTCGAACATGAAGCGGCTTTCCGCGCCGTTGAGTAATTGACCGCCCGCGCCGCGCAGCCCCTCCTCCAGCACGGTTCCGGTCATCCGCGTATGGTCGCCGGCCAGCAATCCGGTGGGGTGAAACTGCACCATTTCCATATCGCGCAGTTCCAGCCCGGCGCGCAACGCCATGGCAAGGCCGTCCATCGTCTTGTCGCCCGAGGGCGTGTTATATTTGTACATCGTCGGCCCGCCACCGGTGGCCATAAGGACCGTCTTGGCCCGGACAAGGCGAAAGCCGCCTGTGCGCATATCGATGAAGAGCACGCCCGCCAAGGCACTGCCGTCGCGCGTGGGGATGAGACCAATCGCGCGATGTTCTTGCAGCTTGTCCACTGGCCGCGCCAGAACCTGCTCCATCAAGCGGCTGATGATCTCGATACCGGTCAGGTCGCCCTTGTGGACCGTGCGGTCGGCGGTCTGCCCGGCAAAGGCCTTTTGATGCAGCGTGCCATCTGGATTGCGGTCAAAGAAGCAACCGATTTCATTTTCCAGCTCGTGGATACGCACCACCGCCTGTTCGCAGAGTTTCCACGCCATATCCTGATTGGGCAGCCATTTGCCGCCCTTTATGGTGTCCATGAAATGCCGCTCGACGCTGTCCCCGCCGCCCAGCGCCACGTTGTAGCCACCCTGCACCATGCGCGTGCAGCCGCATTTGCCAATGAGACCCTTGACGGCAATGGTGATCCGCGTGCCCGCCGGTGCGGATTGCTGGGCATGCAGCGCGGCAAAGAGCCCGGCACCGCCTGTGCCGATGATCAGAATATCGGTGTCGTGTCGGTCGATATGGGTCATCAGATCGCCCTCAGGAAAAACGTGCCGGACAGAAAGAGGGCCGCGCCGACCGCCCCCGCCGCCAACGTTTTCTGACGGTCGGACCATGGCAGGAATTCAAGCGCCATCAGGCGCAGGCCGCCGAACATATGGACGGCAAGCAGAAAGACGAGGCCGAATTCAGCGATCTTGACCAGCGGGTTCTCGGCGAAGGCAAGAAAGCCATCAAGCCGCGCTGGGGCGGTAATCGCCTGCGCCAAGAGCCAGAAATGCGCAGGAAGAAAGAGCGCAAGCGCCAGACCAGAGACGCGGTGCAGCACAAAGGCAAACCAGAGCGGGTGCGAGCGGGGCGGGTGTTTCATGGTAACGTCACCGCAAAGACGGCGCTGAGGCCAAGGGTGACGAGGGCCGCACAGATGCCCCATGTCAGCACGTCAAGGGCGATGCCGCGCAAGCGCAGCCATTCATGCACGATGACGCGCAGGCCTATGGCGGCATGGACAGAGACGGCGAGGACAAAGGTGCCGTAGAACAGGAACCAAAGGAGGCTGCCTTGGGTGCGGCCAAGGATCTCTGCCGTGCTGAGCCCACCCTGAATGGCGTAGATCATAACCGCGATATGCCCAAGGACCAAGGGCGCCATCACCAGCGCGCTCAGGCGTTGCGCCATGTAGAGCCGCAGATCAAGCATCGCGCTTTCCTCGCAATGCCGCCTTGACGGTTTCACGCTTTAACCCGGCAATTGCGCGCATCGGGTTCAACTCATTGGGGCAATATTGCGCGCAACTGCCCATGGAGTGACAGTTATGGCACCCGCCCTTGCCAGAAACCGCAGCGAGGATGCGAGTACGACCCGAATCGCGGCTGTCGTTGAGCAAGGTCCAGGCGCGTTGTAGGGCGGCCGGACCGAGGTAATCGGGATTGCCTGCGACCGTGTCACAGGCCGCGTAGCAGATCCCGCAGTTGATGCATTCGATTCCGAGGTTGGCTTCGGCCCGCTCGGGACTGTCGGGCGTGATCGGGTCAAACTCTTCGAACCGCCCGCGCGTCGGATGGTGCCGCGCCTCGGCGGCGACCCATTTGTCAAAGAACGGGTCCATATCGGTCGCCAGATCCTTGATCACCGGCAGGTTGCGCAGGGGGGCAATGTCGAGGCGACCGTCATTCGCGACGCGGCTGACATGCGTGCGGCAGGTCCAGCGCGGCACGCCATTCACCATCATTGCGCAAGAGCCGCACATGCCAACGCGGCATGCAAAGCGGTAACTCAGCGTCGGATCTGCCTCTTGCTGGATCCAACTGACCACATCGAGAACTGTCTGATTTTCGCGGGCCGGAACATCAAAGCGCTGCATCCGGGTTTCGCCCGCCTCGCCCCGCTGTACGGTCACTTTCAACATGTCGCGCGTTCGGGTCACGGCATCCTCTGGCTGATTTTGGCGGTTCTGACATCGTTTATAATTATGAGTTTTGCTAACAAAAAGGAATAAATGCTAATGGTTTCTGTAAGTCATTCTATCATATACGGAGCATCACACAGGCGAACCAATCACAGGCTCCCGAATGACAAGCCTTTGCCAAAGCCTAAAAATTGTGCATGGTTGAGGGATAAGCGGGCATAAAACCGCATCGGGCCCGTCCTGTCGCAACAATTTCGATTGCACAGGGCCCCGGACAGGGAAACCATGATCCTATGGATATGTTTGATGAAATGCAGGGGCAGAACGGGCAGATTCGCAGCCCATATGCCACATTCGACGCCTGGCTGAGCGACGAGGACGCCGCCCGCCTGCGTGCCAAAAGCCGTGAGGCGGAGGATCTCTTTCGCCTGACGGGCATCACCTTTAATGTGTATGGACGGTCCGAAGCCGAGGAGCGTCTGATCCCGTTCGATATCATTCCACGCATCATTTCGGCGCGCGAATGGCAACGGTTGGAACGTGGCATCGAACAGCGGGTGTGTGCGATCAACGCCTTCTTGCATGACATCTATCACCGGCAGGAAATCCTGCGCGCCGGACGCTTGCCGCAAGAGATGATCTCGAGCAATGAGGCGTTTCTGCCGCAAATGATCGGGATGATGCCGCCCGGTGGGGTTTATACCCATATCACCGGCATTGACCTTGTGCGGACCGGGCCGGACGATTTCTTTGTGCTCGAGGATAACGCGCGCACGCCCTCTGGTGTCAGCTATATGCTGGAGAACCGTGAAACCATGCTGCGCATGTTTCCAGAGTTGTTCAGCCGCAACCGGGTACGTCCGGTCTCGGATTATCCGCGCAATCTAAGGCGGTCGCTGGCGGCCTCGGCCCCTGCGGCCTGCGACGGGACGCCCACCGTGGCGGTGCTGACCCCCGGAATCTTTAATTCGGCCTATTACGAGCACGCCTTTCTGGCCGACAAGATGGGGGTCGAGCTGGTCGAGGGACATGACCTGCGGATCGTTGACGGGCGGGTGGCGATGCGGACCACGCGCGGCTATCGCCCGATTGACGTGCTTTATCGCAGGGTGGATGACGATTTCCTTGACCCGCTCAACTTTAACCCCGACTCGGCGCTTGGCGTGCCGGGGATCATGGATATCTACCGCGCAGGCGGTATCACCATCGCCAATGCCCCCGGCACCGGCATTTCCGACGACAAGGCGATCTACAGCTACATGCCCGAGATCGTCGAATTCTACACCGGCGAGCGACCCATTTTGCAAAACGTGCCGACATGGCGCTGCAATGAGAAAGAGAGCCTCGATTACGTTCTGGCGCATCTGTCAGAGCTGGTGGTCAAGGAGGTGCATGGATCAGGCGGGTATGGCATGTTGATCGGCCCTGCGGCGAGCAAGAAGGAACTCAAGGACTTTGAACGCAAGTTGCGGGCGCGGCCCGGCAATTATATCGCGCAGCCCACGCTGAGCCTGTCGACTGTGCCAGTGTTCACCAAAGCGGGCCTTGCGCCACGGCATGTCGATCTGCGGCCTTATGTGTTGATGTCGCCCGAGGGGATCAATGTGACGCCTGGTGGACTGACGCGGGTGGCGATGAAGAAAGGCTCTTTGGTGGTGAATTCGTCCCAAGGTGGAGGCACCAAGGACACTTGGGTGCTGGAGGACTAGAGGATGCTGGGGAAAACGGCCGGAGGTCTATTCTGGATGGCGCGGCTGCTGGAACGTGCCGAGAATACCGCTCGTATGATCGAAACCGGGCAGCGGATCGCCCTGACGCGGGCGGGCAGTGGCGCGGATGACTGGCTTTCAGTGTTACAGGCAGCAGCGGTGTCCTATGGCTATCAACAAAAACACGACGAGGTGCTACCGGAACTGGCGATTGACTGGATGCTGCGCGACCCGGACAACCCATCCTCAGTCATGGCCGTCGTCACACAGGCGCGCCACAACGCGCGACTGGTGCGCACGGCCCTCACGCATGAGGCGTGGGAGGCGGTCAATTCCTTCTGGATGCTGCTCAAGGTCGCGCTTGCCCGCAAGGTTGCGACTCGGGATCTGCCCAAGGTCCTGTCGCTGATCCGGGAACGCAACGCGCTGGTGCGCGGCTCTATTCTCGGGACCATGCTGCGCAACGAAATCTACGATTTCATTCGCATCGGCACCTTTATCGAGCGGGCGGATAACACGGCCCGCATTCTCGACGTAAAATACTACGTGCTGTTGCCATCGGCGGCGGCGGTGGGATCGCGGCTCGACAATGTGCAGTGGGATACGATTCTGCGGTCAGTCAGTGGGGAAGGAGGATATCGGCTTGCCATTGGTCCCGATGTCACGCCGATGGGCATTGCTCAATTCCTCATCCTCGACAAACGCATGCCGCGAAGCCTAAACTTTTGCTGTGCCAAACTGCGCGACAATCTCAATTATCTGGCGACGGATTACGATCTTCGCCTGCCGTGCCACCAATTGGCGGACACGCTCTGCCGCCGGTTCATGAGCCATGACGTCGCTGCGATCTTTGATTATGGCCTGCACGAATATGTGCAGGAGGTGCTTGGCCATCTGAGCAAGCTGAGCCACCAGATCGAAATCGAGTACAGATTTAACGGATAGCCCATGCGTCTCGCCATCAGTCATATCACTCGTTATTCATACTCCACGCCCGTGCCGTATGGTGTGCAGCAGATCAAGCTCTACCCCAAGCCAACGCGCGGGCAGGCCGTGATCAATTGGTCGATCACCGTAGAGGGGGCAACGCAAGAGGCAGAGTTCACAGATCACCACCGCAATCATGTGATGTTGTTCAGCTTTGATCAGGGCGTCACCGAATTGGTGATCCACTCTCAGGGCGTTGTGGAAATGGCCGATCAGGCCGGGATCGTGGGGCCGCATGAAGGATTGGCGCCGCTGTGGCTGTTTCAGCGCGCAACAGATCATACCCGCGCTGGCAAAGGCTGTCGCGACATTCTGCGGAGTGTCGAAGGCGATAGTGATCTGGAGCGGTTGCACGACCTGTCGGCCCGAATTCATGCCGCCATCGCCTATGAGACCGGGAAATCCGAAATTGCCTGGTCCGCAGAGGATGCTTTGGCCGCCGGTCACGGGGTCTGTCAGGATCATGCGCATGTCTTCCTTGCCTGCGCACGCGCAATGGGTCTTCCGGCGCGGTATGTTTCAGGGTATCTGCGGATGGACGGACAGGATGAGCAAAGTGCGACCCACGCTTGGGCAGAGGCCCATGTCGAAGGGTTGGGCTGGGTTGGTTTTGATGTGTCAAACGCGATCTCGCCTGATACGCGCTATGTCAGGGTTGCAACGGGTCTCGATTACACAGAGGCTGCACCGATCGCCGGTCACCGCTATGGCGTGGCGGGTGAGAACATGGATGTGACGCTGCGGGTGACCCAGCAACAGTGACAGAGGATTTCATAGGTGACCTATTGCGTGGGCTTGTGTCTTGATCGCGGCATCGTCTTTATGTCCGACACACGCACCAATGCGGGGCTCGACAATATCTCGACCTTTCGCAAACTGCATCACTGGCAAATGCCTGGTGAGCGGGCGATGGTTCTGCTGACAGCGGGCAATCTGGCAACCACTCAAGCCGTGATCAGCCTGCTGGAAGAGCGCACCAAGGCACATGACGAGCGCGACCCGACGATCCTGTCGGTGCCCTCGATGTTTCAGGCTGCACGACTGGTTGCGGGCACGTTGCGCGATGTGATCGAAACCCATGCCAGCACCGGACAGCGCGCCGATAGCAGCTTTAACGCCACAATGATCCTTGGCGGTCAGATCAAGGGCGGTCCGCCACGCCTGTTTCTGATCTATCCCGAGGGCAATTTCATCGAAGCCAGCTCCGAAACGCCGTTCTTCCAGATCGGTGAGACCAAATATGGCCGCCCCATTCTGGTGCGCGCCTATGAGCCGAGCATGAGCTTTGCCGATGCGATGAAGCTCTTGTTGGTGAGCTTTGATTCCACCATCAAGGCCAATCTTTCAGTTGGTCTCCCACTGGATATGTGCATCTACGAGGCCAACAGCCTGAAGCTGCCCGAGGTGCATCGCATCGAGTTGGACGATCCTTATTTCCGCACCATTTCGGATGGATGGGGCGATGCCCTCAAACGCGCGTTCGAGAGCCTGCCAAACCCCGAGATTTGAAGGGCGGCCGGGATCAAACCCGGCCAAACCCCCCCGCAGTCGGCGTGATCACCGTCACGGCTTCGCCCGCCTCAAGCACTGTCTGATCACAGGCGTTCAGCACGTCTATTGCACCCGATAGGCGGCGCACTTCGGTCCGGCCCGCCTCGCCCTCGCTGCCGCCCGCGCCCCCTTGCGGCGCACGGTTGCGGTGGGATGAGAGAATGGCGCAATCCATCCGGGTCAGGAACCGCAACGTGCGGATCGTGCCATCGCCGGCCTTGGCCGCCCCCTTGCCGCCCGAACCCGGACGCAGGGCAAAATTCTCGAGCAGCACGGGAAAGCGCAACTCGAGGATCTCAGGATCGGTCAGGCGCGAGTTGGTCATATGCACGTGCACGCCCGAAGTGCCGTGGAACTGCCGCCCGTCGTTGAACTGACCGGCGGGCGAGCCAGAGCATATGGTTTCGTAATACTGGAACTCGTCATTGCCAAAGGTCAGATTGTTCATCGTGCCCTGACTGTTGGCCATCGCCCCCATCGCGCCAAAGAGCGCGTTGGTCACATGCTGCGAGGTTTCCACATTGCCCGCCACCACGGCCGCCGGATAGCGGGGCGAGAGCATCGAGCCTTCGGGCACGATGATCCGGATCGGGCGCAGGCAGCCTGCGTTCATCGGGATCGGTGCCTCGACCATCACGCGGAAGACATAGAGCACGGCGGCGCGCGTCACAGGCTCTGGCGCGTTGAAGTTGTTCTTGCGGACCTCGGATGTGCCCGTGAAATCCACCGTCGCTTCGCGTGCGGCGCGGTCGACGGTGATCTTGACCCGGATCACCTGTCCTGTGTCGGTTTCATAGTCATAGGAACCGTCCGACAGCTTTTCCAGAACCCGCGCGACCGCCTCGGCGGCGTTGTCCTGAACATGGCCCATATAGGCCTGAACCACGTCGAGGCCGAAGTTGGCGACCATCTTGCGGAGCTCGTTGATCCCGCGTGCATTGGCGGCAATCTGCGCCTTGAGATCGGCCACGTTCATGTCGATGTTGCGGCAGGGGTAGGGGTGATCACCGAGGATCGCACGCAAGGCGTCCTCGCGGAATTGTCCCTTTTCCACCAGCCTGAGATTGTCGATCAAGACGCCTTCTTCATCCACCGTGGTCGCAAGCGGCGTCATCGAGCCGGGGGCCGTCCCGCCGACATCAGCATGATGGCCGCGCGATGCCACCCAAAAGAGGATGCTTTCGCCGCCCTCGTTAAAGACCGGCGTGACAACGGTAATGTCGGGCAGATGCGTGCCACCGTTATAGGGCGCGTTGAGGGCAAAAACGTCGCCGGGGTGAATATCGCCTTCATTCAGGCGAATGATCGTCTCGACGCTGCGATCCATGGAGCCGAGGTGCACCGGCATATGCGGGGCATTGGCCACCAAGGCGCCCGTGGCGTCAAAGACCGCGCAGGAAAAATCCAAACGTTCCTTGATGTTGACCGATTGTGCGGTGTTTTGCAGGGTCACGCCCATCTGTTCGGCAATCGACATGAAGAGGTTGTTGAAGACTTCAAGCAGAATCGGATCGGCCTCGGTCGTGCCGATGGCCATATCGCGCGCCATCCGTTCGTGGCGCGACAAGAGCACATGGTCATGCGCTGTGATTTCGGCACGCCAGCCGGGTTCGATCACGATGGTCTGGTTCTCCTCGATGATCAGAGCGGGCCCGGTGACGATATTGCCAGGTGTCAGACCCGCGCGGCGGAACACGCTCGCAGGGGTCCAATCGCCGTTGCAAAAGAGCCGTGTGCGCGTGTCGGTCTGCGCCTCAGCCACCTGGCGGGCGGCCTCACTCTCGGGGGCGTCGGGAAGGACGGTATCGGTGGCCTCGACCTCGGCGCTGTCGATGATCACGCGCTTGTCGGGTGTGGTAAAACCGAACTGCGCCAGATGCGCCGCCTCGAATTCGGCGCGCGCCTGCGCCGGGGTGTCATAGGCCACCGGCAGGGCGGTATCGGTGCCATCATAGCGCAGATAGAGCCGCGGACGGGTTTCAGCCCCAGTCACGCCTTGGGCCTGCATTTCCTGCATCACCTGCGCAGTCAGATCATCGAGCACGCTTGTGATGACGCTATCACTGCCCTCATCCAATGGCTCTACCACCATCTGTTGCCGTGACGCGCTAACGCGCGCCAGACCGATCCCATAGGCCGAAAGAAGCCCCGAGAGCGGATGGATCAGAACCTTTTCCATGCCCAAAGCGTCAGCCACGAGGCAGGCATGCTGCCCGCCCGCGCCACCAAAGGAATTCAAGAGATAGCGGGTCACGTCATAGCCGCGCTGCACCGAGATTTTCTTGACCGCGTTGGCCATGTTCTCCACAGCGATGCGCACAAAGCCTTCGGCCACCTCTTCGGGCGATTTGCCGTCGCCCGCCTCTGCGGCGATTTCTGCAAAGCGCGCCGAAACGGTATCACGATCCAGCGGTTGATCCTGATCGGGGCCAAAGATGGGCGGGAAGAAATCGGGGTTGAGCTTGCCCAGCATGACATTGGCGTCGGTCACGGTCAGCGGCCCGCCATTGCGGTAACAGGTGGGGCCGGGATAGGCGCCGGCGCTATCAGGGCCCACGCGAAACCGCCCCGGTTCGGCATGAAGGATCGAGCCGCCGCCCGCCGCCACGGTATGCACGCGCATCATCGGCGCGCGGATGCGGACGCCTGCCACTTCGGTGTCAAAGGCACGTTCATATTCGCCCGCGTAATGCGCCACATCGGTCGAGGTGCCGCCCATGTCAAAACCGATGACCTTGTCAAACCCGGCAATCGCAGCGGTCTGCGCCATGCCGACAACGCCCCCGGCAGGGCCGGAGAGAATCGCATCCTTGCCCTGAAACCGCTCGGCTGCGGTGAGGCCCCCCGAAGACATCATGAATTGCAGTGTGGGGCCGGGTTCGCCCGGCGGCGTCGCACCAAGCGCCGATGCCACCCGCGCCACATAGCGGCGCAGGATGGGCGAGAGATAGGCATCGACCACGGTCGTATCGCCGCGCCCTACCAGCTTGATCAACGGCGAGACTTCGTGGCTAACCGAAACCTGCGCAAAGCCTGCATCGCGCACCGCGTCGGCCAAGGCCAGTTCGTGCGCGGGGTTTTTCCACGCGTGCATGAGGACAATAGCGGCGGCATCTATCCCTGCGGCGCGGGCCTCGGTCAGACCTTTGGTGATAGCTGTCAGGTCGAGCGGAGTTTCAACCGTGCCATCAGCGCGCAGGCGTTCAGGCACCTCAATTACGTGGGAATAGAGCTGTTCGGGCAGCAGGATTTCCTTGGCAAAGATATCAGGCCGTGCCTGATAGGCGATGCGCAGCGCGTCGCGAAAGCCGCGCGTGATCAAGAGAACCGTGGCATCGCCCTTGCGCTCCAAGAGCGCGTTGGTTGCCACGGTGGTGCCCATGCGCACCGTGCCGATGCGGGAAGCGTCAATCGTACCGCCCAAGAGACGGCGGATACCCTCAATCGCGGCGTCGTCATACGCCTCTGGATTCTCGGACAATAGCTTGAGCGGTTCAATGCTACCTTCGGGACTGCGCCCGATGACGTCGGTGAATGTGCCGCCACGATCAATCCAGAAATCCCAGATCTTGTTCATCTCATCCATCCCCGTTGTGCTTCATTTACATTTTGTTGACAAATTATAAATGATCCGTCAAGCTTTCCTTGAACCGGGGCTACAACCGGTCACATCGCTCAATCAGGGAGACGACAATGAAACACCTTACCACACTTGCCCTCTCGGGGGCCTTTGCCCTCAGCTTTGGGGCCGCGCAGGCACAAACGGCGTGGGATATGCCTACGCCTTATGGCGATTCGGTCTTTCACACGCAGAATATCATGCAATTTGCCGAAGATGTTGCAACTGCGACCAATGGTGAGCTGACCATCACCGTGCATTCGGCGGGTTCGCTCTATGCCCATCCCGAGATCCGCGATTCCGTGCGCCGGGGTTTGGCACCGATCGGCGAAATTCTGATGTCGCAACTGGCCAATGAGGATGCGGTGTTCGGGGTCGATTCGGTACCATTTCTGGCGGCGAGTTATGACGATGCCAAAAAGCTCTGGGATGCCTCGCGGGACGAGATCAGTGCCAAGCTAATGGAGCAGGGGTTGGTTCTGCTTTATGTTGTGCCATGGCCGGGTCAAAGCCTCTATCTGACCGAGGAAGTGACGTCGGTCGAGCAGATGAAAGGTGTCAGCTTCCGCGCCTACAACACTGCAACAGAGCGGCTGGCGCAGTTGATGGGCGCCGTTCCGACCACAGTTGAGGCCGGTGATATCCCGACCGCTTTCTCGACCTCGCGCGTTGCTGCGATGATCACGTCGCCCTCGACCGGCGTAGCGTCGCAGGCATGGGATTTTGTCAGCCATTATATCGATACGCAGGCTTGGCTACCCAAGAACATGGTTTTTGTTAACGCCGAAGCGTTTGAAGCGCTGACCGAAGCGCAACAGCAGGCGCTCTTTGAAGCCTCTGCCATGGCCGAAGCGCGGGGTTGGCAGATGTCGATGGCAGAAACCGAAGAGAAAATCGCCATTCTCAAGGAAAATGGCATGCAGGTGTCTTCACCCTCCGCGGAACTGGCGCGTGAGCTGCGTGCGATCGGGGAAACCATGGCGACAGAGTGGAAGGCGAGCGCCGGCGATGCCGGAGAGGCAATCCTGTCCGCCTACACCGCGCGCTGAACGGCAGAGGCGCGGGCATTGTCCCGCGCCACCAATCACTGACAATGGGGGGCTGCGGATGCTACGCGGGCTGCTTGACCGTCTTTACGGCGCGGGTTTTGTGCTGGCTGCCCTGTCGCTGGTAGCGATTTCTCTGCTGGTTCTGGTGCAGGTGCTGGGCCGGGTGATCGACAAGACATTGCTGGCCCTTGGTCAAGAGCCGGTAGGTATCGCGATCACATCGCTGTCGGAGCTTGGGGGGTTCCTGTTTGTTGGCGCAGTGTTTCTTGCCTTGGCGGGCACATTGCGAGCTGGCGGGCATGTGCGGGTGACGCTCTTGTCACAGTCCGTCCCACCCGGCATTGCCAAGTTTCTGGCTGCCGTGGCGCTATTGCTTGCCCTTGGGCTCTGCGGTTTTGCGTTCTACAGCGCGGGCGTGCAGGCGTGGGATTCATGGACCTTTAGCGCCGTGTCCTTTGGGATGGCAAAGTTTCCGCTGTGGGTGCCACAGTCGGTCATGGTGCTGGGTTTGGCCCTGTTCTGGCTGGCCCTCTGCGACGAGTTGGTCGCAGTATTGCGCGGGCGAGAGCCCGCATTCCAGCGCGCAGAAGACAAGAAAGGCATTCAGGATGGGCATTGAAACTCTGTCTTTGATCCTGATGGTCGTGCTCTTTGGCATTCTGGCGCTCGGTCTTTGGGTTGGGTTCGCTTTGATCGCCGTTGGGCTTGTTGCGATGACACTGGCCAGCTCTGCGCCAGCGGAGCTGGTGTTTGGCACCAAGGTCTGGGGCGCACTCAATATCTGGGATCTGACGGCGCTGCCGATGTTCATCTGGATGGGTGAGATCTTGTTTCGCTCGCGGCTCTCGTCGGACATGTTCTCGGGCCTTGCACCGCTGACAGGGCGGTTGCCGGGTCGGTTGCTCCATGCCAATATCTTTGGCTGCGCGCTGTTTGCCGCAGTCTCGGGATCGTCCGCTGCCACGACGGCAACTGTTGGGCGGATGTCGGTGCCGGAACTGACCAAGCGGGGCTATGATGATCGGATGATCATCGGCACTCTGGCGGGATCTGGCACGTTTGGATTTCTCATTCCGCCCTCGATCATTCTGATCGTCTATGGGGCCGCGACGGAACAGAGCATCGCGCGGCTGTTTCTGGCCGGGATCGGACCTGGGATTCTGCTCGCGACACTTTTCTCGGGCTATACGATGATCTGGGCGCTGATGAACCGGGACCGCATGCCGGAACGCGAACCTCAGACGAAATGGACCGAGAAGCTGCGCGCTATCACGCTTCTTGGTCCAACGATCCTGTTGATTGTCGCCGTGATCGGCTCGATTTACGCGGGCCTCGCTTCGCCTACTGAGGCGGCCGTTGTGGGTGTGCTTGGCGCGTTGATCCTCTCGGCCTTGGGCGGTTCGCTTGATTGGCAAAGTGCGTGGGAGGCGCTGCGCGGGGCGACGATCACGACCTGCATGATTGCCTTTATCCTAGCGGGTGCAGCCTTTTTGACGGTCGCCATGGGCTATACCGGTATTCCGCGCGCGCTTGCGACATGGATTGGAGAACAGGGGTATTCGGCCAATCTGCTGCTTGCGGCGCTTGTGGTGTTCTTTGTTATCCTTGGCATGTTCCTAGACGGGATTTCCATCGTCGTGCTGACCACATCGGTCATCCTGCCGATGGTTTTGGCCGCTGGGATCGATCCGATCTGGTTCGGCATTTTCCTTGTCCTGGTGGTCGAGATGAGCCAGATCACGCCACCGGTGGGATTCAACCTCTTTGTGCTGCAATCCATCACCGGGCGCAGCATTTTCGAGATCGCGCGCTATGCCTTTCCCTTCTTTCTGCTCTTGGTTCTGGCCACGGCCATTCTGACCCTGTTTCCGGAGATTGCCCTATGGATTCCTCAGACAATGCTCGCCCGTTAGGGCCAGTCGTCTCATCTGCGCATCTGGCCAATTCAGGATTGCCGGAGCTTTCGGAGATGGAATTCGCGTTGACCATGGCAAACCATGCGTTTCAACGCTGGATGGTCCGTTGCATGACGGCGGCGGGGATGCCGGGCCTGACACCGCTGGAGGTTTTGATCGTGCATCTGGTGCATCACCGGGAGCGCGCCAAGAGCCTTGCCGATATCTGTCTTGTCCTCAATATCGAGGATACGCATCTGGTCAACTATGCCGTGAAAAAGATGGAGAAACAGGGTCTTGTCCGATCTGGCCGCAGCGGCAAGGAAAAGACCATCACCATCACCGAGGCCGGGCAAGAGTACTGCGCCCAATATGCTCGGGTCCGCGAGGCACTGCTGGTGCGATCCGTCCAACAGATGGGCGTGGACAAGGCGGAGATTTCCCGGCTTGCTGCGCTGCTGCGCGCGCTATCCGGCGGCTATGATCAAGCGGCACGCGGGGCGGCAGCGATTTGATCCCCCTGCTGCACGCATTGGCGCGGCACGGGAGACTGGTGCTTGTGCTCGGGTTGATTGGGGGTGTTTATGCTCCTGACTTCGCCGGATCCATGGCGCCCCTGATCTTTCCAATGGTCGTTTTTCTGCTATTTCTCAGCACATTGCGAGTTGACGTGTTGGACGCCTTTCCGGCTTGGCGCGAGGTTCCGGGATATCTCGGGATTACGGTGGTCATGCAGATGGTCATGCCCGTAATGGCGATTGGTCTCTTGTGGGTATCCGGTGGATTGGCCTCAGTTCTGGGTATCGGGGTGGTGCTCGTCCTTGCAGCGGCACCGCTCACGGGCAGTCCCGGGCTAACGCTCATGGTCGGAGGCCATCCCGCTCCTGCTTTGCGGCAACTCATTGTTGGAACAATGCTTTTGCCTCTCACGGTGATCCCGGTGTTCTGGTTGATGCCAGTCTTTGGCGCACCCGAAGTGGTGGCGATGGCCGCTCTAAAGCTCTTGCTGGTGATCGCGCTGGCCGGGGGAGCGGGGCTCTTGCTCCGCAAGCGTGCGGCGTTTTTTCGGACGGCGCACGGCGAAAAGGCAGTAGAAGGCGTGATAACGGCGGTGATGGCCTTCGTCGTGATTGGATTAATGTCAGCGGTGGGTCCAGCGCTCCGTGACTCGACGTCTGATGTCTGGGTGACGCTTGCGGTGGTCTGTGGCCTGAATTTCGGCGCACAGGTCGCTGTGTATCTAACTCTGACGCGACGGGGTCAGGGCGAGGCAGCACCGGCTATGGCAGTCATCGCCGGTAATCGCAACCTGGCGCTCTTTCTCGGGGCTTTGCCGCCAGAGACGGCCTCTGACTTGCTGCTTTTCATTGGGTGTTATCAGGTGCCAATGTACCTCACACCGCTTGTGATGGCACCGCTGCTGCGCAGAGCTTCAAGCTAAGTGATGACGCATTTCGGATCGTAGAGTGGGCAATCGCGACATCGTTGCAGCCTTGCGCATCAGATTGGTGCGGTCTGCTCGGCAAACATCTGCCCGCATAGGTTCGTTCTTAATATCCACTTTAACATGTGCGATCGGTTTGGTACCTTTGTCAGGTGGCTGTGCTTTTGAATTTTATATCTTGTGGTTTCAATGTTTTGCGTAAGGTGTGTCTCTGTTGCTTGTATAGGGCGTGCGATGATCGCATTTCCGTGTGACCAGTCCGTTGCTATCGTTGGTTGTGTTTCGCCAAGTCTCGAGGGAACCCGCCAAAAGAGAATGCCTTGAATAGGATGATTTCCAAACCGCGCTATGGAGCGCCGTGTGAGACTGCGAATTCCGACCGCAGTCATGGTTCGCATGGTGACGGAAAGTCCAAGCCAAGTTTTGCTTTTGGGGTCCTTATGCTGAGCGTTGTGGTGTCGGCATTCGCCTTTGCCGCTGGTGTCATTTCTGTCGGATCAGTCTGGTGGGCCGTCCTGATCGCCTATGCAAGTCAACTGAGCTTTGTCTTGCTTGTGGTCGGAGGCTACTTTGTCTTGCAAACAGACTGGCGTCCCGCGGCGCGCCGTGATCCTACCGTGGCCGTTACATCCTATGACCGACTTATCGACACAGACCCAGCGGTTTGGATTTCCTATCAGCCAAAGCAAGAACGCCTGAATCGCGTGCGCCGCGTGGCGGTCAGCGCGGCGAGCGACAGGGATAGCCGCAAATGTTGTGAATGGCTGGCGGAATATGAGTGTGAAGTTCATCTCTGCTCGGACCACGACACCATGATCGGCGATCTGACTGCGCGGCCGGAGAGATGGTCGCTTCTGATCATTGACGCCGACCACATCGGGGGGCTGGAGGCCGTACCGCGAGAGCTGGAGTATATCCGGAGCGGTCTGGGCAACCTCCCCATCCTTTTTTTAAGCGGGCGCCCGGAACAGGAAGTTCTTGGCGCATTGATCCCGCGCGATCAAAATCTGGTGATGGCAAAGCCGTTTTTTCGCAAGTCATTGTTTGCAGCCTTGGAAAAGCTGAATCTCAAGACGGCGCGGGATCACCATTGAGGCAGAGCCGTGGTCCTGATAAGGGAAACCCGGCATAGTCCCATGAGGAGGTTTCCATGGCCGATCAGGAAAATGGTGCAGCACAGCAAGCGCCGCAGATGAAAATGAACATCCTGTCGCAATTTATCCGCGACATGTCCTTTGAAAATGTTTTGGCGCAGCGGGGCACCGGCGGGGAAGTCCAGCCGGATGTTCAGGTGTCCGTCAATCTCGATGCCAAGAAACGCAGCGTCGAGCATCAATATGAGGTGGTCGTCAAACTCAACATCAACTCCAGAAACAAAGCTGCGAATGAGGTTCTATTCGTTCTGGAGCTGGAATATGTCGGTGTCTTTCACATCGAAGGCGTGCCGGATGATCAGCTGCATCCCTTCCTTCTGATCGAATGCCCACGGATGATCTTTCCCTTCATTCGCCGGATTGTCAGCGACGTGACACATGACGGTGGATTCCCGCCGCTGAACCTTGAAAATATTGATTTCGTTCAGCTTTATCGTGGAGAAATCGCGCGCCGTCAGGCACAGGCAGCTGCACCGAAGGCTGACGCCTAAGACGATTTGCGCCAGAGAGCGGCCTCGCCCATCCTGGCCACGAAGGCCTGATGGGCGGAGGCCTCAGCCTCTGTCAGACGCGGCGCGAGGGGGGCGGGTCTTGGATGAGGTCGCCAGACGCCAGGCTCAGTCATGTCACTGGATCTGGTGGATGACGCGCTCGAGAGCGCAAAATCTGGTTGACGCCCGCCGATCAGTTCGAGATAGACCTCTGCCAGAATTTCTGAGTCGAGCAGCGCGCCGTGCAGAGTGCGCGCGGAATTATCTATTTGAAACCGGCGACATAGCGCATCCAGAGAAGCCGGGGAGCCGGGAAATTTCTGGCGCGCGATGGCGAGGGTGTCGATGGCCTGCTCCCAAGGGAGATGCGGCAGTTTGAGCCAGCCCAATTCGGCGTTGAGAAACTTCATATCAAAGGCGGCGTTGTGGATGACCAGCTTGGCATCCAACACGAAATCCAGAAATTCCTGAGCGATTTCAGTGAATAAGGGCTTGTTGCGGAGAAAATCATCGCCCAGGCCATGCACGGCAAAGGCTGCTTCGGGCATGGCGCGCTGTGGGTTGATGTACTTGTGAAACGTGCGGCCCGTGGGCATGTGATTGTAAAGCTCAACAGCGCCGATCTCGACGATGCGATCGCCAGATTCTGGTTC
This sequence comes from Roseovarius sp. MBR-51, assembly GCF_053628575.1. Classification (NCBI taxonomy): domain Bacteria; kingdom Pseudomonadati; phylum Pseudomonadota; class Alphaproteobacteria; order Rhodobacterales; family Roseobacteraceae; genus Roseovarius; species Roseovarius sp. MBR-51. The sequence continues at coordinate 28,743 of NZ_JBRJGQ010000001.1, forward strand.
AAAACCAGTGGTTTCCGTGTCCAGGACGATTTCACGCATGGATGCTCTTTCGTCTGATATCCGCCAACACAGCCTGCACCTGTTGGCGGGCGGATTCAAGGGTGTCGGTTTCGATCACATAATCAGCGCGGGTACGTTTTTCAGTATCAGGCATTTGTTTTTGAAGGATGTTCTCGAACTGAACCTCGGTCATCTTACCCCGCTCCAGAACCCTAGCACGCTGCACCTCCGGTGGGGCCGAGACAACGACAATGGCGTCCATCTCGCGATCAGCCCCCGTTTCGAACAGAAGGGGGATATCGAGCACAATGATAGGGGTACGCTTTGTACCTTGTGTCCCCTGGTTGTGTACGAAGTCGGCGCGGTCCTGTGCGACAAGCGGATGCACGATCCGTTCGATCCGGCCGAGCACATCTGGGTCACGGGATATGATCTCTTTCAGGCGGGTCCGGGACACCGCGCCGTCCTGGATTGCATCGGGGAAGGCGGCGGCGAACGCCGCGACTGCCGCGCCGCCGGGCGCGTAGAGGCGGTGAACGGCGGCGTCGGCATCCCAGACTGCGCAGCCCTCTTCCGCGAAGAGTTGCGCCGTCGTGGATTTGCCCATGCCGATAGAGCCCGTCAGGCCGATAAGAAAGGTCATCGCAAGACGGCGGCGCGTGTGGCGCTGTCGACGGTGGGGCGGACCCCAAACCACCGCTCGAACGCTGGCACCGCCTGATGCAAGAGCATGCCGAGGCCATCGACCGTCACACATCCCATTTGCTCGGCCTCAATCAAGAACCGCGTCTTGAGCGGCGCATAAACGAGGTCCGTCACGAGCGCGCCCCGTCGCAGGCCATCGAGCGGCACACGCAGCGGGGGTTTGCCGATCATGCCAAGTGACGTGGTATTGATCACTGTCGTCGCCTCTTCCAGCATGTTGCCGGCCTGCACCCAATCAACCACTGTCAGGCGTTTGCCAAACTCGGATTGCAGCGACTCGGCGCGAATGCGGGTTCGGTTGGAAATCAAGATCTCGGGTACGCCGACGTCGAGCAGCGACGCCACCACGGCGCGTGCCGCCCCACCCGCCCCAAAGACCGCCGCAGGACCAGCATTTGGCTGCCAAGTGGGGGCATTCTGGCGCAGGTTCTGGATGAAGCCGTAGCCATCGGTGTTGTCAGCGTGGATCTTGCCGTCCTTGCGGAAGATGAGCGTGTTGGCGGCGCCAATCAATGTGGCGCGATCCGTGACGAGATCCGCCAGATCGAGCGCGCGTTCCTTGTGCGGGACAGTGATATTGACGCCCACGAACCCCAGTTTGGGCAAGGTTCGTAACACATCTGCCAAATCCGGGCCCGAGACATCCATCGGAATGTAATAGCCTGCTATGCCATTCGACCTGAGCCAGTGGCCGTGCAGTTGCGGCGATTTGGAATGGGCAATGGGGGACCCGATCACGCCAGCCAATGGAATTCTGGCCAAAGGCTTCTTATCATCGCTCATTGTTGGAGGTCTCCTCGAAGGGTGAGAAAGGATAGAAGGTCGAGCAGCGGCACGCCAAGCACTGTAAAATAGTCCCCTTCCACGCGAGAAAACAGCCGCACGCCTTCGGCCTCGAGCTTGTAGGCTCCGACACACTCTGCGATATCCGGCCAGTTTCGCGCCATATAGCCGTCGAGCCATACGTCGGAAAACGGCCGAACCGTCATGCGCGCCAGTCCAACATGCCGCCAGAGGGGGCGACCGGCCTGACAGATCACAACAGCAGACAGAAGGTCGTGGCGTTTGCCCTGCATGGCACGCAATTGCGCGCGCGCTGCATCGGCGGTTTCCGGTTTTGAGAGCAAATGCCCCTGAAGATCAAGCACTTGGTCGCATCCAATGACCAGAGCGTCGGGATGTTTGGCGCTGACCTTGGTTGCCTTGAGTTCAGCCAAGGCATCGGCAATGTCGCGAGGCGACATATTCTCGGCCAGAAGAGCGGTGCGCACCGTGTCTTCGTCGACGCGGGGCGTGACACACTCGAAAGTGAGGCCGGCATTGCGCAGCAAGGTCTGTCGGATGGCGGACCCCGAGGCCAGAATGATCGGTGCGCTCATGTGGATAACCTGCTGCATAACGTTAGGGGTTTCTTAGGAACAATTAAGGTGAAAATCCATCCCATCTGTGATGCGGGGGAAAACTCGGGGTATCCGGAAGGACTCGCGGCGGTCTATCCCCTGTGGGAAAGGATAACTGCGGTATGGGGATGGCGGCGAGGCACAGAAAGTTATCCAGAGCGGATGTGATGATACCAGTTTTGATTGTTTATTTGTAAACAACTGATGTAAAAACATAATATTGATAAAATTTCATTTTCGTTTTTCGGTTACTGAAATTTACCAACAGAGTTATCCACCTGTGCATGGGTCTGTGGAGAGCATAATGATCCACAGATTTCACGCTCTCTTCATCACACTACATCCTTTCTAATCTATCTATTAATATTTAAGAGGATCAGGACGGAATGGAGCATTGAATGTCTGATCTCTTGAGTGTGACCTATCCATGGATCAAAGCGTTTCATATCATGTCGGTCATCGCATGGATGGCGGGCCTGTTCTATTTGCCGCGCCTGTTTGTATATCATACCGAACAATCGCAGCCGGGTGATAGCCGGGATTCGGTGTTTCAAGTTATGGAATACAAGCTCTTGCGGTTCATCATGACGCCCTCAATGATCGCGACCTGGGCGTTTGGTCTGCTCCTCGTGATGACGCCGGGGATCGTGGATTGGGGATCCGTTTGGCCCTACACGAAACTTGGAGGACTCCTTGTGATGACCTGGTTTCATATGTGGCTGAGCGCACGGCGCAAAGAGTTCGCGCGGGGAGCCAATACGCGCACCGGGCGTCAGCATCGGATAATGAATGAGGTGCCGACGCTGGCGATGGTGGTGATCGTGCTGTCGGTTGTGGTCAAGTTCTGAGTCAGATTGACGAATGGGGCGGGGTTGCCTATGTAGGCGTTGGGCTACCGTCCTGGTGGCTTTTGAATTCCCATCAATGACTGAGAGATGCATCCGGTATCGGGTGTCACCATAGGAATTATCATGTCTGAAGACCGTTTGAACCTCGCTGACCTCAAGGCAATGACCGCCAAGGAGCTGTTGACGATCGCCGAAGAGCTGGAGATCGAAAACGCCTCGACCATGCGTAAGGGCGAGATGATGTTCTCGATCCTCAAGGAGCGGGCCGAAGAGGACTGGACGGTTTACGGCGATGGGGTCTTGGAAGTGTTGCAGGATGGGTTTGGATTTCTCCGCTCTCCAGAGGCCAATTATCTGCCAGGTCCGGATGATATTTATGTTTCGCCCGATATGATCCGGCAATATTCGCTGCGGACTGGCGATACGATTGAAGGGCAGATGAAGCAGCCCGATGAGACCGAGCGGTATTTCGCGCTGACCTCGGTCACACAGATCAATTTTGAGGACCCGGAACGGGCCCGGCATAAGATCGCGTTTGACAACCTGACGCCGCTCTATCCCGATGAGCGGTTCAAGATGGAAATTGAAGACCCGACCATCAAGGATCGTTCGGCGCGGATCATTGATCTTGTGGCTCCGATCGGCAAGGGTCAGCGGTCACTGATCGTGGCGCCGCCGCGGACGGGTAAGACGGTGTTGTTGCAGAATATCGCCAATAGCATCGAGAAGAACCATCCGGAATGCTATCTGATCGTCTTGCTCATTGATGAGCGGCCGGAAGAGGTGACGGATATGCAGCGCTCGGTCAAGGGTGAGGTCGTCAGCTCGACCTTTGACGAGCCCGCGACGCGACATGTGGCGGTCGCCGAGATGGTGATCGAGAAGGCGAAGCGATTGGTGGAGCATAAGCGGGATGTCGTGATCCTGCTTGATTCGATCACGCGATTGGGCCGGGCCTATAACACGGTTGTGCCGTCCTCGGGCAAGGTTCTGACCGGGGGGGTGGATGCCAATGCGTTGCAGCGGCCCAAGCGGTTCTTTGGCGCAGCGCGGAATATAGAAGAGGGTGGATCGCTGACGATCATCGCAACGGCGCTGATTGATACGGGAAGCCGGATGGACGAGGTGATCTTTGAAGAATTCAAGGGCACAGGCAACTCTGAGATCGTGTTGGACCGCAAGGTGGCGGATAAGCGCGTGTTCCCGGCGATTGATATTCTCAAGTCCGGCACGCGGAAAGAGGATCTGTTGATCGACAAGGGCGATTTGCAGAAAACCTTTGTCCTGCGGCGCATTCTGAATCCGATGGGCACGACAGACGCGGTCGAGTTCTTGTTGTCGAAGCTGAAGCAGACCAAGACGAATGCTGAATTCTTTGATTCGATGAACACCTGAGGTCTGCACTGAGGCGGAGGCGTTCCGATGGACACGATCTATGCGCTTTCGACGGCTCAGGGGAAAGCAGGCGTGGCCGTCATTCGGGTCAGCGGACCCCTGGCGTCCGAGGCCTGCCGGCGACTTTGTGGGGATGTGCCTGAACCACGTCGCGCGGTGTTGCGGGTGTTACGGGATGAAGGCGGCGAGCGGCTCGATCAGGCTTTGGTGCTAATTTTTGCTAAGAACGAGAGTTTTACCGGCGAGATCACGGCAGAGTTTCAACTGCACGGAAGTGTCGCGGTCGTGGCGTCTGTTCTCGCGAATCTTGGGCGGATTGACGGATTGCGCCCTGCCGAGGCTGGAGAGTTTACCCGGCGCGCATTGGAGAATGGACGGCTGGATTTGGCGCAGGTCGAGGGGCTGGCCGATCTGATTGAGGCCGAGACGGAGGCGCAGCGTAAGCAAGCCCTGCGGGTATTTTCTGGTGCTCTTGGGGAAAGATGTGAAAAATGGCGTCGCAGTTTGATTCGTGCCGTGGCGTTATTGGAGGCAACCATTGATTTTGCCGACGAGGAGGTGCCGGTGGACGTCTCGCCAGAGGTCACCGACCTAATTCAGGGTGTGATTCAGGGGCTTGAGGCCGAAATCGCTGGCGTTTCGGTGAGTGAGAGAATTCGAACGGGCTTTGAGGTTGCAATCGTGGGAGCTCCGAATGTTGGAAAGTCGACATTGCTCAATGCGTTGGCCGGCCGAGATGCGGCGATCACCTCTGAGTATGCTGGCACCACGCGAGACGTGATCGAAGTTCGGATGGATTTGGCGGGGCTCCCGGTGACGTTGCTTGACACGGCTGGGCTGAGAGAAACTACAGATGCAGTGGAATCTATTGGCATAGAGCGCGCCCGTGCGCGCGCGGCACAGGCGGATCTACGCGTGTTCCTGATTGAAGAGGGTGGCGACTTTGAGTTCGCGCCAGAGGCTGAGGATATTGTCGTCCGGGCCAAAGCGGACATTTCCGGCGATCTAACGGGTGCTGTATCCGGAAAGACCGGGGCGGGCCTATCGGAATTGGTCGATCGGATTGCAACTGTTCTGGGAGCGCGGGCCATGGGAGCGGGGCTTGCGACCCGCGAGCGGCATCGGCAGGCGATGGCGCGTGGCCTCAAAGCTTTGCAAGTCAGTCTGGACACGCTGCCACTAGGCGAGGTAATGGCCGAGATCGCTGCGGAAGAACTGCGGGTGGCTATTCGCGCGCTTGATTCTCTGGTAGGACGCATTGATGTCGAAACCGTTCTGGATGAGATCTTCGCCAGCTTTTGTCTGGGCAAATGAAAGGTGTTTCACGTGAAACATTTTGACGTCATTGTCATTGGAGGCGGGCATGCCGGTGCTGATGCCGCGCATGCTGCGGCACGCATGGGCGCGCGCACGGCGTTGGTTACATTGACCCGGGCCGGAATTGGCGTCATGTCGTGCAACCCGGCCATCGGAGGCCTGGGCAAAGGACATCTCGTGCGTGAGATTGACGCGCTGGATGGCGTGATGGGGCGTGTCGCAGATCGCGCCGGCATTCAGTTTCGTTTGCTCAATCGGCGGAAAGGCCCTGCTGTTCAGGGGCCAAGAGCGCAGGCGGATCGCAAGATTTATCGCGAAGAGATGCTTGCGGAGATCGAAAGCTGCTCAGGACTCAGCGTCATTGTGGGGGAGGCCGCCGATTTTCTGATGCAAGGTGAGCGCGTTGCGGGGGTGCGGCTGATTGATGGCAGCGAGATTTCTGGTGCTACTGTAATCCTGACAACCGGGACGTTCTTGCGCGGTGTCATTCATATTGGCGAAGTGTCCCGACCTGGAGGGCGTATGGGCGACCGCCCATCCATCCCGCTGGCGGAGCGTATGGATGGATTCGGTTTGGCAATGGGACGTCTCAAAACCGGGACGCCGCCCCGGCTTAATGGTAAGACGATTGATTGGGCGCGGTTAGAAGAGCAGCCCGGCGATGACGATCCCACGCTTTTCTCGTTTATGTCCAAGACGCCGTCCGCACGCCAGATCTCTTGCGGGATTACGCATACGAACATGCAAACGCATGATATAATTCGCGAAAATCTTGGACGCTCGGCTATGTATGGCGGACATATTGATGGTATCGGTCCCCGGTATTGCCCCTCGATCGAGGATAAGATTGTTCGGTTTTCTGATAAGAGCTCACATCAGATATTCCTTGAGCCGGAAAGTCTTTCTGATGACGTGATCTATCCAAATGGAATTTCCACATCGCTGCCCGTAGAGGTTCAGGAGGCCTATGTTCGGTCGATCCATGGGCTGGAGGCGGCAGAGATTCTACAGCCTGGATATGCAATTGAGTACGATTATGTCGACCCGCGCGCGCTTGATAGCCGGCTTGCGGTTAAATCTGTGCCGGGTCTCTACCTCGCCGGCCAGATCAATGGGACGACCGGCTATGAAGAGGCGGCCGCACAGGGTGTGGTTGCAGGGCTGAACGCCGCGCTTGAGGCTTTGGGGCGTGCGCCCGCTCAGTTCAGTCGAACGGATAGCTACATCGGAGTGATGATTGACGACCTGACGACCCGAGGCGTGAGCGAGCCTTACCGCATGTTCACCTCTCGGGCGGAATTCCGATTATCGCTCCGTGCGGATAATGCAGATCAGAGGATGACGCCGTTCGGGCTTGAGTTGGGGTGCGTCAGCGCGCCGCGCAAACTGGCCTTTGAGGAGAAGATGGAGCGCCTGAGCGCTGCGAGGCGCCGGTTGGAAACAGCCAGCTATACGCCGCGTCAACTGTCAGATCTCGGTCTGAATGTAAATCATGACGGTGCGAGAAGGAACGCATTCCAGATCTTATCCTATCCAGATGTAGCGTTTTATGATCTTGTGCGGCTAGATCCTGAGTTTGCCGTGATCGACATTGAGACGCAGAAACAGATCGCCAAAGACGCGCTTTATGCGACATATATCGAGCGACAGAACCGTGATGTCGCGAAGCTGAAGCGGGACGAATCCTATGTTATTCCAAGGTCTTTTGGCTATGGGTCCATCGAGGGACTGTCGAATGAGCTCAAAAGCAAACTCACGACCGTGCGCCCCGAGAACCTCGCGCAGGCGGGGCGGATCGAGGGAATGACGCCCGCCGCCCTGAGTCTCATTCTGGCAAAGCTGCGGCAAGCTGCGCGGGAGAAGATTGCGTGACAGGCTTGCCTGATGTTTCACGTGAAACACAGGAGCGGCTTAAGATCTATGCTGATCTTCTTGCCAAATGGAATCCTCGCATCAACCTTGTGTCTAAAGCGAGTCTTGATCAGATGTGGACACGACATTTTGCAGATTCCGCACAGATTTGCGATCTCGCACCGCATCCTGTCGGACATTGGGTTGACCTCGGGTCTGGGGGTGGATTTCCCGGTCTTGTCGTTGCGGTGCTCGCACAAGAGACCGGGTCGCCGCGCCGTATGACGCTCATCGAGAGCGACGCTCGGAAAGCAGCGTTTCTGCGGGTGGTCATCCGGGAAACGGGGGCCGCCGCGACCGTTCTCAATGAGCGGATAGAGAGCGCAGAGCCTCAGGCTGCGACGGTCCTGTCGGCGCGCGCCCTCGCGGATCTTGATGGGCTTCTGGCTTTTGCTGAACGTCATCTGACTGCAGAGGGCGTGGCGCTCTTTCCAAAGGGCGCTACCTGGGAAATCGAGTTGAAAGCGGCACAAAGAAAGTGGCGCTTTGACTATCAGCTTGCTAAAAGCGTTACAGAAACCGGTTCGGTTGTTTTTGCCATCACAGGAGTTGCCCGTGCCTGATCCGACGCGACCCGAGGGGCCAAAGATCATCGCAGTTGCCAACCAGAAAGGTGGGGTCGGCAAGACTACAACGACGATCAATCTTGGCGCTGCACTGGCAGAGACCGGGGCCCGCGTGCTGATTGTCGATCTTGACCCACAGGGGAATGCGTCGACCGGGCTGGGAATTGAGGCGGAGGCCCGGACGTTTACGGCCTATGATCTGCTTTTGGACGAGATTTCCCTGGACGACGTCATTCAGCCGACCGGCGTTGATCATCTGTCGATCATTCCTGCGACAGTGGATTTATCCTCTGCTGATATCGAATTGATTTCCAATGAGAAACGCAGTTTTCTTCTCCATGATGCGTTGCGTCAGCCGGCGATGGACGCCTATGAGTTTGAGTATGTTCTGATTGATTGCCCGCCCTCGCTCAACCTTTTGACGGTAAACGCCATGGTCGCCGCGCACTCTATTCTTGTGCCGCTTCAAAGTGAATTCTTTGCGCTGGAAGGGTTGTCTCAGTTGATGTTGACCATCCGCGAGATACGCCAGACCGCAAATCCAACGCTCAGAATCGAAGGTGTAGTCCTGACGATGTTTGACGCTCGCAATAATCTTTCGACGCAGGTGGAGCAGGATGCCAGGGACAATCTGGGGGATCTGGTGTTCAAGACGCGCATTCCGAGGAATGTCCGGGTGAGTGAGGCGCCGTCCTATGCGATGTCGGTTCTCTCTTATGATCCCCTGTCCAAAGGCGCGCAGGCCTATCGCGATCTGGCGCAGGAGTTGATGCAAAACAGCGCCCGGATCGCGGCCTGAATGGAGAGGACAAGCCTATGACCAGCAAGAAATCTCAGCCGCGTGGATTGGGTCGCGGGCTTTCGGCGTTGATGGCGGATGTGTCTGCCGATGTTACGGCCCGCAAGGATGATGCGCCGCGTCGACCGGATTTCATGGTGCCAGTGGAAAAGGTCCGCCCAAATCCGAATCAGCCGAGGCGGTCCTTTGATGCGACTTTGCTTGAAGACCTTGCTCGGTCAATCTCTGAAAAGGGCATCATTCAGCCGTTGATCGTTCGACTGGTGTCCGGTCGTGCTGATGAGTATGAGATTGTCGCCGGAGAACGCCGTTGGCGCGCAGCACAGATGGCTAAACTTCACCAAATACCGGTATTGATCCGCGACTTTGATGACACAGAGGTTCTTGAAGTCGCCATCATCGAGAATATTCAGAGGGCCGATCTCAATCCTGTTGAAGAAGCCTCTGGTTATCAGCAGTTGATGCAGAAATTCGGCCATACACAAGAAAAGCTGGCCGAAGCCCTGGGCAAGAGCCGCAGCCATATTGCAAACTCCATCCGTTTGCTGGCTCTGCCAGAAGAGGTCTTGAGCTATGTTCGCGACGGCAAGCTCTCTGCGGGTCACGCCCGAGCGCTCATCACGGTTGACGATCCAGCCGCCCTTGCCCGTCAGGTGATTCAAAAGTCGCTATCGGTCCGAGAAACGGAGAAATTGGCCAAATCTGGTCCTAGCAATATTTTCAGAGAGAGCGGCCAAACGTCAAAGCCACGCAAGGAGCCGCTGAAAGACGCAGATACCAAGGCACTAGAAGAAGATCTCTCTGCAAATCTGACGATGAAGGTCCAGATTGACCACATCCCGGGTCGGGAGAACGGTCAGATTACCATTCACTACGCGTCGCTGGATCAGCTGGACCGTCTGATTGGAATGCTCAGCATCTGACGTTCACACGTCTGGCAGCAGATCGCGAATCACAGCATTCAACACGGCGCGTCCGGCGCGGGTCGCACGAAGGCGGGTGCCTAGCGGCTCGATCATCCCGATTTGTTGCAGGTGATCAACGACGTGGGGCGAAAGCGGTTGGCCTGCAAGTTTTTCAAACCGGCCCGGATCAATGCCGTCGGAAATACGCAGACCCATCAAGAGATATTCAACCGCTTGATCCTGTCCTGACAGGCGCACTGGCTTACGCTCTGAACTGGCCGTTTCCACCGAGTCGAGCCAGCGCCCCGGCGCACGATGGGCCTCGGTCGCGTGTTTCTGCCCATTGCGTGTGATGCGGCCATGTGCGCCCGGACCGATGCCGATGTAATCTCCATAGCGCCAATAGATCAGGTTATGACGCGATTCGGACCCCGGCCGCGCGTGATTTGAAACCTCATAGGCGGGCAGTCCTGCAGCGTCACAGATCTCCTGCGTTGCCTCATACATATCCGCCGCCGCCTCATCCTCTGGTAAGCCGCGCAGCTTTCCCGCTGCATAGCGGTCCCCAAATGCCGTGCCTGTCTCTATGGTCAGTTGATAGAGCGACAGATGATCCACCGCCATTGCCAGAGCCTCGCGCAATTCCGCCTTCCAGGCGTCAAGGGTTTGATCCTGGCGCGCGTAGATAAGATCAAAGCTCACTCTATCAAAGTTTTCTCTTGCTATATCAAAGGCTTGCCTCGCCTCTGCAACTGAATGTATACGTCCCAAGCGTTTGAGATCTATGTCGTTCAAGGCCTGCACGCCCATTGAGATACGTGTTACACCTGCCTCGGCAAAAGCACGAAAGCGTCCAGCTTCGACCGAGCTTGGATTGGCCTCTAGGGTTATCTCGGGCGCATTGGCCATGGGCCATGAGGCCTTGATCCGCTCTATGAGCGCTGCGATCGATTCAGGTGCCATGAGGCTGGGCGTGCCGCCGCCAAAGAAGACGGTGTTGAGAACCCGACCCGGTAAAAGAGCGGCATAGCGATCAGTCTCGGCCAAATAGGCATTGCACCAACGGGTTTGGTCAATCTCGCGCGCCACATGGCTGTTAAAGTCGCAATAGGGGCATTTGGCCTCGCAAAAGGGCCAGTGAATATAGAGCCCAAAGCCCCCATCTTGCCAATCCTCAGGCAAAACAACCTGCAACCAGCTTGCGGAACGCATCGGCGCGGTGGCTGATCCGGTTTTTCTCTGTCGGGGCCATCTCGGCAAAGGTCACGTCATGGCCAAGCGGCTGAAACATCGGATCATAGCCATGGCCCTGCGCGCCGCGCATCGGCCAGACCACCCACCCTTCGGCCGTACCCTCAAAGACTTCATCATGCCCGTCCGGCCAAGCAAGGACCAGAGTACAACAAAACCGAGCCGTCCAGGGTTGCGCCTGCTTGCTCGCAACCAGCGCGTCATGGGCCCGGCGCATGGCCATACCAAAGTCGCGACCCGTCTCTGTTTCGGCCCAATTTGCGGTATAGACGCCAGGTGCGCCATCCAGGGCGTCAATCACGATACCCGAATCGTCCGACAGGGCCGGCAAACCCGTGGCGCGCGCAGCCGCATGGGCCTTGATCCTCGCGTTGCCAAGAAAGGTTGTCTCGGTTTCATCTGGCTCTTCGAGGCCGAGGGCAGCCGCGCCCACGACTTCCACACCATAGGGCGCAAGCAGGGCGGTAATTTCCCCCAGCTTGCCCGCGTTATGGGTGGCGACCAGAAGCCGATCGTCGGTGAATTTACGCACCCGTTGCCTCGCGCTGTTTCGCGACCAGAAGATCAACGCCTTGTTCGGCCAGATCTAGCAGGGTATTCATCTGATCACGGCTATAGGTCGAGCCTTCGGCGCTCATCTGCACCTCGATCAGGCGTTTGCTTCCGGTCATGATGAAATTGCCGTCCACACCGGCCTCGCTATCTTCGGGATAGTCGAGGTCGAGAACAGGTTGCCCCGCATAGATCCCGCAGGATACCGCCGCAACGGGGTCAATCAACGGATCGCTGATCACATCGCCTGCCTTCATCAATTTCTGAACCGCCAATTTGAGTGCGACCCAGCCGCCGGTGATAGAGGCGCAGCGCGTGCCGCCATCCGCTTGGATCACATCGCAGTCGACTGTGATCTGTCGTTCACCCAGGGCGACCCGGTCCACGCCCGCGCGCAGGCTGCGACCTATGAGGCGTTGAATCTCGACTGTGCGCCCGCCCTGTTTGCCCGCCGTAGCCTCGCGGCGCATGCGGCTGTTGGTCGAGCGCGGCAGCATCCCATATTCCGCCGTGACCCAACCCAGACCCGACCCTTTGACAAATGGCGGCACGCGCTCTTCGATTGTGGCGGTGCAGAGCACATGCGTATCGCCAATCTTGATCAGGCAGGAGCCTTCGGCATGTTTCAAAACACCGGTTTCGATTGAAACTGGCCGCATTTCGCTTAAATTCCTACCCGAAGGTCGCATTACATGTCCCTTTCACTGTTGGCTCCGGGATATATGTGCAAGGCCTGTGATGGCAACCCCGATTGACCTTTGCCGCGCGCAGTCTTTAATGACATCCTAGACAGGAATACCATCTGATGAATGACGCCAGTTCGCTTCTGGATCAGCTCAACGACCGCTCGCGCGAGGTGTTCCGTCGCGTGGTCGAAAGCTATCTTGCCAAGGGCGACCCGGTTGGCTCGCGGACCCTGACGCGGGATTTCAGCGAAAAGGTCAGCGCCGCCACGATCCGCAACGTGATGCAGGATCTGGAGTATATGGGTCTCTTGGGCAGCCCGCATATCAGCGCTGGGCGTATTCCGACCCAAGAGGGGCTGCGCATGTTCGTGGATGGCTTGCTCGAGGTCAGCAATCTCGAAGCGACCGACCGTCAGGCGATTGATGCGACCGTCGGCAGCAATTCGCAGGATGTCGCCGGAGCGCTCGACCGGATCGGGGCGGCCCTGTCAGGGGTGACACGGGGGGCGTCATTGGTGCTCGCTCCCAAACATGAGGCGCCGATAAAGCATATCGAGTTTGTCAGTCTCGGCCATGATCGTGCCCTTGTCGTGCTGGTGTTTTCGGATGGCCATGTTGAGAACCGCATTTTTACGCCACCACCGGGACAAACGCCCAGTTCGATGCGCGAGGCAGCGAATTTCCTCAATGCATTGATTGAGGGAAAAACGTTGTCGGACCTGCAAACCGTGATCGCGCGGCAGATTTCTGCGCGGCGGCAGGAGATCGATCAGCTTGCCCGCGATCTGATCGACAGTGGCCTAGCCGTGTGGGAGGGCGAGGGCGACCATTACGAGCGTTTGATCGTGCGGGGCCGCGCCAATCTGTTGAGCACGACCGCCGAAGAAAAGGATCTGGAGCGGATTCGAATCCTGTTCGATGATCTGGAGCGCAAGCGCGACATTGCCGAATTTCTGGAACTGGCCGATGAAGGGGCCGGTGTGCGCATTTTTATTGGCTCTGAGAACAAACTTTTCTCACTTTCGGGTTCCTCTTTGGTGGTCTCTCCATATATGAACGCTGACCGTAAGATCATCGGTGCGGTGGGCGTTATTGGCCCGACGCGCCTAAACTATGGACGGATTGTGCCGATTGTGGATTACACGGCGCAACTCGTGGGCAAACTGATCTCCGACCGGAGCTAGAGGTGAAGAATGGCAGAGCCGAAAGAAGACAGCTTTCTCGACGATATCGAAGAAGCAGCCGCCGCAGAGCGTGAGCAAATGGATGAAGACATCAGCGATGAGGCGCTCGAGCTTGACTCCCTGCGCGCGGAGCGGGACGCCCTGCGCGACAAGTTCATGCGTGCGCTTGCGGATGCGGAGAACGCTCGCAAGCGGTCCGAAAAGGATCGCCGTGAGGCAGAGAACTATGGTGGATCGAAGCTGTCGCGTGATATGTTGCCGATCTATGACAATCTGAAACGTGCGCTTGAAACCGTGACCGAAGAGCAGCGCGCCGGGTCGGCGGCACTGTTCGAAGGGATCGAGCTGACGCTGCGCGAGCTGCGCAATGTCTTCACCAAGCACGGCATCACAGTGATAGATCCGCAGGTCGGCGACCGTTTTGATCCGCAGCAGCATGAAGCGATGTTCGAGGCCCCGCTGCCCGGCACCAAGGCAGGCGAGATCATTCAGGTTTCGACCCAAGGGTTCATGCTCCATGACCGCATCCTGCGACCGGCGCAGGTCGGGGTGTCGTCTAACCGGGGTTGAGTGTCGCGTGGGTGTCAGCCCGCCTTGCTCGCCGTGTCGGTTGCCAGGGCCTTGAGCTCATATATCAGGTCGAGCGCCTCGCGTGGACTAAGGCTGTCGGGTAGAATATCCTCCAGCCGTTTTTCCACCACCGAGTGGCGCCTTGTCGGGGTGGGCGGCGGCGGGGGCGTCGCGGCAAAGAGCGGCAGATCATCAATCAGGGCCCGTTGCGCGCCACCGCCCTCCCGCTCACCTCGCTCCAATGCGTCAAGCACGACCCTTGCCCGCGCCACGACCGCAGCGGGCAGGCCAGCCAGCTTCGCCACTTGAACGCCATAGCTGCGATCCGCTGCTCCACGACGCACTTCGTGCATGAAGACCACGTCGCCGTCGTGCTCCTTGACGGTCACGGTGGCATTCTCGACGCGTGCGAGTTTGTCACTGAGGTTGGTCAGCTCATGGTAATGGGTCGCAAAGAGCGCGCGGCAGCCATTCACATCATGCAGGTGTTCCAGCGTGGCCCAAGCGATGCTCAGACCGTCATAGGTGGCGGTGCCACGACCGATCTCATCCAGAATGACGAGCGCGTGATCGTCCGCCTGATTGAGGATCGCCGCGGTTTCAACCATCTCGACCATGAAGGTCGATCTGCCGCGCGCGAGATCGTCCGAGGCCCCGACGCGGCTGAAGAGCTGGCTGACCATGCCAATATGCGCCGATCTCGCGGGCACATAGCTGCCCATTTGCGCCAGAAGGGCAATCAACGCATTCTGACGCAAAAAGGTGGATTTTCCCGCCATATTCGGTCCAGTCAGCAGCCAGATATCACTGTCATCGCCAAGATCACACTCATTGGCGATGAAGGGCGCGCCGCCTTGGGCACGCAGGGCGCGCTCTACCACCGGATGCCGCCCGCCTGTGATCCGAAGGGCGCGACTCTGATCCACTTTGGGTCGACACCAGGTCTCGGCACGAGCCAGATCAGCAAGTGCGGTGGACAGATCAATTTCCGCCAGCCCGCGCGCGGTTTGGGCGATCTCGGCGGCGCGCGCCAGAATCGCGGTTTTCAGGTCGTCATAGAGCCGCCTTTCAATCTCCAGCGCCCGACCTCCCGCGTTGAGAATACGGGTTTCCATCTCGGTTAGCGCGATGGTGGTAAAGCGCAATTGATTTGCGGTGGTCTGGCGGTGTTTGAAGTGGTCGTTCAGCGGGGGCGTCAACATGCGGTCGGCATGTGTGCTGGTCACTTCAATGAAATACCCCAGCACATTGTTGTGCTTGATCTTGAGCGACTGAATGCCGGTTTGCTGAATGAACTCGCCCTGCATCCGCGCGATCACGCCGCGCCCCTCGTCGCGCAATTGTCGCGCCTCATCGAGGCTTCCGTCAAAGCCGGGCGCGATAAAGCCGCCATCGCGCACCAGAATCGGCGGCTCTGCAATCAGTGCCTGATCCAGCAGGTCCAGCAGTGTGTCATGCCCAGTGAGGCCTGAGACCGCCTCGGCCAAGAGCGGCGGCAAGTCACTGTCCGTGAGCCGTTCGGCAATGTTCGCCGCTTGGGACAAGCCATTGCGCACCGCCGCCAGATCCCGAGGACCGCCCCGGTCAAGCCCAAGGCGAGAGAGGGCGCGATCAAGGTCAGGCACCTTGCGCAAGGTGTCGCGTAGATCGGCGCAAATTCGAGACTGTTCCACCGCGAATTGCACTGACTCGAGTCGCGCCTGCACCACGTCAAGCGCCCGGCTTGGGCTCGACAACCGACGCTCCAAGAGCCGCCCACCGCCGGGCGTGACGGTGCGGTCGATGGTGGCGAGCAAGGATCCGGCGCGGCCACCATTCAGGGCGTGGGTCAGTTCGAGATTGCGCCTTGTGGCGGCGTCGATCTGCATCACGCGTGCTTCGCTCTCGCGCACAGGGGGCTGCAACAGCGGCAGCTTGCCTTTTTGCGTGATGTCGAGCCAATCGACGATGGCACCCATCGCGGCGATCTCGGGTCGTGTGAATTGGCCATAAGCGTCAAGCGTACCGACACCGAAGAGGGCGCAAAGCCGCCGCTCTCCTGCGGTGCTGTCAAAAGCTGCTTGGCCCAGAGCCGTCAATGATGCCCCAGACTCAGAGACTGTTTCGGCTAAACTCAGAACATCTGCCTCAGCCAGCAGCACCTCGCGCGGGGCAAGGCGGGCAAGTTCGGGGCCGAGCCGGGCAGTTGCCATCGGCATGACATGAAATGCGCCGGTCGAAATGTCGACCCACGCCAGCGCGCCCGCGTCGCGCACATTGGCAAAGCTCGTGAGATAATTGTGTCGCCGGGCGTCCAGCAGGCTCTCTTCGGTCAGGGTGCCGGGGGTAACAAGGCGCACAACTTCGCGGCGCACCACCGATTTCGCACCTCGTTTCTTGGCCTCGGCGGGGTCTTCCATCTGCTCGCAGACCGCGACCCGGAACCCTTTGCGGATCAGGGTAAGAAGATAACCTTCGGCGGCGTGAACGGGCACGCCACACATTGGAATGTCCTGATCGAGGTGTTTGCCACGTTTGGTCAGTGCGATATCGAGCGCCTCGGCGGCGGCGGCGGCATCGTCAAAGAACAACTCATAGAAATCACCCATCCGGTAGAACAAGAGCGCCTCTGGATAGTGCGCCTTGATCTCCAGATACTGTGCCATCATCGGCGTGACGGTTGGTCCCGCGTTACTCACCTTGCCCCCTTTGGTTCTTGGGGCTGACCTTACAAATCTGTGTCAGGTGGCGAAAGCCCAAAGCGCAGCTTGGGCGCTCGAGGGCCGTTGCGGTCAAGAGCCGCTGGTGAAAGGAGCGTCCTTGCCCCAAAGCTCTTGGACGCGGGTATCCCGTCCGCAGGCCTCACGGTAGAGTTTATAGGCCTTGGCCTTGGTTCGGGGGCCAAAGCGGGTCAGCACGATCTCGGTGCTTTTGTAGTAATCCTGATGATAGGCTTCGGCGGGATAAAAGGTCTGTGCGTCAAGGATTGGCGTGACGATGTCCCGTCCCAAGGCCACCTGGGCTTTGGTTATAGCGCTCTGGGCGATCTGCTCTTGTGCTGGATCAGTGACGAAAATCGCTGTGCGATAGCTATCGCCCCGGTCGCAGAACTGGCCACCGGCGTCGGTTGGGTCGACCGAGCGCAGGAAGAGGTGCAGCAATTGCGCGCGGCTGACCTGTGCCGGGTCAAAGGTAATTTGAACCGCCTCGAAATGGCCAGTGCCACCGGCCGTTACCTGTTTGTAACTCGGGCTCTCCACCGTGCCGCCGGTAAAGCCCGACTCGGCCTCAATCACGCCTTTGACCTGTTCAAAGTCTGATTCGACGCACCAGAAGCAACCGCCTGCAACAACCAAAGTCTCGGTCGCGGCGGCATGCGCCCGGCTACTGTTAACGCAGAGCCCAACGATGATCAGCATCGCCAGAGCCGCCGCCTTGATCTCCCGAAGATGTGCGTTCATTGGATTGCCCTCCTGTTTGATTGCTATCATGCAGCAAATCGCGCGGCTCACCAACGCACGACACCGGGATGTCACGGTCTATTGAGCAATGTTTCGCTGCACGTGAGCGGATGGCTGCTAGATCGCTGTCAGGCGCAGGGCCTTTTCCCGCGCGGGGCAGACACCCTTGAGCCCGCCGGGCACGTCGAGATCGGCAAGCTGTGTGATCTGGTAGCGTGTGCCGTATTGCGCGCGTACCTCTGCCTCGGAGAGGGAAAAGGGCGGGCCCGCCATGACCGACTGGTCGTACTCAAAGGTGACGAGCAATTGCGGGGCAAGGTCGGTGAGTGCTGCTAGATGCCCGGCATAGCGCCCTCGCATCGTGTCGGGCAGGGCAACGAACGCAGCGCGGTCGTAAACGGCATGGACCGGACCGAGCAGATCAGCGGTGAGGTCGAAGATATCGCCCACGAAAATATCCAAACCGTCTGCGGCATAGCATTTGAGGGGGCCGTGCGCTGTCACCTCGGGTGTGACGGCCAGCTCTTCAAATAGCTGTTTCACGGCGATTTCGCTGAGCTCTACACCAGCAACCCGATAGCCTTGGACCAAGAGCCAGGCGATATCACGGGTCTTGCCGCAGAGCGGCAGGAAAATCCGCGCGCCGGGATCAAGGCCCAGCGCGCCGAGATGGGCAGAGAGCATGCGGTTGACCGTGCCCTCGTGAAAGCCGATCTGCATGTTTTCCCAACGGGTATGCCAGAAATCAGCCTCCATGATGGTTAGCCCTTGAGCCTGCGGTTGCGGGCGGCGAGGAGTTTCAGGCGCAGCGCATTGAGCTGGATGAAGCCTGCGGCGTCCTTTTGATCATAGGCGCCGGCGTCATCCTCGAAGGTGACATGGGCCTCGGAATAGAGGCTGTGATCGGACCAGCGACCGACGCAGGACACTGAACCCTTGTAGAGTTTAAGGCGGACGGTGCCAGTGACATGTTCTTGGCTCTTGTCGATGGCGGCTTGCAGCATTTCACGCTCGGGTGAGAACCAGAAGCCATTGTAGATCAGTTCCGCGTAGCGCGGCATGAGCGAATCCTTGAGATGGCCCGCGCCGCTATCAAGGGTAATCTGTTCGATGCCACGATGCGCCTCGAGCAGGATGGTGCCGCCGGGTGTCTCGTAGATGCCGCGCGATTTCATGCCGACAAAGCGGTTTTCCACGAAATCGAGCCGCCCAACGCCATGTTTGCGACCAAATTCGTTGAGGTCGGTCAGGATCGTGGCGGGGCTGAGGGCGGTGCCATTGATGGCCACAGCATCGCCACGCTCGAAGCTGACTTCGATATATTCGGGCGTGTCGGGCGCATCCTCGGGGCTGACGGTGCGCTGATAGACGTAATCGGGGGCCATTTCGGCGGGGTCTTCGAGCACGCGGCCCTCGGAGGAGGTGTGCAGCAGATTGGCATCGACCGAAAAGGGAGCCTCGCCGCGTTTATTCTTGGCGATCGGGATTTGGTTTTCTTCAGCAAAGGCAATGAGCTTGGTCCGGCTGGTCAAATCCCAGAGACGCCAGGGCGCGATCACCTTGATATCGGGGTTGAGCGCATAGGCTGCAAGCTCGAACCGCACCTGATCGTTGCCCTTGCCGGTGGCGCCATGGGCCACGGCATCGGCACCGGTCATGGCGGCAATCTCGACCAGACGTTTGGAGATCAGCGGGCGGGCGATGGAGGTGCCCAGGAGGTAGAGCCCCTCGTAGAGCGCATTGGCGCGGAACATCGGAAAGACGAAATCGCGCACGAATTCTTCGCGGACATCCTCGATATAGATGTTCTCGGGCTTGATCCCCAGCAACTCGGCCTTTTGGCGCGCGGGGTCGAGCTCCTCGCCCTGACCGAGATCGGCGGTGAAGGTCACAACCTCGCAGCCATATTCGGTCTGGAGCCATTTCAGGATGATCGAGGTATCGAGGCCCCCGGAATAGGCCAGAACAACTTTTTTGGGCGCGGACATGTCATTCCCCTTGCGTCAAATCTGGCTGGCGGAGTAGCGGCTTTTGCGGTGATGGGCAAGTGGACGTGGTTGACTGCGCTTCTGGTTGTGCTAGCCACATCAGGCAATTGTCAAAAGGTGCGATTATGGCGGCGTGGCGTATTTTCATCCATTCGGTGCAGATGATTTTCAACAACCTGCCGCAGGTGGTGCGGATTGTGTTGGTGCCGATGGGGATCGGGATCGCGGTGATAGCCCTGTTTGCGGTTCTGGGTGTCTCGATGGACGGGACGGATGCCGAGGGTGCGACGGGGGGACAGATCGCGGGGCTGATCCTTTTGGCGCTTGTCCTGATCGGTCTGGCGCTCTGGGTCATTGTGGCGTGGCACCGCTTTATCCTCTTGGCGGAATATCCCCGAGGCTGGGTGCCGATGCTGCGCACGGATCGCATGCTGTCTTATATCGGACATTCGCTCTGGCTTGGCCTTGTGATGATGGGCCTGATGTTGCCCCTCTTTCTGCTGGTTGGGGTTATTGGCGGGCTGGCCCCCCTGATTGTCACCATTGTGAGTGTCTTGGTGATTGTAGCGGCCAATGTGGTGTTCTTTCGGCTCTCGACGATGCTGCCTGCGGCGGCGATCGGGCGGCCGCTTACGTTGAAAGAGGCGTGGACCGCGACCGAAGGCAGCAGCGTCACGGTCCTGATCCTTGTTCTCATTCTGGGTGCGGCGCAATTCGCGCTGCAGCTTTTGCTGGGGCTGCTGCTCTTGGCGCCGGTGATCGGGGCCGTGTTGATGGTGCTGGGCACGGTGGTGTCGGGTCTGGTCAACATCAGCGTTCTGACCACGCTTTACGGCTATTATATCGAAAAGCGCGCGCTCTGAGCCTTGTCAGGGGGGCACGATTGCGGCACTGAGGCGGGCATGACCGAGTTTCAGGAAAATGCCCGCGCCGCAGAGGCTTTGATGCGCGCCGTGTTCGAGCCGACACCGCTCCAACGCAATGATCACCTGTCCGAGCGCTATGGCGCCGAGATCCTGCTCAAGCGCGAGGATCTGAGCCCGGTGCGGTCCTACAAGCTGCGCGGGGCGTTCAATGCGATGCGCAAGGTTTTGGCGGCGCGACCTGAGACGACACAATTTGTCTGTGCGAGTGCGGGCAATCATGCGCAGGGCGTGGCCTATATGTGCCGGCATTTCGGGGTCAAAGGCGTGATTTTCATGCCGGTGACGACGCCGCAGCAAAAGATTGGCAAGACCGAGACCTTTGGTGGCGATGCGGTCAAGATCCGGCTGACGGGCGACTATTTCGACGACACGCTTGCGGCGGCGCAGGCCTATTGCGCGCAGGTGGGCGGGCATTTCCTGTCGCCGTTCGATGATGAGGACGTAATCGAGGGGCAAGCCAGCGTTGCGGTCGAGATCGAGGCGCAGTTGGGCGGCATGCCAGATCATCTAATCCTTCCGGTTGGGGGTGGCGGGCTATCGGCGGGCGTGCGCAGCTATGTCGGCGCGCGGGCAGCGCTGACGCTGGTGGAACCGGCGGGGGGCGCGTGCCTCGGGGCGGCGCTGGCAGCGGGCGAACCTGTGCGCCTGCGGCATGTGAACACCTTTGCCGATGGGGCGGCGGTGGCGCAGATCGGTGCGCGCACTTTTGCGCGGCTGGCGGATCTGGACCCGTCGCAGGCCATGGTGATCGAAGAGGACCGGCTCTGCACCACGATGCTCGAGATGCTCAATATCGAGGGGATCGTGCTGGAGCCTGCGGGGGCGCTGGCGGTGGATGCGCTCAAGGATCTGGGAAACGTGATCCGGGGCAAGACGGTGGTGTGTGTCACCTCGGGCGGTAATTTCGATTTCGAGAGGTTGCCGGAGGTCAAGGAGCGCGCGCAGCGGTTCTCGGGTGTGAAGAAGTATTTCATCCTGCGGATGCCGCAGCGGCCCGGCGCGCTGCGCGAGTTTCTGGAGATATTGGGACCTGAAGACGATATTGCGCGGTTTGAGTATCTCAAGAAATCGGCGCGCAATTTCGGCTCTGTTCTGATCGGGATCGAGACGACACGGACCGAGAATTTCGAGCCGATCCTGACGCGGCTCGATGCTGCTGGCTTTGAGTATCGCGACATCACCCGTGATGAGGTGCTGGCAGAGTTTCTGATCTGAGCTTCAGGCGGCGATGACCCGATCAAGACCGGAGAGAAACTCTGATTTTGAGTGGGCGTAGCATGACAGAACTTCAGGCAGGCTGATCGCGCCGTATCGACCGGCTGCAGCGGCCTGTTCGCCCCGGTGGCAGAGATCAGAAAAGGCGGCAAAGCCGAGGTTGAGGGCGCTGCCCTTGAGAAAGTGTAAATGCCCTTCGAGGTGCAGATTGGGGCCAGTGTGGCGCAGCTTCTCGATTTCGGTATCCACTTCTTCGAGAAATAGCTCCACCACCTCGCCAAAGGCATCAGCCCCGATTTCGTCGCGCAGATCCTGAACGCGGTTCCAGTCGATCATCATTGAGCCTCCGATTCCTGCGGCAAGACTGCGGGCAAAGAGCTACGGAAAGGTTAATGCCGTCGGGACAGCCGCGCGAATTTTAACATTCAGGGGCTGTTAAACTTTGTGTGGTTAGACAGGGTCAGGACAGGACAAAGGTGGCCCGGGTGCGATCACGAATGGAACAGGCGGCAGAGGCGGATGCGGGCGGCGGGGTGATCCGCCGCGTGCTCGTGGTGGATGACAGCCGCCTGCAACGGCGAATTCTGAGCGCGTCGTTGCAGCGCTGGGGATTCGAGGTACAGGAAGCCGATTCAGGCGACGCCGCGCTGATTCTGTGCCGTGATGATCCGCCCGATCTCGTCATGAGTGATTGGATGATGCCGGGATTGAGCGGGCTGGAGTTCTGCAAGAGATTTCGAGAGATGTCGCGCGATACTTATGGGTATTTCATCCTGCTCACGTCCAAGAGTGACAAGGATGAAGTTGCGCTGGGCCTTGATGCCGGGGCCGATGACTTCTTGACCAAGCCGGTCAATGCCGCGGAGCTGCGCGCGCGAATTTCGGCGGGCGCGCGGATTCTGCGGATGGAGCGCGAGCTAACCGAGAAGAACCGGCTGATCAAATCCACGCTCGACGAATTACAGACGCTCTATGATTCGCTCGACAGTGATTTGATCGAAGCCAAGAAGCTGCAGCAATCGCTGGTGAGCGAGCGCTATCGCGATTGCGGCACGGCAGAGGTATCCTTGATGCTGCAATCGGCGGGGCATGTTGGCGGTGATCTGGTCGGCATGTTTCCCATTGGGCATACACGCATCGGGCTCTACGGAATTGATGTCTCGGGTCATGGTATCAGTTCAGCGCTGATGACGGCGCGGTTGGCGGGGTATCTCTCGGCGTCGGTGCCGGAACAGAACCTCGCCCTGCGCAAGACGCGTGACGGTCGTTTCGTGGCGCGCCCTCCAGCGGAGGCGATTGCAATGCTCAATCGCTTGATCATGTCGGAGATGGAGACCGAGCATTACTTCACCCTCGTTCTTGCCGATGTGGATCTGGAAACCGGGCGCGTGATCCTGTCTCAGGCGGGGCATCCGCATCCTGCATTGCAGCGTGCGGATGGGACGGTGGAGTTTATCGGGTCGGGTGGTTTGCCTGTAGGCCTGATTGATGGGGCAGAATTTCAGCAGTTCGAAGTGATGATGGCGCCGGGCGACAGGCTTTTGATTCATTCCGACGGGGTGATAGAATGCTCTGGTCGGTCTGGTGATCTGCTCCACGATGAGGGGCTGGCGCGGATCTTGCGGGATTTGCGACAGACGCGCGGGATGGCGTTTCTCGAATCTCTTTTGTGGAAACTGTCTGAGTTTGCGGGGGATAGTGACTTTGACGACGATATTTCCGCCGTACTACTGGAGTTCAAAGGCAGCCCGTTTCCCGGCTGACGAAATGCCGATCCCCGGCGTTGCCTAAATCGCGCGCCGCCTGTTGCGGCGTGATCCAGACTGGGCGATGCCCCGGCTCGCTGGGGGCGCCCAATCGGCGCACCGGATGAGCGCGGTAGATCATGCAGAGCTTCTCGGCCCAAAACCCGTATTCCGGCATATAGGTAAAGCGGCGAAAGGCGCCGAGCCTCTGAGGTCGGGCAATCAGCCAGCCGGTTTCCTCGAAAACCTCACGGTGAAGGGCCTGGAGCGGCGACTCTCCCGGGTCAATACCGCCGCCGGGCAATTGCAGCTCTGGCACCGGGTCCGCCTGATGGGTGACGAGCAGCCGCCCGCGACGCGGCAGGATCGCATAGGCGCCCGGTCGCAAACGGTAGGCGATACCGGGTTCTGGCGTCTCTCCGAATCGTCTGATCACTTTGTGTCTCCCGGGCCTGACTTGTCCTGACGGTACAGTCGCGATATGCCAAGTCGAGACCCCAAAGGAAAGCCCATGACACTTGGACAGAGAATCGCTTGGGATGATACGATCCTGCCATTTCAGCTAGACCGCGCCGACATCCGTGGCCGCGTCGTGCGTCTGGACGGAGTGCTTGATGGAATCCTGAAACAGCATGACTACCCGCCTCAGGTCGAGGCGTTGATTGCCGAGATGGCGCTTTTGACCGCGTTGATCGGTCAGACAATCGAATTGCGCTGGAAGCTGTCCCTGCAGGTGCAGACGCGCGGCGCGGTGCGTATGATCGCCACCGATTATTATGGCCCGAGCGAGCCCGGCGAACCGGCCCGGATGCGCGCCTATGCCAGTTTTGACCGCGAGCGCTTGAGTCATGCGCGCCCATTCGATCAACTGGGCGATGGCTATTTCGCGGTCATGCTGGATCAAGGTAAGGGCACCACGCCCTACCAAGGGATTACACCCATTGCGGGCGAGGCGCTGCGGCATTGTGCTGAGGCCTATTTTGCCCAATCCGAGCAGTTGCCAACGCGATTCGCGTTGAGTTTTGGTAAATCCACCGAGCCGGAGGGCGGAGAGCATTGGCGCGCGGGTGGCGTGATGCTACAGCATATGCCGAAGGCGTCGCCCTTTGCCAGTGGCGGTGGATCGGGCGAAGGCGGGCTCTTGCAGGCGGAAGATATCCTGATGGGTGACGAGGCCGAGAACTGGACTCGCGCCAATGTTCTGCTCGATACGGTTGAGGATCTGGAATTGATCGGGCCGTCGGTCACGCCAACGGAATTGCTGGTGCGGCTGTTTCACGAAGAAGGGCCGCGGGTGTTTGACATGCAAGCGGTGCGGTTTGGCTGCACCTGTTCCGAAGAGCGGGTGCGTAGCAGCCTGTCGATTTATTCGGCGCGCGACATCGCCACGATGACCACCGATGAGGGCATCGTGACCGCAGATTGTCAGTTTTGCGGGGCGCATTACCGGCTGGACCCGGCAACCGTGGGGTTCGAGGCCAAGGATGGGACCGCGGACGGTGACTGACCCGCTCGATCGGGTGCTTTTGGCGCTGCGGGCCGAGCGCGCGCCGTCTTCGGATTATGATCTGAACCCAGGTGTCGTTCTGCCAGAGGGGCGCAAGTTGCGGTCGGCGGCCGTGTTGGTGCCTGTATTTGAGACGCGCGTTATCCTCACCAAGCGGTCATCAAAGCTCCGGCATCATCCGGGGCAGATCGCATTTCCGGGCGGCAAACAGGATCTTGGTGATCCGGATATCACGACAACTGCGTTGCGCGAGGCGGAGGAAGAGATCGGGCTTGATCGTGGATTGGTTGAAGTTCTGGGGTTTCTGCCGCGCCATGAGACCGTCACCGGGTTTGACGTGACACCGGTTCTGGCACGGATACATGGGCCATTTCGGCCACGCGCCGAGCAGGGCGAGGTCGATGAAGTGTTTGACGTGCCATTGGCGCATGTGCTCGAGTTGGGCCGCTACAGGATCGAAAAACGTCGCTGGCGTGGGGATTGGCGGCGTTACTATGCGGTGCCCTATGGCCCCTATTATATTTGGGGCGCCACAGCGCGGATTCTACGCAACATGGCAGATTTGGCGGGACCGGAATGAAGGTTTCGGGGGCGTGGATCGAGGCCGAGGCGACGCAAGCGGTCTGTCGCATGCTGACCGGGGCGGGACATCTCGCGCTCTTTGTCGGGGGCTGCGTGCGCAATGCGCTCTTGGGTGAGCCAGTTGGGGATATAGACATCGCCACCGACGCGCGGCCAGAGGTGGTAATGGAATTGGCCGCGGCGGCGGGGCTGAAACCGGTGCCGACAGGCATAGAGCATGGTACGATTACGGTGGTATCGAGCCACATTCCGCATGAGGTGACGACCTTCCGCGAGGACGTGGAGACATTTGGCCGCCATGCGGTGGTGGCCTTTTCCATGGATATCCACAGCGACGCGCGGCGGCGCGATTTTACGATGAACGCGCTCTACGCGCAGTCCGATGGAACTGTGATTGACCCACTAGCCGGACTAGAGGATCTGCGCGCGCGCCGGGTACGGTTCATTGAGAATGCCGATCAACGGATTCGCGAGGATTATTTGCGGATTCTGCGGTTTTTCCGGTTTCATGCTTGGTATGGCGACCCTGAGGGCGGCCTTGATGCTGACGGGCTAGCGGCCTGCGCGGCGAATCTGGAGGGGTTGGCACGGCTGTCGCGAGAGCGAGTGGGAGCCGAGATGTGCAAGCTCTTGGGTGCACCCGATCCGACACGATCGGTGGCGGCGATGCAGGAGGCTGGGGTGCTCAATGCGGTACTGCCCGGGGCCGATGCGCGTCCGTTGGCGATATTGATCCATCAGGAAACAGAGACAAACATAGCTCCAGATGCGATCTTGCGCCTTGCCGCGCTGGGAGGCGAGTCGGTGGCGGAACGGTTGCGTTTGTCGAAATCGGACACAAGACGGTTGGCACATTTGCAAGAGAAGGCTGCAGGGCTGATGCAGGCGGCAGAACTGGGCTATCGGTATGGGGTCGAGGAAGGTCAGGCGATTCTGCTCTTGCGCGGTGCTTGGCTGGAAACACCAGTGAACCCTGAGAATGACGAAAACCTCAAAATGGGGGCCGCGGCACGGTTCCCTGTCGCGGCGGCAGATCTTATGCCGGACTATTCAGGTCCGGCGCTTGGCGCACGGTTGCAGGCGTTGGAGAGACGCTGGATCGACTCGCGGTTTACCCTCAGCCGTGATGATCTGCTCTGCTAGGCTTTCGTATGGCCGATTTGCAGGCTAAAGCCGCAGGTATGAGCGAGCATGACATCATACGACTGGGCCATCTGGGTGACGGCATCGCCGAAGGCCCAGTCTTTGCACCGCTGACCCTGCCTGGTGAGCGGGTGTCTGGCACGCTGGTGGGGCAGACCTTGACCGAAGTACGGATCGTGACGCCGTCGGCGGACAGGGTTACGGCCCCCTGTCGCCATTTTCGGTCCTGTGGTGGTTGTCAGGTGCAACATGGCTCGGACGGGTTTGTCGCCGACTGGAAGCAAGACCTTGTGCGCTCGGCGCTGAGTGCGCATGGGATCACGCCCGAATTTCTGCCGATCCATGTGTCGCCACCGCAATCACGGCGTCGGGCGACATTTGCCGCAAAGCGCACGAAAAAGGGTGCGATGGCGGGGTTTCATGCGCGTGGCAGTGATGTAATCATCGAGGTTCCCGACTGTCGGCTGCTCCATCCCGATGTGATTCGCGGTTTGGTGGTGGCCTCTGATCTGGCCGAGATCGGCACGAGCCGAAAGGCTATGTTGGCGGTCAGTGTAACGCAGTCACGCGCTGGGCTTGACGTGGCGGTCATGGACGGCAAGCCGTTAGATGGGCCGCTACGGATCGCGCTGGCGTCACTGGCGGAGCGGCACGATTGGGCACGATTGGCCTGGGGTGATGAGGTTGTGGTGACTCGCCGCGCGCCGGAGCAGATGTTTGGCGCCGCGCGCGTAGTGCCGCCGTCGGGCGCGTTCCTGCAAGCGACTGCAGAGGGAGAAGCGGCGCTTTTGGCGGAAACAGAGACGATTCTATCGGGCGCGCGCCGGATTGTTGATCTCTTTTCCGGGTGTGGGACCTTTGCCTTGCCGCTCGCGCAGCGTGCGCAGGTGCATGCGGTCGAGGGTGATGCGGCGATGCTCGCGGCGCTTGATGCCGGACGACGTGGGGTCGAAGGGCTCTACCCGCTGAGCACCGAGACAAGGGACCTCTTTCGTCGTCCGCTCCTGCCGGATGAGTTATCGCGGTTCGACGCTGCGGTGATTGATCCGCCTCGCGCCGGGGCCGAAGCGCAGATTGCGGAAATCGCCACATCACGACTGCGGTGTCTGGCCTATGTGTCCTGTAATCCGGTGACATTTGCCCGCGATGCGCGGGTTCTCATAGCGGCGGGCTACAAGATGGGCCCGGTGCGGGTGGTGGACCAATTCAGGTGGTCGTCACATGTGGAACTGGTGGCGGGATTCAGGCTGAATATCGCGTGATTTCGTGAAAAATCTCTACCGCAAGGGCTTTGGTTTGAGGTAAAAGAGTCGCGAGCAGTAAGCGGATCAAAAACAATGAAACTGAAGAGGCGCTTTGTGGTGATGGCGGGGCTATGTGCTCTGTCCGCCTGTGGCACAAATTCCAAATTCCGGAGCTACCGTGGCCCTGAGGTGACGCGAGTCATCGTCAACAAGGGTGAGCGCGAGATGTATCTGTTGCATCACAACAAGGTCCTCAAGCGATACAAGGTCGATCTTGGTTTTGCCCCTGCGGGACACAAACGATTCGAGGGTGATGGCCGCACGCCCGAGGGCGAGTATTTCATCGACCGACGCAACCCGAACAGCTCGTTTCATCTGTCGCTGGGGATTTCCTATCCGAACGAGGCGGATATTGCCTATGCCGAGGCGATGGGCGAAACGCCGGGCGGGGATATCTTTATCCACGGCGAACCGAATGCTCTTGCCGTTCTCAGCCGGGATTGGACAGCGGGCTGTATCTCGGTCAAGAACCGAGAGATGGAAGATGTCTACGCAATGGTTCGCGACGGGACGCCGATCACGCTGAATGCGTGATCAGCTTCCCAAAATCATAGTCCACCAAATCTTGCCGCCCCGTTCCTGAAGCCATGAGAACCCCATTTTGCGCGCGTCGGGGGACAGGATCACGCGACGCGTTCCCTCTTCTTCCATCCATGCGGCGAGGGTCTGAAGCTCGGTCTCGTAGGTTTCCGATATGGTTTCGCCCACCAGATTGCCAGAATAGCCAACGCGGCGAATACGGTCGATCGGCGAGGATCCATCAGAGCCGAAATGCCATGGCCGGTTCTGGATCGACATGTCACGGGAATGAGTCGCGGCGGCGGCGGTAAGGGACGAATCGAGTGTGAGCGGTGGCTGGCCGGAGGCCTGACGCAGGGAATTCACCGAATCGAGCATGCGGAACTGAATTTCAGACGTTTGGCCGGCGCTGATTCGGTAGACCCGCGGCAGCGGCTTTCCGTCAGAGCCTATTTGCGGCGGTGCCGGGGGTGCGGCGCAGGCCGAAAGAGCCAAAAGAGCCGACACCATTAGAATGTAGAGACGCGCCATGATCCAGAACCACCTGATATTTGTTTCAACATTTGCTTTAGCCCGGCTTGCGTTGCGATTCAAACCCACATGCGCGCTAGATTGCCTGAGGGGTGTTGTTTGATTTGCGACTGCGTCCTTCGCGCCATATATTCAGTTGATGACTGCTATGACCGGGTGGAGATACGCAAATGGCCTCAAACTCTCGCATTTCTTGGAATCGGCGGACGTTTCTGACGGGTGCCGCAGCATTGATGGGTGCGCCTGCCCTCGCGCAGAGCCTTGATAGTGACGATACTGTCGAGATGGAGCGCGATATCGAAGAAACGGTACGCCGCAATATTTCGGGCTTCAGGATGCTCGATTGGCGACCATATTTCTCGAGTCTCAACAATGGTGCGATTCTGGTCGATATCGATTCGCGCGCGGTGCATTTCTGGAGTGCGGACCAATCGGTTTACAAACTTTACCCCTCTTCCGTACCGCTGACGGAAGATTTGACACGGCGTGGCCGGACCGCAGTGGTTCGCAAAGTCGAGGGGCCAAGCTGGCGTCCGACGCCATCCATGCTCCAGCGTAACCCGGAATGGCCTGCGTTTGTGCCGCCGGGACCAGATAACCCATTGGGAACCCACGCCCTTTACCTCAGCTGGACCTATTACCGCATCCATGGCACGCATGACACTCGCAAAATCGGGCGCAGGTCATCTAATGGCTGTGTGGGTCTCTACAATGAACACATCGCCGAGTTGTTCAGTTTGACCAAAGTTGGCACGCAAGTGTTGCTAATTTGACGAGATTTTAGCGCTTCTCGCACTATCCTCCTCAAGATACATTTGCATTCGATCAAGTTTGCTGATTAGAAAAATCTACGAGGTTAAGTCTTGGGTGCTTGCCGTTGCGCTATGCAGCGTCAGGCCAATATCTGGAGGATAATCATGAAGAAACTCGTTCTCGCTGCTGCCCTGAGCGCTGCCGCTTCGACCGCTTTTGCAGGTAACCTGTCCGAGCCCGTCATTGAGGCACCGGTCGTTGTTGAAGAAACCAATGCAAGCTCGTCCGCCGCTGGCGTGTGGGTTCCGCTGGTTCTGCTGGCAATTGTTGCTGCGGTTATCGCTGCTGACTAATCCAGCATCTGCACTATGTAAAAGAGGCAGTGGGAAACCGCTGCCTTTTTTGTTTGCGGGACGCGGCGTTATCAGTCGAGCCAGCCCTTCAGGTTCGACTCGACGATAGATGACAGAGCCCGAATATGGGCGTCGTCATCATTGAGGCAGGGGATATAGGTGAATTTCTCGCCGCCGGCCTCTTCGAAACTTTCACGGATTTCCTCGTTGATCTCTTCCAGCGTTTCAATGCAATCGGCGGAAAAGGCGGGGGCCATGACGGCGATGCGTTTTTTGCCGTCTTCGCGCGCCAGCCGCGCGACCTCATCCACTGTATAGGGCTTGAGCCATTCCTCGGGGCCAAAGACGGATTGGAATGTGGTCGTTATTTCGGTGTCGGTCCAGCCAAGCCGCTCCTTGAGCAGGCGCGTGGTTTTCTGGCACTGACAATGATAGGGGTCGCCCTGCATCAGATAGCGTTTCGGCATGCCGTGATAGGACACGACGAGGATTTCAGGTCGCGTCTCGACCGCAGCATAGGCGCGCTCGACCGATTGCGCGAGCGCCTCGATATAGAGCGGGTTCTGGAAATAGGGTTCGACCACGCGGGCGATGGGCTGCCATGTCTCATCCATCAGGGCGCGGAAGAATTGGTCATTCGCGGTGGCAGAGGTGGCACCGGCGTAATGCGGATAAAGCGGGAAGAAGAGGATGCGGGTGCAGCCCGCCTCGACCATCTGGCGCACCTTGGATTTGGTCGAGGGATTGCCATAGCGCATGCAGAAATCGACCATCACCTGATCGCCATAGCGCTCTTGCATCGACGCTGCCATCTTTGCGGTCTGGTCGCGGGTGATGGTCATCAGCGGGCTTTCGCCCTTTTCCTCGTTCCAGATGGATTTGTAGGCATGCCCACTGGTAAAGGGCCGCTTGGTCAGGATGATGAGCTGCAGGAGCGGCTGCCATTTCCACGGGCTATAGTCGATCACCCGGCGGTCGGACAGGAATTCGTTGAGATAGCGGCGCATCGGCCAGTAGGTGTAGTGATCGGGCGTGCCAAGATTGGCCAGGAGCACGCCGGTTTTCGCACGCGGCACCTTGGGGTGATCGGCAGCGGCGTGTTCGGGGCGGGCGGCATTTTGGCTGGCATCGAGCATGGCGTGGGTCATTCCTGTCACCTTTTGATCAGAGGTGACATATAGGCTGTGCTTGAAAGGTCAATCTTTCAGGGGCCTCTCGACCGCGCCCAGCGCATCCGCCAGCCGCGCGCTGGCTGATCCGGGACGCAAGGGTTGGGGTTGACTGGCGTCTGGGGCCCAACCTGTGAGGAAAATCATCTCGAAGGTGGCGGGGATGCGCCCGTCGGCTGTGCCGAAGGCTTGTGCATATATGTCGCAGGCACGGAGCAGCACGTTGCGGCGGGAGAGCGTCTTGCGCCGAGCGCTCATTGCGTTGCCCTCGCCCATGTCCCGGAGTTCGCGCATGAGAGCCATAGGGTTGGCGTAGCTGGTGGTGAGGGGCAGGGTATCGGCCACCGGCAGGGTGAGGCCTGCGCGCTGCATCAGACCGCCCAGATCGCGGATCTCGGCCATGGGCAGGACGCGGGCCGAGAGGCCGCCGCTGATCTCTGCCTCAGCCTGTGCCAGTGCGCTGCGCAATTCGCTGAGCGTGGCACCGCCAAAGAGCGCCACGAGGAGCAGGCCATCGGGGCGCAAGGCGCGTCGAGCCTGAATGAGCTGGCCCACGGGGTCATTCGCCCAGTGCAGGCAGAGCGCGTGAACGACCAGATCATGCGCGCCGGGGTCCAGTGTCAGCACCTCGTCATCAGATACGATGTGCGCCTCTGGCATACGGGAGTGCCAGAACTGTGGAAAACCCGTCACCACGGCGGGCGCGGTAAAGGATTTGTTAACCACACTCAGGCGATCCTCGACCTCAGCGGCGGCGATCTCATGCAGGAACAGAACCGGCGCGCAAAGAGCACGCTGGCGATTCTTGGTCAGGGCGGCGCGGTCGGTCAGGGGCGTTTGGGTCATGGGGCGAGAATAGAGTGCTGACAGCGGCTTTTCAAACGGCGGTTCACATGATCTATCCGCCGCGCTGTACGCTCTGCGGGGCGGTGGTGGAGAGCGATTTTGGCCTTTGCGGTCCGTGCTGGCGCGATACGCCGTTTATTTCTGGTCTTGTCTGCGACACCTGCGGTGTGCCTCTGCCCGGTGAGGTGCATGCGGGAGCCGAGTATTGCGACGATTGTCTGCACATCGCGCGACCATGGTCACAGGGACGCGCGGCGATGCGCTATCACGAGAATGGGCGTAAACTGGTCTTGATGCTCAAACATGGAGACCGGCACGACGTGGTACGTCCGGCGGCAAAATGGATGGCGCGGGCAGCGCAGCCCCTGTTACGACCCGATACGCTGATTGCGCCCATACCGCTGCATTGGATGCGGATGCTGTCGCGGCGGTTCAATCAATCCGCGCTGCTCGCGCAGGCCGTCGCGCGTGAGACCGGGTTGCGCTGTTGTCCTGATCTGTTGATTCGCCCCAAGCGTACGCAAACCCTCAAAGGAATGAGCGTCGAGGTGCGGCATGCCATGCTCGCGGATGCGATCCGCGTGCATCCAAGACATCGGGCGCAGATGGCAGGTCGATTCATTCTGATTGTTGACGATGTGATGACCTCTGGTGCGACGCTTTCCGTCGCTGCACAGGCCTGTTTTTCCGCAGGTGCCGGGGAAGTGAGCATTCTGACACTGGCGCGCGCGGCCAAGGATGCATAAGTTCGCGACAAAGCGAAACGGGATACCTAACCATGCAACCAGTCGAAATCTACACGTCGCCGCTCTGCGGTTTTTGTCATTCTGCCAAACGCCTCTTGCAAAAGAAGGGTGTGAATTTCTCTGAGATCAATGTTTTGGCCCAGCCTGC
This sequence comes from Roseovarius sp. MBR-51, assembly GCF_053628575.1. Lineage (NCBI taxonomy): Bacteria > Pseudomonadati > Pseudomonadota > Alphaproteobacteria > Rhodobacterales > Roseobacteraceae > Roseovarius > Roseovarius sp. MBR-51. Next base: position 61,747 of record NZ_JBRJGQ010000001.1, read on the forward strand.
GCGCAAATCCGAGATGTTGAAACGGGCAAACGGGCGCCATACTGTGCCGCAGATCTTCATTGGCAGCACCCATGTCGGGGGCTGTGATGAGCTCTACGCGCTGGATCAGGCGGGCAAACTTGATGCGCTGCTGCGCGGGTGAGGATCATGCGCACGGCCCTTCTTCAGCTCAACAGCAGTGATGATCCAGAGGCAAATCTGACGATCACGCGGGCGATGATGGATACGGCAATTGCGGATGGTGCCACATTCATTCTGACTCCAGAGGTCACGAATTGTGTCTCGGGCAGCCGCACGCATCAGAAATCCGTGCTGCATCCGGAAGAGAGCGATCCGACGTTGGCGGCCCTCCGCGCGCGCGCGGCTGAGGCCGGTGTCTGGCTCTTGATCGGGTCACTCGCGCTGAGGACCGACGATCCCGATGGGCGTTTTGCCAATCGTTCCTTTTTGATCGGACCGGACGGCGGCGTTGTCGCGCGCTATGACAAGATCCACATGTTCGATGTGGACGTCAGCCCCGAGGAAACCTATCGCGAATCGGATGGGTTCCGCCCCGGAGACCGCGCAGTTCTGGCCGATATGCCGCTGGGCAAGCTGGGCCTGACGATCTGTTACGACATTCGCTTTCCGCACCTGCATCGCCGTTTGGCACAGGCGGGCGCAACTATTCTGACGGTCCCAGCGGCGTTTTCCCATGTCACCGGTGCCGCGCATTGGGAGGTGCTGTTGCGCGCCCGCGCAATTGAAACCGGGTGTTTCGTGCTGGCCCCGGCGCAGACCGGCACACATACCGCTACCAGCGGCCGCACGCGTCAAACCCATGGTCATAGTCTGGTTGTAGCCCCTTGGGGCGAGGTTCTGGCTGATGGCGGCACGGAGCCGGGCATCGTGATGGTTGATCTTGACCCCGATGCGGTGGCACAAGCGCGCAGGCGCGTGCCTTCGCTGCGCCATGATCGAGCGTTTGACGGGCCCTGAATGACTGACACGACCAGCAATTCCCTCGCCGTGGCGCTCTTTAGCGAGATTCTCACGAATGAGCAGTTGATTCGAAATCGGCTGACGCGGGTTTTGCCCAAGGGTATGGAAATTTCGCATTTCTCGGTGCTGAACCATCTGGCGCGGATCGGGGATGAACGCAGCCCGGCGCAGTTGGCTAAAAGCTTTCATGTGACGCGTGGGGCGATGACCAACACGCTGTCTAAACTGGAATGGGCGGGGTATGTGCATATCCGCCCCGATTGGGACGATGCGCGGCGCAAGATGGTGGCGATCAGCCCGTCGGGCCGTCAGGCGCGCGATGCCGCGATGGCCGCGATCACGCCTATGGTGTCGGACCTGATTCGCGATCTGGGCGAGGACCGCGTGCGCGCCAGCCTGCCGGTGTTGCGCGAGTTACGGGCGCGGCTGGAGCCGCCAGGAACTTGATCAACTGGGCTTGACGCTCGCGGTCACGTAATTGACGCTCAGATCCCGGTCGGACAGGCGCCAGCCCCAAGTGATCGGGTTGAACACGAAGCCCTTGCGGTCCACCGGCTCCAATCCGGCGTTGCGCAAGAGATCGAAAAGCTCGTCCGGGGTGATGAATTTGGCCCAATCATGGGTGCCCTTGGGCAGCCAGCGCATGACATATTCGGCCCCAACGATGGCCATGGCATAGCTTTTGGGGTTGCGGTTGATGGTCGAGCAGATATGGAGCCCGCCCGGCTTCAAAAGCTGCTGGCAGGCGGTGAGATAGGTCAGCGGATCGGCCACATGTTCGACCACTTCCATGTTCAGCACGGTGTCAAACTGTTCGCCCGCCGCTGCCAGATCCTCGGCCGTGGTGTGGCGATAGTCGATGTCGAGGCCGGATTGTGTGGCATGGACCTGTGCGACGGGAATGTTGCGGGGGGCGGCATCGGCGCCGATCACGGTGGCACCCAGACGCGCCATCGGCTCGCTCAGGAGGCCGCCACCGCAGCCAATATCGAGCAGGCGCAGGCCGGCGAAGGGTGCCTTGTCGCGCAAGTCACGGTCGAATTCCGCCGCGATCTGGGCGGTGATATAATCGAGGCGACAGGGGTTGAGCATGTGCAGGGGTTTGAATTTCCCGTTCGGGTCCCACCATTCCGCGGCCATCGCCTCGAACTTGGCAACCTCGGTGGGATCAATCGTGCTCTGAGCGGCTTGCATTCTGCTCTCCATATGCTCTTTTGGTCTCGCGGCTTATATAGGACATCCATGGACAAATTCTCAGGCCAAAAGAGCGCAGTGCAATATCTTCATCCCCCGGTCGAGCCCTTTGATCGGCAAATGCTGGATGTGGGCGATGGGCATAGTGTCTACATGGAGCAATCGGGCCGCCCCGATGGCCTTCCGGTGATTGTGCTGCATGGTGGGCCGGGGGGCGGGTGCAGTCCGGCGATGCGGCGTTACTTTGATCCGGCGGTCTATCGGATCATCCTGTTCGATCAACGCGGCTGTGGTCGGTCGCGCCCGCATGCAAGTGTCGAGGCAAATACAACTTGGCATCTGGTGGCCGATATAGAGCATATTCGCGCAAAGCTCGGTATCGAGCAATGGATCGTCTTTGGCGGAAGTTGGGGGGCGACGCTGGCCCTCATCTATGGGCAGAGCCATCCTGATCGAGTCTTGCATCTGGTTCTGCGCGGTGTGTTCACAATGACCGAGGCCGAATTGCACTGGTTTTACGGAGGCGGTGCCGGATCATTCTGGCCTGAAACCTGGGCGCGGTTCGTGGAGTTGATCCCGGAAGAGGAACGGGATGACCTGATCGCCGCATACCATCGGCGTCTTTTCTCTGGCAATCTCAGTGAGGAGGTCGCCTTTGCCAAGGCATGGTCCGCATGGGAGAACGCCTTGGCATCTGTGCATTCTACAGGCGTCGGAGGTGACAGCCCCGCCGATTATGCGCGCGCCTTCGCCCGGCTTGAGAATCACTATTTCACGCATCGCGGTTTTCTGGAATACGATGGGCAGATCCTCGACCGGATGGGTCGGATAGGACACATTCCCGGCACGATCGTGCAGGGGCGCTATGATATGATCTGCCCTCCTGTGACGGCGCATCGATTGGCCGAGCGCTGGCCAAAGTCTGATTTGCGGATGATCCCGGTGGCGGGGCATGCCCTGTCAGAGCCGGGGATCAGTGCCGAGCTTGTGGGCGTGATGCAGAAGCTTGCCCGCATCGCACGATAGGTTGATGGAAACCCTGCCTGATCTCTACGCCCGCCTCGTGGCTGATGGCAAATTGACCCGTGATCCGGCGCAAGAGGAACTTTTGCCCGAATTTGAGCGGATGCGTGTTGCCTTGGCCGAGTTGCCGAGGAAGGGCTGGTTTCGCCGTTCGGCAGAGCCACCCAAGGGCCTCTACATCTGGGGCGGCGTTGGACGTGGGAAATCCATGCTGATGGACCTCTTTGTCGAAACGCTGGAGGTGCCGAGCAGGCGCGTGCACTTTCACGCCTTCATGCAGGAAATCCATGCCGGATTGCATGCTGCGCGGGCCCGGAATGAGAAGGATGCGCTGGCCCCGGTGGCGGCTGATGTTGCCAAATCCGTCCGCCTATTGGCATTTGATGAAATGCAGATCACCGACATCACCGATGCGATGATCGTGGGGCGACTCTTTGAGGCTCTGTTCGCGGCAGGCGTTGTGGTTGTCACAACCTCAAACCGCCTGCCGGACGATCTTTACAAAAACGGTCTCAACCGACAGTTGTTTCTGCCGTTTATCGACCTGTTGAAAGAGCGGATGGTCATTCACGAAATGGTCAGCCCCACTGATTACCGGCAAGACCGACTGACTGGCAGTCCAAGTTACTTTAGCCCGATCAATTCAGAGAGTCGGGCTGAGATAGAGACGATTTGGCAGGATCTGACAGGTGGGCGCGGCAGGCCACATACGATCATCGTCAACAAACGGGCGGTGGAAATTCCAGCGTTTCACAATGGCGTGGCTCGGGCCACATTCTATGATCTCTGCGGCAATCCTCTGGGCCCGGCGGATTATCTGGCTTTGGCCGCGGCGGCGCGGGTATTGATCCTAGAGAATATCCCGCAAATGGGGCGCAGCAATTTCAACGAAGCCAAGCGCTTTGTCACATTGATCGACTCTCTGTATGAGGCTCGCGTGCGGCTGATCTGTTCGGCGGCGGCGGTGCCGGAATATCTCTATATCGAGGGAGAGGGATCGTTCGAGTTTGAGCGCACCGCCAGCCGGATGCGGGAAATGCAGTCCGAAGGCTGGGGCCGGGAGGATTAGCGGCTCCGCGTCAGTTCCAAGAAAACATCCTGTAGATCCGCCTGTTCGGTTTTCACATCGCGAATGCTGATGCCGGCGGCATGAACGGCGGCGAGCACCTCCTCGGCGGAGGTGGCACCGGATTTATAGGTGATCACCAGCGCACCATCGCCACGTTTCGTGACTGTCAGACCCTCAGCATGCGGCAGGGTTGCAACCGGCTTGTCGGGTTGAATGATCATCGTTTTGTGATCGAGCCTGCCCAAAAGATTGGCGGTGCTGTCGCGCGCTACCACCTCTCCGAGATTGATAATGGCGATTTCGTCACACATTTCCTCGGCCTCTTCGAGGTAATGCGTGGTCAGGATGATCGTCATTCCCTGCCGGTTCAGTTGCCGGACATTTTCCCACAACATCTGTCGCAGTTCGATGTCTACGCCTGCGGTTGGTTCGTCGAGAACAAGAATATGTGGATGATGCACCAGCGCCTTGCCCAGAAGCAGCCGACGGCGCATACCGCCTGAAAGGGTGCGGGCATAGGCTTCGGCCTTATCTTCCAGCCCAACCAGTCGCAAGATCTCGTCGCTGCGCCGCTCGCGGCGGGGGACGCCGTAAAGCCCCGCCTGCACTTCGAGCGCGCCGCGTGGGGTAAAGAAGGGATCAAGGTTCAATTCCTGCGGCATCACGCCTATCGAAGCGCGGCTCTGACGGGGGTTGCGATCCTGATCAAATCCCCAGATCGTCACCTGACCGGCAGTCTTGACCACAAGCCCTGCCAGAATGTTGATCAGCGTCGATTTGCCCGCACCATTTGGCCCCAAGAGACCAAAGACAGACCCCTGAGGGATATCGAGATCAATCCCCTTGAGAGCCAGTTTCTCTGGGCTATTGCGACTGCCGCCGTAGATCTTTGTCAGTCCGCGGATTTCAATGGCATTTGCCGCCATGCTGCTCTTGCCCCTTGGCTCGTGTTCACTCATATTCGGACCTAGTGGAAAGCACGGCAAAAGGAAACGTCTCGATGGTCACGCAAGCCCCGGAAACCCGCATTGTTGACAGTTATCGTGTCGCTTGCGACGGGGGTGAGGGCGCGCTGGGCCATCCCCGTGTCTGGCTGCAAATCCCGCATGAGACGGGGTTTGTCGAGTGCCCCTATTGTGATGCCAAGCTGGTCCACAAGGAGTTCGAGGGCAAGGTCTGACATTCAGGCAAACATCATGCTGACGCGCCGCGGATTGCTTGTTTCCGGTGCTGCGGTTGCAAGTGTCTATGGCGGCGGCACCCTTATCCGGCGTGCTATTGAGCCATCCCTGACATTTGAGGCGATGCCCGGTCTGCCCGGTTTTCGGCGTCTGGTGACAAGTGAGGTTTCCGCAGGGCAGCCCCTGGCGCTTTTGGATGTAAGCGATGATCCCGCCGGAGCGCCGGGGACCACTATTGACTGCGCGGCGCTCTTTGGCCCAGAGCGACCCGAGGATACAGTTCCATTGGCGTATTTCTCGGATGCGCGCTGCATTTTTTGCCGAACGCTCTCGCCAGCCCTCAAGGAGATTGAGACAGAGGGCGGCGTAGACGTGACCTGGCACGAGTTGCCGCTGCTCGGATCGGCCTCACAGGTTGCTGCCCGCGCCTCGCTCGCCGCCGGGTTGCAGGGGGCCTATGCCGCCTTTCACGCCCGTCTGATGGGCACTCCGTTCCTGCCCAATGACGCCTATCTCAGACGGTTGGCCGCAGATCAGGGCATAGACGGTGACCGTCTCTTGCATGATATGAACTCTGCCCGAGTAGCACAGAGACTGAACCAATCCGCGATGCTGGCCCGGCAACTGGGATTTTACGGCACGCCTGGTTTTGTGATCGGCCGAACTGTCATTCTGGGAAACCTGACAACACGTCAGTTGCATCGCATTCTGGTCATGGAGCGGGCTGAACCTGTGCCCTATCCGTGCCGGTGAACCGTGGCGTCAGATGGATGCAAAATCTTTAAAGATCATCTTTGGTGTTGAAATGGGTTTGCGAGGTATACCGGATGCCGGTGCGGGCTCTCTGGGTTTTGGGGCTGTGTCTGCCATCTTGCGTCTCCGCTGATCTGCGGCTGCCGGCCAAACTGCGCCTGACCGGCGCTGCGGGTATATTTTCGTGCGGAGGCACAGGGCCTGAAACGACTACTTAAAAACCATTGAAAAACTTGGGCGGGCCGCCCTCCGCAACCCCAGTGTGTCAAGTCGAGGCGGTTTGATCTACGGGGCAGTTGGAAAAACTGTGTCGCCAATTCGGAGAAAATGTGGCGACATCTTGGCAGAGCATGAACTGTCTGGAAGTAGCGGGCACTTCGTGGCACACCATCAGACGTAATTCAAACAGTTGAGCGGGGCTCTCATGACCATGCAATTCGGAAAAGGCTGTCACCTGCATCTGATTGATGGCTCTTCGTTCATTTTCAGGGCCTATCACGCGTTGCCACCGCTCACGCGCAAATCCGACGGACTTCCCATCGGGGCGGTCTCGGGGTTTTGCAACATGCTCCAACGCTATGTAGAAGGGAATAACGGTCCTGACGCGCCGACGCATGTGGCGGTGATTTTCGACAAGGGCAGCCATACGTTCCGCAACGATCTCTATCCCGAATACAAGGCCAATCGCGAGGCGATGCCCGAGGACTTGCGCCCGCAGATCCCGCTTACTCGTGAGGCGACCCGCGCCTTCAACATTGCATGTGAAGAAATCGAGGGGTTTGAGGCGGATGACATCATCGCCACGCTTGCCTGTCAGGCGCGCGATCTGGGCGGGCGCGTGACGATCATCTCGTCTGACAAGGATCTGATGCAGCTTGTCGGTAACGGCGTTGAGATGCTGGATGCAATGAAGAACCGGCTTATTGATGTCGACGGCGTGCGTGAGAAGTTCGGCGTGACCCCTGACCGCGTGGTCGATGTGCAGGCTTTGGCCGGTGATAGTGTCGATAACGTGCCGGGCGCGCCGGGGATCGGGATCAAGACTGCGGCGCTCCTGATCAACGAATTCGGCTCTTTGGAGGCGCTTCTGGACCGCGCTGGGGAAATCAAGCAGCCGAAGCGTCGCGACACCCTGATTGAAAAGCGCGATCAGATCGAGATGTCCAAGCGGCTTGTGCAGCTCGACTGCAACACACCGCTTGAGTTCACGCTTGACGACCTCGAGGTGCGCGATCCTGATCCGGATGTTTTGCTGGGCTTTCTGGCGCAGATGGAGTTTCGCACCCTGTCGAAACGCATCGCGGATGCCTTGGGGAAAGACGCACCTAGCATTCCCGAACCGACGCCACAGCAAGCGGCGGATGAGGGGCAATCCGTCGCGGATTGGCCTGCAATAGAGCCTGAAACCTACGAGCGCGTGTCGGATCAAAAGAGCCTCGACGCGTGGATCACAGCGATCCGGGCGCAGGGCTATGTGGCGGTTGACACCGAAACCACCTCGCTCAATGAAATGCAGGCTGATCTGGTCGGTATATCCCTGGCCATCGCACCGGGCCGGGCCTGTTATATCCCGCTGACGCATAAGGACGGCGCGGCGGATGACCTCTTTGGGTCTGACAAAATGGCAGAGGGGCAAATGCCGGTGGCAGATGTTCTCGCCGCCCTTAAGCCTGTTCTGGAGGATGATGCCATCCTCAAGATCGGCCAAAACATGAAATACGACGCCAAGATATTTGCCGCGCGTGGCATTACGGTCGAGCCGATCGACGACACGATGCTGATGTCCTATGCGCTGCATGCGGGGCTGCATGGTCATGGTATGGACGCGCTGTCAGAACGGTATTTGACGCATACGCCGATTCCGATCAAATCGCTGCTTGGGTCTGGCAAAACTGCTGTGACGTTTGACCGTGTGCCGGTTGATGAGGCGGTGAAATATGCCGCTGAGGACGCAGATATCACGTTACGCCTCTGGCTGACCTTCAAGCCGCAACTCCACCGCGCCCGCGTCACGACGGTCTATGAAACGCTAGAGCGCCCTTTGGTGCCGGTTCTGGCCCAGATGGAACGCTACGGCGTCAAGGTTGATCGCGCCACGCTGCGTGCCATGTCGGGCAAGTTTGCTCAGAAAATGGCAGCGTTGGAGTCTGAAATCCACGAGCTTGCGGGGCGCAGCTTCAATGTTGGGTCGCCCAAGCAATTGGGGGAAATCCTATTTGATGAGATGGGTCTTTCGGGCGGCGAGAAAGGTAAGACCGGAGCATATGCGACCGGTGCAGATGTGCTTGAAGACCTCGCGACCGAACACGAGTTGCCGGCGCGTGTGCTTGATTGGCGGCAGTTGAGCAAGTTGAAATCGACCTATACCGATGCGCTTCAGGATCATATCGACCCGGATACGGGACGAGTTCATACATCCTATGTCCAAGCGGGGGCAAACACTGGGCGGCTCGCCTCGACCGATCCCAATCTGCAAAACATCCCAGTGCGGAGCGAGGAGGGCCGCCGCATCCGCGAGGCCTTTGTTGCCGCGTCTGGCCACCGCCTTGTCAGTCTCGACTACAGCCAGATCGAGCTGCGCATTCTCGCGCATGTGGCGGAGATAGAGACGCTCAAGCAGGCGTTCAGAGAGGGGCATGACATCCACGCCATGACGGCATCAGAGATGTTTAATGTGCCGCTGGATCAGATGACCCCCGAGATTCGCCGCCAGGCCAAGGCGATCAACTTTGGGGTCATCTATGGGATTTCGGGCTTTGGTCTCGCGCGCAACCTGCGCATCCCGAGGTCCGAGGCCCAAGGATTTATCGACCGGTACTTCGAACGCTTTCCGGGGATCAAGGATTACATGGATGCGACGGTCGCCTTTGCCAAGGAACACGGCTATGTTCAGACTCTGTTTGGCCGCAAGGTCCACGCCCCCGAGATTGCCGCCAAAGGTCCGCGCGCCGGATTTGCCCGCCGTGCGGCGATCAATGCGCCAATTCAGGGCAGCGCCGCCGACATCATTCGCCGCGCGATGATCCGAATGCCGGACGCGATTGAAGGGCTGCCCTGCAAGATGCTTTTGCAGGTCCATGACGAGTTGATCTTTGAAGTGGCCGAAGAGGCTACAGACAGACTGATCGAGATTGCGCGCGATGTGATGCAGGGAGCTGCAAGCCCGGCTGTGCATCTCGATGTGCCTTTGGTCGTGGATGCGGGACAGGGTGCGAACTGGGCAGAGGCGCATTGAGACTGGCAAGACTTACCGGCGCTCAGGCTCGCCAAAGCGGCTAGGGAGCGCAAACCGAACGCTAGGGGTGTTCTCATGGCCGCGTTTACGCGTGCATCAGAGAGGCTTAAAGGCGGTGAGGGTCGTGTTTCCTATCTCATATTTCTTTACCGCGCGGCGTTCTGGACGAGCGCCGTGATCCGGCGCACGGCGACGCGGCGGTTCAGGCGTTCGGCCTGCTGCGTCGGCACCTTGAGGTAACTTTCGCCATAGCCTTGGACAACCATATTTTCTGCAGGCACGTCGAAATACTCGCTAAAGGCCAGCGCGACTGATTCGGCGCGGCGATCAGACAACAGCAGATTGTAACCGGGTGCGCCGACAGCGTCGGTATAGCCCTCGATCAGGAACAACTCGGTCGGGTCTTCCGCAATAAGATCGCGCATCATCACCCCCATCTCACGCAGATTTTCTGCCTGAGAAGGCTGAATCGCCGCGGAGGCACTGGCGAAGGTGACATTCTGCAGATTGATTTCTGGGCTCAGTTGACGGACCTCGACGGTTTCACGCACTTGACGCAGGCTGAATGTGCGGCCGATGTCGCCTCGGTCAGCGGCTAGCAGGGCGCGGCGCAGGGCGTCGCGGTCGCTGGCGGCCTGATAGTCGAAGGAGTCATTGGCAGGCTTGGGCAGGTTGCGGACCTCTACCGGCTCAAAGCTGCGGGTGTCGTCAAAGAGCAGATACTCGCGCCCGTTGGGGTCAACCTGTACTCGTCGCAGCACGCGGCCAGTTGCATCGCGGATGGTGATGATTTCAGAGCCATCGGCGCGCATCACATTGCTGCGGGTTGATCCGTCGCTGAAGCGTTCGGTGCGAACGTCTGATCCGGGTTGGCGCAGGAGAGCATCGTCGTCCTTGAGGATCTGGTACTCGTCATTCTCATCGACAACGACAACCCGGTCGCCGGTGTTTGATTCTACCCGCTTGTTGTTCAACACGAGCGCGCCCACGACCGCCGCGCCAAGGGCGACCAATCCGGCACGTTGCAAATCGCTCATTCCGTTGTTGTTATTGGACTGTGCCGCAGTGGTTTGTGTGGATGCGGTCGCCGCGTCAGGGGCGTTCTCCTTAAACTCTTCGTCACTGGAACGGCTTGTTTCTTCGGTCACAGTCTCGGTCGTCACGTCAGCGGTTGGTTCGCTATCTGTTTCGGCGGCAAGGGCTTGGGTAGACCCGCTCTCGGTAACGGGAAGCGTATTTTCAGCGGGCTCTTCTTCTGCTGACTGGGTCTCTGTCTTTGGCTCGACCTCTGGTTCCTGTGCGTCTTGTGGTTCGGCAGAGGTTTCGGCGTTAGATTCGGGCGTTGCCTCTGCGTCCGCAGTGGCTTCTGCTGCATTAGTGTCAGTTGCGACGTCGGCCTCTGCCTCGGCAGCCTCTGCATCGGCTTGCGTTTCCGCTGCGGCTTCGGCCTCTGCCTCTGCGGCAGCCTCTGCTTCAACAGCGCTGTCTTGAGCGGCTTGCGCCTCTGCTGCGGCCTCTGCTTCGGCTTGCGCCTCCGCTGCGGTTCTGGCCTCTGCCTCAGCAGCGCTGTCTTGAGCGGCTTGCGCCTCTGCTGCGGCGTCGGCTTCGGCTTCGGCTTCTTTAGCGGCTTCGGCTTGCGTTTCCGGCGCTGCTTCTGCATCGGCCTGCGCCTCTGGGTCTTCGACCGGTTGCTCCTCAACGGCGGCTTGGGCCTCGGATTCGCTGGCGGCCGTCGCTTTGAGTTCGGCAATGTGTAGATCACATGTCAACTCATCAAGGATCTGTGCTTCGGCGCAGATTTCTTCGGGCGTTTGAATTGGGATCTCTTGCGCAGCCTGTGCGTCCGAACTGGATTGTGCCACCACGGGATAGGGTTGGAGCAGGGAGAGAGCGATCACGATCGCGGTGGTCGATTTCAGGGAACTGCCGGTCATGTCGTTTCCTCGCATTGAAAGAAAAGAAGATTTGCGCCGCGCCGGGCCTTACATCAAAAGGCCCTTGTGACTGGGCCCGTCAAGGCCAGGCAGCGGAACAGTGTCGATTGTGTCAGCGATTCGGCGATACCCCGCCAATTGTGAAGCACATTTCGGCAATGAAGCGCTCTTGGGTGTCCGCGAACCGGTGTCAACGGCGCAACGGCCATCCCGTGCCACAGGTGCGCCGCGACCTCTTCAAGCGAAATCAAATGGCTCGGCGTTAGCTGATTCAGGGTACGGCTTGGGTCTCAAATTGGGGGACAAGGGCCCCGAGGTGATCTGAACTTTCGACATGAATGAGACAGATGACATCTCATCGGACAAGTGCGCGAATTACGGAACCAACCGGTCGCCACACATGAGGGCAACACCGGCCCGTGCCAAAGAGCCTTGCGCTTGGCAAGGGTCTGGTCTGCACATTGTGGATATAGGAAGTTTTGGTCCCCTTTCCCCTCCCTCGAAAGGAGCCGAAGGCAGGACGGATTAGAGTGGACGATCTGTGACTATGCGCATGCCAAGGTGGGCCGGTGGGCTACCGACAGCGCAGCCACCGCGTGCCGGGTCGCGGACGAGGTAGGACATCGCAGCGACGTGTTCGCCTCCAACGAAAAAGGCAGGACAGCGGTCTAGATCCACAACTTCGGAGACCCCGGAGTAACAGTCCTGCGTCCATTCCCAAACACTGCCATCAAGGTCTGCAATGCCTTCGGGCGAGGATGAAAAGCTGCCTTGGCGTTTGAGGGCACGGGGCGCTGCGCCCTTGGTAAGATAGGCCGATGCCCATGTCAGTGATGGATCGGTGAATACGGGGTCGGTGGTTTTGGGAAGCACCGAAGCTGCCATGACGTTCCACTCTTCTATGGTCGGTAAACGGTAGGAATAGCCTGGAACTTTGTTGATCCAGGCGATGTATTCCTGAACATCCAGATAGCTGAGACCGGTTGCGGGCGTGACCGCCGGATCGTGGCCGGGACGGGCACGAATTTGCAGGCTGCACGCCCCCTGAGCCACGCAGATGGACCACTCAGAAATCGTCACCTCATAGCGCTGCACGTAGAGCAGATGCCCATCCGGAAACACCACCGGCTGATGCGCCATGATGGGCGCAGAGGCCGGTTCGGGGCCGCGCTGCGTAAGCGCGACCCCGGCGATGGCCGCCAACAAGAGCCCAAGTGCCACGAAACGAAGGGACGTTCTGAACAGCGATGGGCGATTTGCGGCGGCGGTTGTCATGTCAAACTCTCTGGTTATGTGGCAAAGGCATGAGGGGCGACGACTTGTTCCATCAACTCGTTGTCCCAATCGCCCTCAACGACGAAGTGAGCGGTTGCGCCAAGCATCGCGCCTTCGATCAGGTTGTGGTTCACATAGGCGTAAACGCCCGGTTGTTCGAAGGTGTACATCGCCGCCACGGCGCTGCCGCCGCGCACGAACCATGTTTCCATGCCGGTCATCGGAGCGTCGGTGAAAGAGCTTTCCCAGACAAAATTGCCGTGCCCTCCGATCAAGTGCGGACGCGAGTCGCGGTTCGCTTGATTGTGGATCATCAAGACAGTCTCGCCGACCGTGGCCCGCAGCGCGCGCTCTCCGGTCAGGGCTCCGACTGCGCCGTTGAACACCGAATGCGTCGGGGTCAAGGTACGCATCGCATTGAGGCTGTCAGCATAGTCGTCACCGGCAGCCTCATAGCTGCGGAAATCGCCGTTCTCATCCATCGGCAGGTAGTAATCCTGTTCTCCGATATAGGCGATGCTGTCATATTTGAGTGGGTTGCCGTTGCCGTCTCTCAGGCCATCGCGTGGCAGAACCATGACAGCGCCGTTCATCCCATGTGTAACGTGGTAAGGGATCATCGCGCCACCGGGTGCGCAGTGGTAGGTAAAGCAGCCCGGTTTGGTCGCTTTCCAGCGCAAAATGGTTTCCTCACCGGGATAGACGTGGGTCAGACCGCCGCCGCCCAAAGCGCCGGTGGACGCGTGAAAGTCGATATTGTGTTCCATCATGCTGTCTGTTGGATTGCGCAGCGTCAGTTCGACCATGTCGCCTTGATGGCAGATGATAAGAGGGCCGGGGACCGAACCGTTGTAGGTCAGCGCCCAGATCGATGCGCCGGTATCTTCGTCCACCACCATCAGGCGTTCCGTGGTTTCCATGGTGATCTCAATGATCTTGGGTCCACCTGTGGCAACCTGCTCGTGCGCGGGAGCAAAGGGTGGTGCGACCAACTCTTGTCTGACCCGCGTATAGCCGGAGAGATCGGCCGGTTTGGCCGTGGTTTCAGACACCTGTTGGCTGGCGGCCTTGTAGAGGTTGGCGGATGTCGTGTTGGCCGTGGTGAGTCTCGGTGCGCGCGATGCCGCCATTGCTCCGGCCCCGACCACCGCAGCTGCGCCAGCGAGCATAGAGCCGCGCAGAACGTTTCGACGGCTGGTGTTCACAAGTCCGGGATTGATGATTTTGGTCATCGTGTCCTCCATGAGGTTGATGGCGGCAGGGCCTAAGCCCGAGCGCCGAAAATGGGTCAGAGATTTCCGATTTGTTCTTCAAAGCGTTGCTTGGCTTTGGGCGGAACGCGCCCCTCGAGAAATGAGTCGGGTGCGTCCACGTCGCCGACGGCGATGGTCATCACCATTCCCATTGCGTAATGCGGCTTGCAGATCACGCCGTAGACACCCTCGACATCGAGCACGACTTCGATCTCTTCGTTGATCTTGCCGGCGAAGGGGTCAGCCCCGTCTGGCAGCATTCCAGCGTTGATTTCGGCGTTGTGGCCTTTGTCGGCGACCAGAAAGCGAATGGTGTCACCGGGGGCCGCGTGAACGAACGCCGGTTCGAAAACCATGCGCTCCCCGTTCGAGCCTTTGTTCAGCATCCGAACTTCAAAGGTGTCAGCGAAGGCCGCAGGTGCCATCAGGACCGCGAGGGCGAGGCCGGTTGTCAGTTTACGGATCATGTCTTGTTCCTTTCATGTCGCTCTATGGCTTGGTCACAAGAGTATCGGATTTCGCCGACGCGATTTTGCTCTGGCGCAAACTCCTGAACGATAGATGCAGTGATGCCGGATGATCCGGTTGTGGCGTTGCACTGGGATCTGTGCGATGACGCGCTTTATGGATGCTCTTCCCGCCCGCAAGACATTGCCGCGGCTTGACGAAAGCCTGCTGACGCATCTGCCGCCGTTCTCACGGCTTGAGCGGCGTCAGATTCGTACGATTCTGGATCAGGCGACCTCGCGGCGCTATGAGGTCGGCGTGGCGGTGTTCAGCGAAGGTCATCCTGCCGAGCGCTTCTATATGCTGCTCGATGGCTATGTGCGGGTGGTGCGCATCACGCCAACCGGGGAACAAGTGACAGCGCTTCACATTCCAGCGGGTCAACTTTTGGGTATCGCCAAGGCCATTGGGCGGACCACCTATCCTGCCACCGCGATCACTGCGACGGACTCTATCGCGCTGAGTTGGCCTACGCGCCTATGGGATACATTCGTGTCTGACTATGAAGGATTTGCCACCGAGACCTACAAGACACTGGGCCACCGTGTCGGTGAGATGAACACACGTATCGTTGAACTGGCGACACAGCAAGTCGAGCAGCGGGTGGCAAATGCGCTTTTGCGCCTGATCAATCAGACCGGACGCAAAGTCGAGGGCGGGATCGAGATTGATTTTCCGATCACGCGCCAGGATCTTTCGGAATTGACGGCCACCACGTTGCACACGGTCAGCCGCTTGCTGAGCGGATGGGAAAAGCAGGGGCTTGTTGAGAGCAGACGCAAGCGCATCAAGGTGTGTGATCCGCATGCTCTTGTGGTGCTCAGTCAGAGCTGAGACAGATCACGCCGACCCGGTAGCCACTTTAAGCTCCGCAAGGAATTCTCCTTCGTCGAGATCGTATTCTTCACAGGCGTCCGTGACCGTGTGGAACGGGCTGACGAGACACCCCACGCACAGCATCCGGTGCCGGACAAAGACCGGTATCGTCTGAGGCCAGAGCGTCATCAACTCTATAAGTGAGAGATCCGGGTCATCTGGTTGGGGGTGCCGCATCGAGCGCTCCTTTCTCCAACAACCCTAGTCACGCAATCGTGCCAAACATTGCGCTGCAACAAACTTTGATGTCGAGAGCCCGCTTACAACAGGCCATCCCGAATTCAAGGAGGCCTGACCATGGCTGAAATCTTAACAAAATCGAGGGCGCGCAACATCTTCTACGGGGGCTCGATCTTTTTTGTCGTGATCTTCGTGGCGATGACCGTCCATAGCCACAAGTATGTTGTGCAAACCTCGACGGCGGGCATGGCCCTCAGTGAAGAGGTGATCCACGGCAAGCATGTCTGGGAAAGGCACTCTTGCATCAATTGCCATACGCTCCACGGCGAAGGCGCGTACTTCGCGCCGGAGGTGGGTAACGTCATGACCCGCTGGGGTGTTCAGGATAGCCCCGAGGACGCATTCGAGATCCTCAAAGGCTGGATGGAAAGCCAGCCAAGCGGCACACCGGGCCGCCGCCAGATGCCGAATTTCAACCTCACCGACGAAGATATCCGCGGACTCGCGGAATTTCTGCGTTGGGCCGATCAAACCGACACGCAGGGCTGGCCGCCCAATGATGCTGGCTAAGGAGTAGAATCGATGAAATACAAATCCCAACACGTTGCGTTCTATTATTTCGTTGCCGCTATGGCCCTGTTCGGCATTCAGGTGCTGGGTGGGTTGCTGGCGGGCTGGGTCTATGTCTCACCCAATTTTCTGGCCGAGATACTGCCCTTCAATATCATCCGCATGATCCATACCAACGCCCTGATCGTCTGGCTTCTGCTGGGTTTCTTTGGGGCTGCTTACTATCTGGTTCCCGAGGAATCGGAGCGCGAAATCTGGTCGCCCAAGCTCGCCTATCTTCAGCTCATCATCCTTGTCGTGGGAACGCTGGGCGCGGTCGGGTCGTATCTGGTGGGTATCCACGGTGGGCGGGAATTCCTTGAACAGCCTCTGTGGGTCAAGTTCGGCATCCTTGTCGCCGCCCTGATCTTTCTTCTCAACATCTCAATGACGGTCCTTGCTGGCAAGAAGACTGCGATCACCAACGTGCTCTTGATGGGTCTGTGGCTGCTGTCTCTTCTGTGGGTTTTTGCCTTCATCAACCCTGACAACCTCAGCCTCGACAAGATGTACTGGTGGTTCGTTGTCCACCTTTGGGTCGAAGCGACCTGGGAATTGGTGATGGCTGCGATCCTGGCCTTTTTGCTGCTGAAGCTGACAGGCGTGGACCGTGAAGTGGTGGAAAAATGGCTCTATGTCATCGTCGCCACGGCGCTTTTCTCGGGCATCCTTGGCACCGGGCACCATTTTTATTGGATCGGTCTGCCGGGCTACTGGCAATGGGTTGGCTCGATCTTCTCGACCTTCGAAGTCATCCCCTTCTTCCTGATGATGTCCTTTGCCTTTGTTATGGTCTGGAAAGGCCGCAAGAACCATCCGAACAAGGCCGCTCTGCTGTGGTCGCTTGGGTCGTCCACCGTGGCCTTCTTTGGGGCGGGCGTCTGGGGATTTCTGCACACGCTGCATGGTGTGAATTTCTACAGTCACGGCACGCAGATCACCGCAGCACATGGACACCTTGCCTTTTATGGTGCGTATGTCGCCCTGAATCTCGCGATCTTCACCTATGCGATGCCGATCCTGCGGGGACGTGCGCCCTATAATCAGGTGCTGAACATGGCATCTTTCTGGCTGATGACTGGCGGCATGGCCTTCATGACTTTCGTGCTGACCTTTGCAGGCACAATCCAGACGCATATGCAGCGTGTGGTTGGCGACTATTACATGGATGTACAGGACGGCCTGTCCTTGTTCTATCTGATGCGGTTTGGTGCAGGGGCTGCGGTGGTCATCGGTGCCTTGCTATACATCTATTCGCTGCTGGTCGTCCGAAAGTCCGAGGTCATCCAACCCGGTCTCGCCACCACTGTTCCTGGAGAATGAGCGATGAATATGGCACTGAAACCAAGTTTGCCGTTTTATCAGACGACGGGTCGTGAATGCGAATTGTTCGAGATGGCCTATGACAACGGTTTGCCCCTTTTGCTCAAGGGGCCGACCGGATGCGGCAAGACCCGCTTTGTCGAGCATATGGCCGCCCGTCTGGGCAAGCCGCTCTATACTGTGGCCTGTCATGACGACTTGTCGGCCTCGGATCTTATCGGACGGTATCTGCTCAAGGGCGGCGAGACTGTCTGGGTCGACGGCCCGTTGACCCGTGCCGTGCGCGAAGGCGGGATCTGTTACCTCGACGAGGTGGTTGAGGCGCGCAAGGATGTGACAGTCGTTTTGCATCCCCTGACAGACACGCGTCGAACCTTGATGATAGACCGGACCGGCGAAGAACTGGCGGCTCCGCAGGGGTTCATGCTGGTGGCCAGCTACAACCCAGGCTACCAGAATGTCCTCAAGCGATTGAAGCCGTCTACCCGCCAGCGGTTTCTCTCGATCTCGTTCAGTTTCCCGAATTTCGAAACGGAGATCGCGGTTGTGGCCAAAGAAAGCCGCTTGGAGCCCGGACGCGTCGCACCTTTGGTGCGGCTGGCCGGCCATATTCGCAATCTATCGGGCATGGATCTGGAGGAAGGCGTTTCGACGCGCCTTCTGATTTACGCCGCCACCTTGATGGCGAACGGAATGGGCGTGGATCAGGCCTTGGAGGCCGCAGTAATCGAACCTTTGAGTGACGAGCCAGACGTGCAGCAGGCGTTGCGCGATCTCATCGCCACAATCTACGGATAAGAAAGATGCAACTTCGCGATCTCATGGAACCCGAAGAAACGGTCGGCAACCTCTGGCATGACATGGCAAGCGGGATCGGGGCGAATACCGGCCATCCCGAGGCTGGTGTCGCGCTTCGCTCGGTCAGGCCCAGTCTTGCAATGTTGTTCCGCTCCCTTGGGGGGGCGGCAGCAGTGGAGCTCTGCGAGGCACCGGCGACGCTTGTGCGCCACCGTCAACCGCTGCGCCGCAAGTTGGGGGCCGAGCGGGACCGCGAATGGGTCGCCGGATTTGATGGCGAGCGGCTGAGCCTTCCGCCCCTCATCGCCGATTTTCCTGATCCGACGTTGAACCGAGCGGCGTTCTTTTGGTTGACCGCACTGGCGGCGACCAGCGATCTCCGAAACTTTGATTTGGCGGGTGACGGCCCGGCTTGGGACTGCGTTCAGATCCGTGCCAACGCTGCGGCGGCTGATGCGGCGTATGCTATCTGTCCCGGCTTGAGACCTGCTTACGCGGCCATGACCAGCCTTTGCGTCAAGGCGCGGCCAGATGTGTTTCGACCAGCTCAGGAAGCAATCATTGAAACGGCGATTTGCAACCAGATGTGCGGATCGTCTCCTGATATCATTTCCACATCAGAGGCGCGTGGCCATATGCCATTTGCGCCAGTCCCGATCTGGATTCGGTTTGCCGCACCGGGCCGTGGCAACGCGGCGACCGATGACCCGGCTGACACTGCGGGGCCACCGCCGGATGCGGCGCAAACCAGCCGTAAACTGGGGCGGCGCAAGGATCAGGACCAGCAGAACCGCAAAGACAGCTTTATCATCCACCGTTTTGAATCGATCCTCTCTTGGGTCGAATCGATGAACCTCAACCGTAGCGTCGATGATGACGATCAAGAGAACGCCCAAAAGGCTGCTGACGATCAGGACGAGATCACCCTGTCCAAACAGAATCGAAAGGCCGCAACGCGCCTGCGCCTGCATCTTGACCTCTCGCCGGCGGATGCTGATCACGAGGCTTTGGCCGGCACATATACCTATCCTGAATGGAACCACCGGTCGCGCAGCTATTTGACGGATCATTGCCGTGTGCTGGATGCACCTGTGACACCTGCCGACACAGTGTTTGTACCGAGTGAACGCCGCATGCGCGAAGTGCGCCGACAATTTGAGGCGCTCCGCCCGCGCCGTATCCTGCAACCGCGTCAGGTTGAGGGAACAGAACTCGACCTTGATGCGCTCTTGACATCGCGCGCGGACCTCTTGGCCACGGGGCGTGGCTCTGACCGCATCTGGCAGTCGGCGCGTCAGACCGATCGTGATCTGTCAGTGGCGTTCCTGATCGACACGTCTCGTTCTACCGAAGCAGCGATTGGCGACACGTCTGTGATTGAGGTGGCCCGCGAAGCGATGGCCGCCCTAGCTGCAGGGATCGACGCGGCAGGGGATCGGCTGGGAATTTGGGGGTTTTCGTCGCTGCGCCGGGACCGGGTGTTTCTATCCCGCTGCAAGAGGTTCGAGGATCAAATGTCCCCCGAGATCATCGCCAATATCGGCGCGCTGAAACCCGGACATTACACGCGGCTTGGGGCGGCGATCCGCCACGTCAGCACCCAGTTGGCGGCTGAGCCAAGTGCGCGCAAACTGCTGATCGTCTTGACTGACGGCAAGCCCAACGATCTTGACCATTACGAGGGGCGGTACGGCATCGAAGACAGTCACATGGCCGTTCGAGAGGCCCGCAAGGCAGGTCACAGCCTGCATGGGATCATCATTGACGAGGACGGTCAGGATTGGTTTGCCCGCATCTTTGGGCGTGGCGGCTTCTCTCTTCTGCCGAACCCCGAGCGCCTGACCCGCGCCTTGCCCGATATCTATCGCACCCTGACACAGGAGAATTGACATGCGCTGTCTGACAGTCGTTTTTACCACTCTTATCGCATCACCGGTCTTCGCAAAGAGCTTTGACCGACCCATCCCACAAGCTCAGTCAGCTACGGCAGAGTTATGGTTCGCCTTGGGCAGCATCGCGATGATCGCAGCGCTGGTTCTGGTGCAGCGGTTGGTGGCGCGCAAGTGACACGCCACGGATGGTCCGCGGCACGGATCGCACTCGCGCTCTATCCCTTTGGGGCGGGGGCGGCAGCGGTCAACGTGTTTTTTGCGTCGTTGATCTTTAGCTGGATCGGTGGGCCCGTGGCGACAACCGGCTGGTCGATTGGATTGGGTTGCGTCATCGGGGTGCCGGCGACATGGTATTTCGCACGCCACATCCGGCATTTGATGGATGTGGCAGAGTGAAAGTACGGGCAATGAAGATTGAAATCAGAGATGGGCAACCCGTCGTGGACGCAACGGATCTGTCTGGCCTGCTGGGCCTGACACCAGCAGAAGTTCAGGCAAAGATGCGTGCAGGTGAGATTACGAGCCGGTTTGAAACCGGCGAAGGCAAAGACGCCGGACGGATACGCCTCAGCTTCTTTCACGGTGGCAAAACCGTGCGCCTGACATGCTCCACAGATGGCACAGTTCTAAAGACGATGCGGACCGATGTCGGTCCCCGCGCGCTGAACGGTAGTCACTTGCCGTAAGAGCCTTTGGCCTTACATGTCCGAGGGCTCTCAGATCTCGTGCACGATGGGCTTGCTGTCGCAGACCTGCATCGCGATGTCGACGACATGGCGATGATGAGTGAGATAGATCGCCTGTCCGCTGCGACCGATCTGTTCCAAGACGCGGCAGGCAGCACTGGTGCGGTCTTCGTCAAATGTTTCAAAGATGTCGTCGCAGAAGAACGGCAAGCAGGTGCCTTGAGCAACAAGTTGTTCATGGGCGGCGGCGCGCAGGGCGAGGTAGAGCTGAAAACGCGTGCCCTTTGACATTTCGGCGACGCGTTTGGAAGTTCCCCCGGCGTCGACCGCGAGCAACGTTTCATTACTGCCATCGGGCTGGGTGGTAAGGCGCGAATAGGCGCCTTGCGTCAGCATGGCAAAGCAGCGTTCGGTCGCGGACATCATGCCGCTTCGGTGAGTGTCGCGGTAGCGTCGGATTGCTTCTTCCGCCAGCCGGTGACCGAGCGACAGTTCCAAATGGTCCAGCGCTGCGTCTTCCAGCTCGAGGTCCAGCGTGGCCTTGCGTTCGGCGAGTGCTGCGATATCAGCGTCTCCGGTCACGCGGGAGAGGGCTTGCTCGGCGGTGACCCGCAACTCGGTTGCCTCGGTCAGGTTTCGCTCGGCGGTGCTCAGATCAGATTTGACGGTCCCAGCCTCCGCCTCCAGGCCTGCAAGGGTGACACCGTCGAGCATCGCGCGGGCCGTCTTGAGGTCTGTTGCCCCCAGTTCAGTGAGGCTCTGACGCTCCAGTTTGGTCTTTTCGTTCCGGTCGGAGATGATCTGCTGCGCTTGCAACGCAGCGCGGCGGAGCCCATCGAGCGTATCGACGAACGCATCCTCGGGAAAAATCTGGCCCATGGCAGCGACCTCGCGCGCGACGGCGTCCAGCCGATCTTGCGCCTCGGTCAGAGCGGTGCGGGCCGATTCGATACTATCGGCCAGTTCTGTCGCCTGCGCTTCGGCGGCCTTGGCCGCGTTAGACCGCTCGCGCAGCATTTGATAGGTGGCGGCAGGCGTTTCTTGCAGGGGCAGGTTATGGGTGGCGGCATGTGCTGCGACCGCCTCAGCGAAGCTGGCTTGATCGGTTTGCATAGTCGCGACGCGCTGTGCGGCTTCTGTGCGCCGTTCGTCCTGCGCACGCAGGACGCGCAGCGGCTCGAGCGAGGCAAGCACTGTATCTGGTATTATTGCATCACCGAAACAGTCGAACAGAAGAGCGTCCCATGCTTTCCGGGCCGTGTCCGCCTCTTTCCGCAGCGTTTCGCAATTTATCCGGCGCGCGGCCAAGTCTTTTTCGAGTGCTTCAAGCTTGTCTTGCGCCTTGTCAAAGGCGGCAATCACCTCTCGCTCGACCTCTGCCAGTTTGCGTGCAGCGGCCACCGCGGCGTCGAACTCGGGGGCGTCCAGAGTCAGATGCGGCGCAAGCGTTTCGAGCAGGCGTTGCGCGCGGTCAAGGTCGGGGTGATGTTTCTGGTGCAAGTGTCGGACGGTTTCTCTGGCCTCGAACGCGGCCCCCTGACGCGTAACCCAGTCGTGCCATTCCTGAGGTGAGAGTGGCACCGGCAGACCGATTGTGGCGGCAGCGCTTTCCACCAAGGCCTCAAGCGCGGTTCGCTGATCGCGCAATTCCGTCAGCCGGGTTTCAGTTTGAACTGAACGCGCCTGCGCCTCTGCTCGGGCCTGTTCGATCTGGCGGAGCTGCCCTAGATCGCTGGCCTGATCCAGTCGGGACAGCATGGCCGCGTCGAGGGTTTTCATGGAATTCTCAAACGCCTGCGCGCTTGTCGCATCAAGCGAGATGCGATGCGCCTGCCAGAGGTGGTCGCGTTCGGCCAGCAGAGCCCGTGCTTCGGTATCGGGGACAAAGCGGCCGCGTGCCGTGAGGTGTTCGCATTGCGCGTGACGTGCGGCGACATCTGCAAGATGATGGGCGAGCGCGTCTTCGGCCGTGCCGATTTTCTGGGTGATGTCCCTGTGCAGAGTGGCCCATTCCAGCGCTCGGGTCGCGCTCGTCGGGCAGTCGGGCAGCACTTCAAACGTCACGGTGCCAATCGAGAGGGCGACCAGGGTCCGGCGCTCTGCGTCTTCGGCGGCTTCCATCGCCTGCCGCGCCTTGGCAAGAGCCGGAAGCAGCCGATCCAAGTCGTGCCGCGCCAGAATGTCGCCGACCCGTTGTGCGGTCTGCGGTTTGCCGGTCAGTTCGTCGCGGGCGGTCTGCGCCTTGTCGCGACGTTCTGTCAAAGCGGCGATTTCGCGCGCCTCCATCTGCGCGGCGGACTCTGCGTCTCGCACCCTCTCGCGTGCGGTCTCGATCCTTGCAAGTTGCGCCGGGGACAGTACCAGCGCACGCGGATCACATTCTTCAGGCAACCCAAGATCGCGTGCGGCGCGGGCCATTGCGGCCTCGGCTTCGCGAACCTGATCACGCCGACGATCAAGATCCAGCCCGGCAGTGACATCGCGGGCGCGCACGTCGTCCAGCGCCTCCAACTCCTCAGCAAGACCCGCCAGCTTTGGCGCGTGCGGGAGGCTTTGTTGGGTCGCGGTCAATGCCTCGATCTCGGTGGTCAGGCGTCGGATATCAGCCTTGGCTCCGGTCTCTTCTGCCAGCAATATGACGAGGCGTTCCGGGTCGAAATCCAAGCGCTCCGGGTATGCTTCGAAGGGCGCGAGACGCAGGACGAGCGCGTCGATTTCGGTCAGAAGGGGTAAGGCCCGATGGCGGGCGGCAATCCCGGCTGCCCTTTCGTACATGGTGTCGCGGGTTGCGCGGGCTGTGTTCTCAGCCTCGCGCGCTTCGGCCAACGCTTTCTTGAGGCCGCGCCAAGCGCTGGCTGTGACATCGCGCTCGCGGATCGCCTTCTCCACCTCTGACAGATCACGTTTCAGATCAGCCACGCGGGTTTTCTGTGCCCGCTTGCGCCAGAGTGCATCTGCTTGTGCCCGTACGTCCTCGAGCGCGTTACTCAGATCCGCCACTCCTGCGGCGGCGGAAAACAACAGCCGACCGATATCGCCCCGCGCCTGCGCAATCTCTTCGCCGCCGCGCTCGATCGTGTCATCATCGAGACAGAGCAGATTGCGGTAATCCTCTTCTGACAGGCCTCCCAGATGCGCTGCCAACGCTGCCTCAGGTAGGGCGGTGCCTGTCTCATCAACCAATGACCCGCTGCGCTTGGGCAGGCGTGTAAAGCGGCGGGGATGCCCGTCGATCTCGAGCAGGCCCGAGACTTGCAAATTGGGGCGTTGATGCTTGAACGCATATCCGTCACGCAGTGGAAACCCGTAAAAGAGGCGCAGTGCCGCCTCCATTGTGGTGGTCTTTCCGGCCTCGTTCGGGCCGTGGATGATATGAAAATCTGGCCTGTCGCCGACAACACCGAAATCAAATGCGCGGTCGGTGAAATGCCCGAAGCGATCTAGAGAAAGGCTTCGGAGCCGCATCAGATCTCGGCACCTTTCATCCGCGCCAGAACCCGGCGCGCGCCCGTCTCGGCCAGACGATCAGTCAGAGACCGGGCCACTGTTTCGTCGGGCAAGAGACGGGCGCGCAGTGCTTGTGGCAGATCGCCAATCACCTCATCGACCTCTGCCCAGCTTGTGGAGGCAAAGCCGGGTTCGGCCCGGATCGTTTCCATGAGGTCTGCCAGCTCCCGTGTGGCGCTGCCAGTGCCCTCGCCGACTGACGGTGCGTCAATCTCGAAGGTGAGCTTGTCGAGCCAGAGGCAGCCTGTGTCGCGGGCAACCGCCGCAGCCTGTTCCTCCCAGTAAGCCCGATCCCGCAGGATTTGCCAATGCCGGTCCGGCGCGCCTGTAAGGGTCAGGCGGACAACCCCTGCCGGGGCGCGCAGACCACTTGCCAAGTTTCGCATATGTTCGCGCAGGCATGCGCGCAGGGCGTCGTCGCTCTCCACATCCGAGATATCCAAAGGTAGGGCAGTGAACTCCACCACCGAGGTTTGCACCGCCTCCACAGCGATTTTGCCCTCCGAGATGCTCAGCAAGCATGCGGATTTTGGGCCCGACTCGCCGATGTCGCGGCCCTGCGGCATACCGGGCATCACAACCCAAGGTGCCTCTGAATGAACCTGACGCTTGTGGACATGGCCAAGCGCCCAATAATCGAAACCCATGGCCACCAGATCACCGGATGCGCAGGGCGCGTAAATGTCGTGCCCAGCCGCCCCGGCCAGAGATGTGTGCAGCATGGCGATATTGACTGCCCCCGGCACAGGGGCTGAAAAGCGCGGCAAGAGGCTCTCGGGTGCGTGGCGGTCGGCAAAGCTGACGCCGTGGACCCAGACATCCTCGGTCAGTTGAACCTTGCCACCGCGCGCATCAAAGACATGCACATTGTCAGGCAGATCGAGCGCGCCTGTGATCGGGTTCTCGGCATCATGGTTCCCCTTGATGTAGAACACTCGGACGCCCGCGTCGCGCAGGCGATCCAACTGCCCGGTCAGAAACGCGGCCGTGCGCGCGCTCCGTTCCTTGCCGTCAAAGAGGTCGCCCGCGATGAGCACCGCAGCGACGCGTTCCGAAAGTGCGAGGTCGATGATCCGGACAAAGGCCGCGCGCGTCGCTGCTGCGACTGTCGCGCGCAGGTCTTGGTCGCGCAGCGCTAAAGATTTGAGCGGCGAGTCGAGATGGATGTCAGCTGTATGCAGGATCCTGATCAAAACACGCCTCCCACTTGGACCATGTCAGCCACAGCGGGAAAGCTCAAGCTGTGGTTGGTAATCCCAATTGCTCCGGATCAGCATCAAGGATACATCTGACGAGATGTTTCGCCCGCTTCTGGACAATTGCACTGCGCGCCGTCTTTTTTTGGACAGGCATCTTTTGCTACGACCCGACGCGGGAACTGGCAAGGGCGCAGATCTCAATCGGCTGCTGCATGCCCTGGGATTTGTGCAAGTCGATAGCGTCAACACGCTGGCGCGGGCCCATGACCTGATCCTGTGGTCCAGACAAGGTAAATACCGACCACAGAACTTAACGTATCTCGTTGCCCGGCATCGGTCCGCTTTCGAACACTGGACTCACGATGCAGCCGCCGTCCCGATGCAGTTCTATCCGATGTGGCGGTTGAAGTTCGTCAGAGACGAAGCGCGCATGAGGGCGCGTTGGCCGCAATGGCGCCGAGAGGGATGGGATGCCGAAATCGATACCGTTCTCCAGCACATAGCCGACCACGGGCCCGCCTGCTCTCTTGATGTCGGAAAAGACGAAAAGAGGGGGACGTCTGGCTGGTGGGATTGGCATCCGTCCAAGACGGCCCTCGAATTCCTGTGGCGGTCTGGCAGACTCGCGGTCTGTCATCGCGAGGGATTTCGGAAGTATTACGATCTCTCCGAGCGGGTGATCCCGACAGAACACCTGAAAGACCAACGAGACGAGGCCGAGATCATAGACTGGGCCATGATGGGCGCGCTCGACAGACTTGGATTCGGGACCAGTGGGGAGCTTGCTGGTTTCTTTGACATCGTGACGCGAGAGGAGGCTAAAGCCTGGTGCCAGACCGCAACAGCGGACGGACGCATCATCGAAGCGGATATTGCCATGGCAGATGGCTCACTACGGCGCAGTTTCACAACCAAAGCCATTCTCGATGATGTCTCGTCCCTGCCGGAGCCTTCATCGCGCGTGCGCCTCTTGTCTCCGTTCGATCCGGCCTTGCGTGACCGGTCACGTGCGGAACGGCTATTTGGGTTTCATTACCGAATTGAGATATTCGTTCCCGAAGCGCAAAGGCGCTATGGGTATTATGTATTTCCGCTGTTGCAGGGAGATCGCCTGATCGGCCGCCTTGATGTCAAACGCGACGGAGGGACCCTGAACGTCCGAGCCTTCTGGCCCGAGGTTGGCGTCAAGATGGGTAAGGCACGACTCGCCAGCCTCACGGCAGAACTGGAACGCGTGAAACACTTGGCCAACGCTGATGCCATCGACTTTTCGAGCGATTGGCTCCGGATTTGATTGCATGCCTCTCGGCGGCGGAGACACCACCCTCACCAAAGCGTCACGACAAACCCTTTCGCCCGATCAAAGTGTTGAACCAAGACAGGCCACGGCTGCCTTAGCCTCAGTGAGGAGCAATATATGGTGATCGAAAACCTCAGTGTGATAAGATATCTAGATGGAGGGAGTCTTTACCATGATCGCAGGAGCACATGCAGTCGTTTGGGTCAGGCAGGACCGTCCGGGAAATGACGCCTGCCGTTTTGCTGACGCTGAGGGTGGCTATCTGATTGACGGTTCGTCGACGGATGCGGACTGGAATATTTTGCGCTACCGTATTCGGGCACGGGGCGATGGGACAACACGGCGCGCTCGTATCGGGTCCAAGTCGCGCATCTTTGTGCGGCGGGCGCCTGATGACACATGGATGTTGAATGGCGCACCGTTCCCGCAGGTCACCGGTGCCAAGGATATTTATCTGGGCTTTACGCCTGCCGCTCTTACTTTGCCCATCCGTCGCCTGAACCTCGGCCTAGGTGAGGACACAGAGATCTTGGTCGCAAGGCTCGATCTCGAGACGGAACGACTCACGCCTCTTCGCCTCGTATTTCGACGCATTTCAAACGAGACCTACGACTGCCTGAACACCGAAACGGGCATGACAGCCCACCTTTTGGTGGACAAACACAACATCGTTCGAAGCTACAGCGGGCATTGGATTGCTCAGACGTGATCGCGGATTGAGAATAGTTGATGCGATCCGATAGCTGTCCCTAATGACCCGGCGTTGGAACCGGGTGTGGCGTTCTCTGGCTGACGCTCCACCAGAGTTCGTGTTGATGGTACGAGTGCCACCCTCATGTATTGGGCGCATGATAAAACGTGTCAATCGAGTCTCTGTTTCACTATTCACGAGAGAACTTTTCAGGCTCGCCGCGTTGGATTGAAACGACGAGATTATAGGATCATGAAAGGCTGTGGAGCCGTCAGAGGGTCACGATGTGATTGTCCCAGGTGCAACCCAGCCGCGCCAAAACTGCCGGCCCTTCTCGCCCGATAGTCATCAGGCCGCCCAGGCCATCGCTCGCCAGATAGCCGCCGGGTAAGGGGGCCAGCCCGCAGATTTCGGATCTGGATATCGCACCCAGAAAAGCGCCGGTGTCCCTGAACCTATGAAGCCGTCCGCCATGGGGCGACGTGATAGCCAATTCGTCGCCATCGCCGCTGAAGGCAACACTTCCGGCATAGTCCTGCATGGCCAGTTCATCAGGCAACGGAGCCTCGGCCAGAACGGGGGCTTTTCCCACTCGGTGAAGTCCCAACAATGGGGTTGCCGCGCCCGGCGCACCTTCCCATTGCATTGCAAAGCCCACCAGGCCATCGGCCCGAACCGCCAGATGCCGGATCGAATTCTGATGCAGATCTCTGTCGAGCTCGAACCGGTCCCGCAACGAGCCATCCAAAGTCAGGTATGACAAGTTTGGCCGCATCGTAGCAAGGTTCAGTTTGGCACGGTCGGCTGGGTCGGTGGCGACGCCGCCGTTGGCGACGACCAATGTCGCTCCATCAGGCATGAGGCGGATCTCATGCGGTCCGATGCCACCTGACGAGAATGACCCGGCACGGGTGTATCCTGCCTCCACATCCCAGACACCGATCATGCCCTCACTGCTATCAGCCTTTTGTTCGCTGGTGAGCAGGAGCGCGCCTCGCTCGGCAAAGACGCCGTGACCGTTCAGGTGATACCCCGGCGGTGGAGCCAATCGGTGCAGCACATCGCCCGATGCGCAGTCGATCACCAGCGCAAATAGACCTGGACGGCGGGCAAAGGCCACAGCTTCGGCCCGACGCGGATGACCGGCCCCGGCATGGCCGCGAGCTGGTAGCGGCACGCGGAATGTGACTGCGCCGCCCTCGCTTAGCCCATAGAGAGCAAAGCGCCCGCCCAAATCCTTTGCGGCGGCCAGATAGGCGGGATTTCCTACGGCTGCCCAGCCAATGCGCGGAGCAACTCCTGTGGCCAAGAGCGCTGCAATAAATTGGCGGCGCGATGTCATGGTTTAATCTCCGTCTTGCGAGTTGAAGCCGGGTTCAATGCCATAGCGCGCGCCGATCTCATTTTTGATTGCCGTGCGCAAACCCGTCACTGCTTGTTGTAATACCTCGGCGCGTAGCCGTCCTTGCGGATCGCTCACGTTTTGAAAGGTTGGGGATCCAATTCGTTTGGCGGCCTCTTGCACAGTGTCCAGCGCCGCGTCAGTCGCGGGGATGGGCCAATCGGCCAGTGCAGCGGACAGCCCATGCGCTGCCTCGGCTGCAAGCACTACATTTCGCAGGCTGCGCCCGGATCGACGTGCCTCGGCCAATTCAGGGCGCGGGCGGTCGAAGGTGCCCATGGGTTCACCCAGCCGCCTCTTCGCGGTGAATTCCAGTGACGACAGGACCTGCGTGTAGAGCGCGCGCAGAGCCTCGTCCTTTGACAGGAAAGTCGTGTTACCTGTCTCGCCCGCGTTGCGCAGTGTGGCGGCGAATCCCTCTTGCCAGTCGGAGTCCAACGCCTCGGCTTGATTGCTCAAATCGGCGGCAAGTGTGGCGACAAGGTCGCAGGTGTAGCTGCCGGACACGTAGCTGGAAAACGCCGGGTCGTAGATCAGCATGTCCAGCGCGAAGAGGCCACGGGCGGCAATTGAAACATCCGCATAGCCGGTCGGGTCGCCCGCCACCGGATCTTCTTCGGCAACCAACCGGGACAGTGTGCGCTGGGTAAAGCCGCGCGGATCCGGCCAGAAGCCGACGGACAGCGCACCGGTTTCGGATGGGCCCAAACGCAAATCAGCCACGCGCATCCAGGCATCAAAGGCGGCCTGATAGGCGGGCCGTACCGAGTCTGGCTGGCAATCCTTGGCAGCGGCGTCGGCTAGCGTGTCGGCGCTCTGTGCGAAGGCGTTGAAGCCGGGCAGGATGTGTTGGTTCAATGCGGTATCCACCCCCGCAAGCGCTGGTGTGGCAAGACCGAGGGTCAGACTGATGATGGGCAGAGGTCTCATAAGCTCTCCAAGAAGCGGATCAGAGCGTTGCGGTCGTCGGGTGGCATCGAGACAATCCGCTCACGGGCCTTTTGCGCCTCACCGCCATGCCAAAGAATGGCCTCAAGAAGCGACCGCGCCCGTCCATCATGCAGGAAATAGGTGTGGCCGGAAACGGTCTCGGTCATGCCTAAACCCCAGAGCGGAGCGGTGCGCCATTCTTGACCATTCGCGCGCCCCTCGGGGCGGTCGTCGGCCAAGCCCGGTCCCAAATCATGCAGCAACATGTCGGTATATGGCCAGATCAACTGAAAGCTGGCCGGGTTATTGTCTTTCAGCCGATAAGTGACAAAGTTGGGGCGGTGGCAGGCCGAGCAGCCGGTCTTGAAGAACACCTCGCGCCCACGCAACACCTCTGGATCGCTCACGTCTCGCCGGGCCGGAACGGCCAATGTCTGGCTGTAAAAGGTCACAAGGTCCAGCCCAACTTGATCAAGCTCGAAGCCATTCTGTTCGGGGTCATCACCATGCACGGCGGCGGTGCAATCGGTCTGCGCATCAGTGCAGTCGCCCGACCCCGCTGGATGGATGGGATTTGAAATTCCGATATCGCCCGCAAACGCGCTTGCGGTCTGTTCCAGCACGGTTGGATTGCCCGCTTTCAGGCCAAACCGGCCCAGCATGGGCCGGTCATGTACATCGGACCAGACAATTTGGGGACGACCCGAGATGCCGTCACCATCGGTGTCGTCAGGGTCGGCCCAGTCCAGGATATCCTGCACTGGAATCGCCTCCAATAGTCCCACACCGATCATCTGCGGGGCGATGCGGGGCGACAGCATGGCGTTCTGGTGAAGTGGGCCATAGGCGAGATCGGCGGCAGTATAGGTCGGGCTTCGGAGAGTGGCTACCTCACTCCCTGACATGTCAACTTTGACATCCTGATAGTCTATCCGAAGCTGGTATTCTGGTGCATGGCCCGGCAGGCTGAGGTCCTGAAGCTGCGTGCCATAGGTGGGATCGGGGGCCGTCGCATGTGTGCCCTCAATATAGGCATTGATCTCTGACGGCTCCGGTGCCGGGATCGAGACTCGCAAGAACATTGACACGGACCCGTCCTCCGGTCCTTCGGGCGGGTGGCCGCGACCGTCCTTGAGGTGGCAGCGCTGGCAGGAGCGCGCGTTGTACAACGGCCCCAGACCATCCGAGGCCAGCGTCGACGCCGGTGCCGAGACCCAGGTTCGCCGGAACATTCCATTGCCGATCCGGAAATCCAGCTCCTGTTCGAAGGTCAGGTTGTCGGCGGGCTGGGAAAAGGCATCGGGCGTCCCGCGCGCCCGAACGGTCTGCGCGCCGGCGGAATTTTCTTCGAATTGCCAAGGCGCCGAGAAATCCTTGGGCAGGGCCGTGATATTGGCCACGCGCGCGCGCTCTGCGTCAGTGCGGGGCACGGTGTCGAGATGAATGTCTTCTAGAGGTTGGGCGACGGTCATGCCCGCGCAGATGCTGAGTAATCCCACGACTTGAAGGATAACTTGATATGGCTTTGACTTGGACACGGGCATGATCTTCTTTAGCGTTCCTTAGAATGCATAGGCAAGCAGCGCGCCAATGGTATGGGTCTCATCTCCACCCTCTTCGCCATAACGATAGGCCAACGCGGCGCTGAGACCTTCGAGGATCTCGAATTCGCCAGAGAGCGTGGCCAGATGATCGCGTGGCAGGGTCTCGACGTCGCGCAACGCATAGACTCCTGAGAGCGTGACAGGCCCGACCAGAGCTTCAACTCCGACTGTGGCAAAGGTGGCGCTGTCGGCGGTGCCGTCGAAATGATCGAAATAGGCCACTTCAGCGAGCAGCGTGACAGGCATAGAACCGGATCCGAAATCATGGCTGACGCCGCCCACGATGCCGTTCTGATCCTCCACGTCGCCGACACCCCGCGCTTGGGATTGCAGGCCGAGGTTATAGGCGGTCGCGCCGAAGGCTCCCGATAGGGTGATGGAAAAGGACTCCGGCCCGCTGGTATTCGATACGCCACCATCATTGCGATTGGTGCGCCCGCGGTTCTCGCCAAGCGACTCGCTGAGCACGCTGCGATCTGCGCTGAAGATCGACACGCTGAGCTCATGTTCAATTTGGCCAGTGGAGAATGGGATCACGAGGCCCGCTCCGATCCTTTCGGTGACCTCGTAGTCCTCTGCGAAATCGACGCCGTATATCCCCGGCGCCACGTCCCAAGCCGTTCCAAAGCCGGGGTTGAACTTGCCAAGCACCACC
This sequence comes from Roseovarius sp. MBR-51, assembly GCF_053628575.1. Taxonomy (NCBI): domain Bacteria; kingdom Pseudomonadati; phylum Pseudomonadota; class Alphaproteobacteria; order Rhodobacterales; family Roseobacteraceae; genus Roseovarius; species Roseovarius sp. MBR-51. The sequence continues at coordinate 93,804 of NZ_JBRJGQ010000001.1, forward strand.
TGTGCTGCGCCGAAGTCGTGCGCGAAATAGAGTTCTTCAGCGTAGAGTCCATGATCCTCTAGAAAGCTGTCAGAGGTGGGTGGGGTGATCTGTTCCAGAACCACGGTGCTGTTGATTGAGGTTTGGGACGTGAAGGCGAACGAAAGCGCACCCTCGACGGTGGCGAATGTGTTGTTGATCTCGCCTCCGGGTGCTGAGGACTCGACTGTGAAATCGCTTTGCAGTTCGACCGAGAATTCGGCAGAGAACCGCGAGTTCATTTCTTGTGATTGTGCCGCAGTCGCGCCGAGTGCCGCGCAAGCGGCAAGCGATAAAGGTAGGGTTTTCATAACTGATCCTTGGTTTGTTCTTGGATGACGGTCTGCAACGTCATCTATGTGTTATGTGATAACATACCTATCTGCAAGATAGCTTTCCTGTCCGCCGAGCAGGACCGCAGGCGATTGGCGTTACTGAAAGACTGCCGAGGGATTGTCGAGGCTGTCAGAGCCTTCGATCTCGATTCCGCCGAGATCCAATGCCGTGACAACGCGCTCAATCGACCGGGTCTGGTTTATCAGACCATCGACGCCACCCATGATCAGCGCCTCTCCGCCTTCGTTGCCGCGCGCCAGCATCTGGTCATAGGCAAAGCCAGATTCGGCGGCTGTCTTGATACGGCCAAGGGCCAAAACCGCTTCGGCCAAACGTGTGCGCATCTCTCGATCCAATTCTGGGTCGATATCCGCGACAAGGTCGGAAAGAGAGGCGCCACTGACCGTCGTGCCGTCGGTGCGCACGTAGTTGCCCAAGTAGACGCTCCGGATACCAACGCCGTTGTAGTAGTGATCATTGTGGGTGTTGTCGGCAAAGCAGGAATGCTCTTCCTCGGGATCGTTGAGCATCAGGCCGAGCCGCATTCTCTCGCCCGCCGTCTCACCGTAAGACAGGCTCCCCATGCCGGTCAGAATGGCAGTGAGCCCCGCCTGTTCCTCTGCGGTAATCGTCGTACGGGCTTCGCCGCCCTTTGCCCATTGCGCGGTGATCCATTCGAGATCGGATGACAGAAGATCGGTCGCTGCCATCAGGTAGTCAGCCCGGCGTTCGCAGTTGCCGTTGGTGCAGTCTTCATTCTGGGCATAGTCGGTCCAAGGGCGGCTGCCTGCGCCGTCACCATGGCCATTGAGATCCTGCCCCCAAAGCAGGAATTCGATGGCATGATAACCTGTGGCAACATTCGCCTCGATCCCATCAGCCTCATGCAGGATGTTCTCTAGCAAGTCTGGCGTTATCTCGGTCGCGTCAATCTCCTTTCCCGAGAGAGAGAAGCTCGGATTGGCGATCACATTGAGCGCTGCAAACTGGTTTGTATCGGTCGGACCGCCGTAGAGTCCGTCGACATAGTCGATCAGCCCCTCGTCCAGCGGCCACGCATTCACCTTACCTTCCCAGTCATCGACGATCGGGTTGCCGAAGCGAAAGACCTCGGTTTGCTGATAGGGGACGCGCGCTTGCAACCAGGCTTCGCGAGCGGCGGACATGGACTCGGCTGAGGGGTTTTTGACCATCGCCTTGACTGCCTTTTCCAGTGCCCGGACAGCTTGCAAACTGTCGCCATAGTTCGCCTCGGCGATATCTGCATAGGTGTCGAGCACCTCATTTGCGGTCTGTGCCTGAGCGGAACCCAACAGCGCAGTGGCGATGGCGGTGGAGGTCAATATGGTGCGGAGCATCTATCTGTCCTGTTGTGTGTTTCAACGTTTCGCGCTGCAACGGTGTCAGTTTTGGCACATGTTTCTTGTTCCGCGGTCGATAACGGCCAACTTGACAATTCCAGTGCATCCGAAGCGCCCGCTTGTAAGTTGACTGATTTAGTAAGCTTAGGCAATACCCAATATTTTCCGTCAGGCTTTCGCCCAATTCTGCGCGTGTGGAGCGCTGTCGCGCCACTTGGCAGGCGAGAATGCCGGACGCGGCACATTTCGTGGAGAAGCGGTTGAAAACTGCGGTCAAGACGGCTTGCTCCTCTTGGGCGCATTAATGGGCATTCCGCTATCGCAGATCGACATTGATAGCATCTGGACTCGGGCTCTGCCCTCATCCCTTCTGGTGAAGGCCGATGTTTCTGTGTTCGACCTGACTGCAAGAGGGTGCCTGCCTGAGGCCGAGATGTTGTCCGCAAAACCCGAACCCGACTTCACTGAGAGACTGTAGCGACACCAACTGAGGCGGGCACAACGACAATGTCTATTGCCAGACCCTGTAGCGCTGTATTCTAAACTGTCTTTGATCAGCAACGCCTGTCGTTTCTCGGGCTTTATCGGCCCTCGCCACTTTGCCTTGCTGGCCTTCCCGAGCCTCAGATGTTCTAGCTCGATTTCAACCAAAAGGCTCATAACTGTCGCCAAACGCGGTGTCGCGTTTGTCACGAAACGAGCATGAAAAGTCAATGATTTCAATGGAAATTGGTGCCCAGGAGAGGACTCGAACCTCCACGGCCTTGCGGCCACTGGCACCTGAAGCCAGCGCGTCTACCATTCCGCCACCTGGGCAGGTGTCGTGAAGCAGGCGTTTATCGCTCGCCCATCATAGTGTCAACGGCGATTTTACGGGTGTTGTGCAATTGCCTTATCGTCTTGTCCAAACCGCGCGAGAGCGGTAGGAAAGTGAGCGAATGCGCACAGCCCCGGAGGCCAAAATGTCAAAGCTAGTCACCATCTACGGCGGATCAGGGTTCGTGGGCCGCTATATCGCGCGGCGCATGGCGCAGGCCGGTTGGCGGGTGCGTGTCGCGGTGCGACGTCCCAACGAGGCGATTCATGTCAAACCCTATGGCGTCGTCGGTCAAGTTGAGCCGGTGTTTTGCAACATCCGGGATGATGCCAGCGTACGAGCTGTGATGCAGGGAGCCGATGCGGTGGTGAACTGCGTGGGCACCTTTGATCGCAAGGGCAAGAACAGTTTTGACGCGATCCAAGCCGAAGGTGCAACGCGGGTTGCGCGGATGGCGGCGGAGGTGGGCGTGGCGCATTTGGTGCACGTATCCGCGATCGGTGCGGATGCAGAGTCGGATAGCGCCTATGCCCGGTCCAAGGCAGCAGGGGAGGCTGGGATTCTCAAGTATTTTCCGGGAGCTGTGATCTTGCGGCCATCGGTGATCTTTGGGCCGGAGGATCAGTTTTTCAACCGATTTGCCGCAATGACGCGGTTTGGCCCGGTGTTGCCCGTTGTCGGGGCCGAGACGCGGTTTCAACCGGTTTACGTGGATGACGTAGCGCAAGCGGCGGTCATGGGTGCCATGGGACAGGCTGCGCCGGGCATTTACGAATTGGGTGGGCCAGAGGTGGCTAGCTTTCGTACCTTGATGCAGCAAATGCTCGGGGTGATCCGCAGATCTCGTTTGATTGTGAATATCCCGTTTGGGGTGGCTGCGATTTTGGCAGGGGTAATGGAACTGGTGGAGACTGTGACATTTGGGTTGATTCCGCCGCAGATCACGCGCGATCAGGTCCGTAGCCTGCGTGTTGATAATGTGGTGTCTGAGCAGGCCAAGGGCTTTGATTCTCTTGGAATATCCCCTATGGCTTTGGGGGCTGTTCTGTCCGATTATCTGTGGCGGTTCCGTCCTGCCGGCCAATATTCCGCGATCAAGGAATCGGCCAAAAACCTGCGCGCGCGCTAGGTGTCACGTATAAGCGATCGCCAGCAGGGTCACACCTAGGATCAAACGGTAGACCACGTAGGGCGTAAAGCTCACGCTGCGGAGCAGACGCATCATCAGGCTGAGGGCCAGCAATGCCGCCACAAAGGCGAAAGCGGCGGCAATAGCGCCATCACGCAAGAGCCCAAGATCAGCTTGCATAACGGCCTCACCACCCAAAAGAACGCCACTGGCGATGATTGTAGGCACTGACATGAGCATCGAGATGCGGGCAGCATCTTCGCGCGCGTACCCTATAAAACGCGCGCCGGTGATGGTGATACCAGAGCGGGATGTGCCCGGAATGAGCGCGATTGCTTGCCACAGTCCCAAGACGATAGCATCCCGCATGTTCCAGTTTTCGCTCGCTCTTTCGACCTTTCCGGTTTGATCGGCCCAATAGAGTAAGACCCCGAAGATCAATGTGGTCCAGCCAATCACGGCGATCGAGCGGAGCGCCTCATCAAGCCCTGAGAGTTTCAGCAGGAGGCCGCAGGCCATGACCGGAACCGAGGACACGATCAAGAGTAGTGCAAGTCGGGCGCCCGGCGTATCGGCGCGGCAAGAAATGAGGCGCGGGAGCCCCACGACAGCGCCGCGCAAGTCAGACCAGAAATAGATCATGACGGCAAAGAGTGTGCCCACATGCACGGCCACATCAATGATCAGCCCTTGGTCCGGAATGCCCAACAGATTCGGCAAAAGGATCAGATGGCCAGATGAGGAGATCGGCAGAAACTCCGTGATCCCCTGCACGATAGCGACAAGGAAAATATGGAAAAGTGCCATCTGGACTGCCTTATGCTCATTTTTGCAATCCTATAAACCATTGTGTTTCAAAGGCAAACCTGATTGTAGGTCCGAATCGGAATTAAAATATGAAAATTTTGCTAAGGGTCAGTGCTGTCCAGTAGATATTAATTCATAATAGGTCATAGTTTGTGACTTTTAATTATAAATCGACTGGGGTAAACCTTCGCGGACGAAGGTGACTCGGGAGGATAAGCCGTGGCGAAGCAACCTATGCTGAAATTCGTGACCGTCGAACGGGACATGCCCGAGAAGCGTGGCGCGGCGGCGCGGCGGCAGGATTTCCATGAGATCTATGCGGAATTTGCTGATGCCAAAGCCAAAGAGCAGTCGGGGCGATGCAGTCAGTGTGGTGTGCCCTACTGCCAGAGCCATTGCCCCCTGCACAACAATATCCCCGACTGGTTGCGGCTAACGGCTGAAGGTCGCCTGAAAGAAGCTTATGAAATCAGTCAATTGACCAATACGTTTCCTGAGATTTGTGGGCGGATTTGTCCGCAGGATCGACTCTGCGAGGGCAATTGCGTGATCGAGCAATCGGGTCACGGCACTGTCACAATCGGCGCGGTTGAGAAGTATATCACCGATACAGCCTGGGACGAGGGTTGGGTCGAGGTGATCAAGCCGAGCGTAGAACGTGTTGAATCCGTTGGGATAATTGGTGCTGGTCCCGGTGGTCTTGCCGCTGCGGATGTGCTGCGACGGGCAGGGGTGCAGGTTACGGTTTATGACCGCTATGACCGCGGCGGTGGGTTGATGACCTATGGCATTCCCGGTTTCAAGCTGGAGAAAGACGTGGTGATGCGCCGCGTCGATCAGTTGGAGCAGGGTGGCGTCAAATTCGTGCTAAATTGCAATGTGGGCACTGACATCAGTTTTGATGAAATTCGCAAGAAACACAATGCCTTGCTGATTGCGACCGGGGTCTACAAAAGCCGCGATCTGGAAGGGCCGGGCGCAGGCGCCAAGGGGATCGTGCGGGCGATTGATTATCTGACCGCGAGCAACCGGGTATGCTTTGGCGATGATGTGCCGGAGTATGAGAGCGGCGAGTTGAATGCAGATGGAAAACGAGTCGTTGTGGTTGGCGGTGGCGACACCGCTATGGATTGTGTTCGCACCGCGATCCGGCAGGGTGCGACATCGGTCACCTGCCTCTACCGTCGGGACCGCGAAAACATGCCTGGCAGTCAGCGTGAAGTGGCCAATGCCGAGGAAGAAGGCGTTAAGTTTGAATGGCTTAGTGCGCCGGTTGGGTTTGTGGGTGATCCGGTGACAAGCGTCAAGGTGCAGAAGATGCGCCTTGGTGCGCCGGATGCCACAGGGCGGCAGAGCCCGGAGCCGATTGAGGGCGCCATTGAGAATGCACCTGCCGATCTGGTGATCAAGGCGCTCGGGTTCGAGCCCGAAGACCTGCCAAGCCTTTGGAATCAAAAGGAATTGGAAGTCACCCGTTGGGGGACGATTAAGGCCGAGTTCACCACCGGACAGACGGCGATGGAGGGAGTTTATGCCGTGGGCGATATCGTGCGCGGGGCATCGCTTGTGGTCTGGGCGATCCGGGACGGACGGGATTCGGCGGCAGCGATCCTGAATTACCTGAACGGCGCGCAGGCCGTCGCGGCGGAGTGAGCGACCTTACAAACCGTACATAAGTTACGTGGATTTTGTACAAGATTACACGACGCCCGATGACCGGCAACGAGAAGGCGCGACATGACAGACAGGGCAGCGTCCCTGACCCACCGCGAAAGGAAGGGTTAAGACCGATGACGGGAAGCATGACGGGACATTGCCTGTGCGGCGCTGTGACGCTCACGGCCCTGTCGCATGCCGGGGCGGTGAGCGCCTGTCATTGTTCCATGTGCCGCCGGTGGAGCGGCGCGGCGATGTGGGTTCTGGAGGTGCCGGTGGACTCGGTCGCGGTGGCGGGGCCGGTGGAGCGCTATCGCTCGTCATCTTTTGCCGAACGGGCTTGGTGCGGCGCTTGCGGAACGCACCTCTGGATCAAGGACGACGACGGGCCATATGAGATAATGCCGGGGTTGTTTGATCAGGCGCGCGCGCTTTCGCTCTCGCATGAGATCTACGTTGACCAAGCATTTACCAGCGTCACGCTGGCGGGCGGGCACAAGCGCGTGACGCGGGCAGAATACGAGGCGTCAGAGCGCGCCGTGCGGGATCAGTCGTGATGAAGAATAAAACGGATGCGCCGCGGCGCAGGATGAGGAGTGATTGCGATGTCAAACTTCGATAGCAACTGGGCCGCCAAAGAAGAGGCCAAGCGCGACTGGATGGCCGAGAACGGGATGTATGCCCATGAAGAGGAGCATTCCTCTTGCGGTGTTGGTCTTGTGGTGTCGATTGATGGCCAACCGTCGCGTCGCGTGGTCGAGGCAGGGATAAACGCGCTCAAGGCGATCTGGCACCGGGGCGCTGTCGACGCCGATGGCAAGACCGGCGATGGCGCGGGCATTCATGTGCAAATCCCTGTGCCGTTCTTTTACGATCAGATTCGCCGCACCGGGCATGAACCCGACGAGAGCCGTTTGGTTGCTGTCGGTCAGGTGTTCTTGCCGCGCACCAATTTCGGCGCGCAGGAACAGTGCCGGACCATCGTGGAAACTGAAGTGCTGCGCATGGGTCACACGATCTATGGCTGGCGGCATGTGCCGGTGGATATTTCCTGTCTGGGGGACAAGGCCAACGCGACCCGGCCCGAGATCGAGCAGATCCTGATTTCGGATGCCAAGGGATTGGATGAGGAAACATTCGAGCGCGAGTTGTATGTCATCCGCCGCCGGATTGAAAAGGCAGTGCAGGCGGCTGGGATCATGGGATTCTACATGGCAAGCCTGAGTTGCCGCAGCATCATCTACAAGGGGATGATGCTGGCCGAGCAGGTGGCGGTGTTCTATCCCGATCTGATGGACGAGCGGTTCAAGAGCGCCTTTGCGATCTATCACCAGCGCTATTCGACCAACACATTCCCGCAATGGTGGCTGGCGCAGCCGTTCCGCATGCTGGCGCATAACGGTGAGATCAACACGCTCAAGGGCAATACCAACTGGATGAAAAGCCATGAGATTCGCATGGCAAGCGGGGCCTTTGGTGATCTGGCAGAGGATATCAAGCCGATCATCCCGCAAGGTTCAAGCGACAGTGCCGCGCTGGATGCGGTGTTCGAGGTGCTGGTGCGCGCCGGACGGTCTGCGCCGATGGCCAAGACCATGCTGGTGCCCGAGTCGTGGTCCAAGCAGGCCGAGGAGCTGCCGCAGGCGTGGCGGGATATGTATTCTTATTGCAATTCGGTGATGGAGCCTTGGGACGGTCCGGCTGCGCTTGCGATGACCGATGGTCGTTGGGTTTGCGCCGGGCTTGACCGCAACGGGCTGCGCCCGATGCGCTATGTGGTGACCGGTGACGGTCTTGTGATTGCCGGGTCTGAGGCGGGAATGGTGCCGATCGACGAACGCACGGTCAAGGAAAAGGGTGCGCTTGGGCCGGGGCAGATGCTTGCCGTGGATATGGCCGAGGGCAAGCTTTATCACGATTCGGAGATCAAGAACCGGCTGGCCAATGCGCAGCCCTTTGGCGAGTGGGTCGGCAAGATCAACGAATTGGACGAGGCGCTGGCGGTGGTGAGCGAAGCGCCGATCTATTCCGGGGCGGAGCTGCGCAAGCGGCAGATCGCGGCGGGCTATAGTATCGAAGAGCTGGAGCAAATCCTGGCCCCAATGGCCGAGGATGGCAAAGAAGCGGTGGCGAGCATGGGCGACGACACGCCGAGCGCTGTGCTGTCCAAGCAATATCGTCCACTGAGCCATTTTTTCCGGCAGAACTTTAGCCAGGTGACGAACCCGCCGATTGACAGCTTGCGCGAATATCGGGTGATGAGCCTCAAGACGCGGTTCGGCAATCTCAAGAACGTACTGGACGAGTCAAGCGCGCAGACCGAAATTCTGGTGCTGGAAAGTCCGTTCGTGGGCAATGCCCAATGGGCGGAGATGATCAAACAGTTCAACGCCGATGTGACTGAGATCGACTGTACCTTTGCGCCCGGCAAGAACGCCCTGCAAGAGGGGCTGGAGCGGATTCGGGCCGAGGCAGAGGATGCCATCCGTTCGGGCACCGGGCATCTGATCCTGACGGATCAGAACCAAGGTGAGAGCCGGGTTGGCATGCCGATGATTCTGGCGACGAGTGCGGTGCATAGCCACCTGACACGCAAGGGATTGCGGACGTTTTCAAGCCTGAATGTGCGGTCGGCCGAATGTATCGACCCACATTATTTTGCGGTGCTGATCGGTGCCGGGGCGACGGTGGTCAATGCCTATCTGGCTGAGGACAGCATTGCCGACCGGATCGCACGCGGCCTGATCGACGGCAGCCTGACCGAGGCGGTGGCGCGGTATCGCTTGGCGATTGATCAGGGTCTCTTGAAAATCATGTCGAAGATGGGGATTTCGGTGATTTCCTCCTATCGCGGTGGTCTAAATTTCGAGGCGGTGGGGCTGAGCCGCGCCATGTGCGCGGAGTACTTCCCCGGTCTGACCAGCCGGATCAGCGGTATCGGTGTGTCGGGGATCCAGGCCAAGCTGGAAGAGGTGCATGGGCGCGCCTATGTCGGAGGGCAGGATATTCTGCCGATCGGCGGATTCTACAAGGCGCGGAAATCTGGCGAAACCCACGCCTGGGGCGCGCAGACGATGCATATCCTGCAAACCGCGTGCAACAACGCGAGCTATGAGCTCTGGAAGCGGTATAGCGCCGCGATGCAGGCCAATCCGCCGATCCATCTGCGCGATCTGATGGCGATCAAGCCAATGGGCAAGGCGATCCCGATTGAAGAGGTCGAGAGCGTGACGGCGATCCGCAAGCGGTTTGTCACGCCGGGCATGTCCCTAGGGGCGCTGAGCCCCGAGGCGCACAAGACGCTCAACGTGGCGATGAACCGGATCGGGGCGCGCTCGGACAGTGGCGAGGGCGGTGAAGATCCGGCGCATTTCACGCCGGAGGCGAATGGCGACAACCCGTCGGCCAAGATCAAGCAGGTGGCGAGCGGTCGCTTTGGAGTGACAGCGGAATATCTCAACAATTGCGAGGAGTTGGAGATCAAGGTCGCCCAAGGGGCCAAGCCCGGTGAGGGCGGGCAGTTGCCGGGCATGAAAGTGACCAAGCTGATTGCGCGGCTGCGGCATTCGACCGAAGGTGTCATGCTGATCAGCCCGCCGCCGCATCACGATATTTACAGCATCGAGGATCTGGCGCAGCTCATCTATGACCTCAAGCAGATCAATCCCAACGTCAAGGTCTGCGTCAAGCTGGTGGCGCAATCCGGTGTGGGCACGATTGCCGCCGGTGTGGCCAAGGCCAAGGCGGATGTGATCCTGATTTCCGGGCATAATGGCGGTACGGGCGCAAGTCCCGCGACAAGCATCAAATACGCGGGTCTGCCGTGGGAGATGGGGCTGACCGAGGCGCATCAGGTGCTGAGCATGAACAATCTGCGCGAGCGGATCACGCTGCGCACCGATGGGGGTCTGCGCACGGGTCGTGATATCGTCATGGCGGCGATGATGGGGGCCGAGGAATACGGCATCGGCACCGCCGCGCTGATCGCCATGGGCTGTATCATGGTGCGTCAGTGCCAGAGCAATACCTGTCCCGTGGGCGTCTGCACGCAGGACGAGGCGCTGCGCGCCAAGTTTACCGGCAATGCCGAGAAGGTGGTGAACCTCATCACCTTCTACGCGCAGGAAGTGCGGGAGATTCTGGCCAGCATCGGTGCGCGCAGTCTGGATGACGTGATCGGGCGCGCGGATCTGTTGACGCAGGTCAGCCGTGGGTCGGCGCATCTGGACGATCTGGATCTCAACCCGATGCTGATCACCGTCGATGGGGCCAAGGATCAGCGCTATGACCGGTTGCGTCCGCGCAACGAAGTGCCCGATACCCTTGATGCGGAAATCGTGCGAGATGCACAGCGGTTCCTCAACGATGGCGAAAAGATGCAGTTGCATTATGCGGTGCAGAATACGCATCGGACGGTGGGCACGCGGGTATCGAGCCATATCGTGCGCAAGTTTGGCATGCGCAACAGCCTGCAACCGGATCACCTGACGGTGAAACTGACGGGGAGTGCGGGGCAATCGCTGGGTGCCTTTGCCGCGCCGGGGCTGAAGATCGAAGTTTCGGGCGATGCCAATGATTACGTTGGCAAGGGTCTCTCGGGGGGAACCATCGTGGTGCGTCCGCCGATGGCAAGCCCGCTGGTGGCATCGCAGAACACGATCATCGGCAATACCGTGCTCTATGGCGCGACCGATGGGTATCTCTTTGCCGCCGGGCGCGCAGGCGAGCGGTTTGCCGTGCGCAACTCGGGTGCGAAGGTGGTGATCGAGGGCTGTGGCAGCAACGGCTGTGAATACATGACCGGCGGTGTGGCGGTGATTCTGGGCGATATCGGGGCCAATTTTGGGGCCGGGATGACCGGTGGCATGGCCTATCTCTATGATCCGCAAGGTCGCGCTCCGGCCCTGGTCAATGGCGAGACATTGGTGAGTTGCGCCGTAACAGAGCCGCATTGGGAGGCCGAGTTGAAAGGGCTGATCGAGCGGCATGTGGCCGAGACCGGAAGCCGTTGTGGGCAGGATATCCTGCAATACTGGGATCAGGAGCGGGTAAATTTCATCCAGCTTTGCCCCAAGGAGATGCTTAACAAGCTGAGCCATCCTTTGGGTGTGGTGCCAGAGCCGATTCCGGCAGAATAGAGCCTGTTGCGGCCCGGTTTCTCTGCAAGAAATCGGGCCAGCGCTGCCAAACGGGTTTTGCTGCGCGCGCGGTGTCGCTATAGCAGAGTCATGGCACGGGCGCGCAAATCAAGTGCTTCGCGAAGCACGGCACGATTGAACCCGACAGCATGGCTGTTGCGGTGGGCATGGCGTGTGGCTGTGGTGGCCGTCTTGATCATGCTGGGCGTCATTGCCGTGCATCGGGAAATCGAGCCGCCCAAGACCTATTACATGGGACAGGAAGAGCGACGGTTGGGCACAATCGCGCGCGACTGGGTGCCAATGGCGCGGATAGCGCCTGTGATGGCGCGCTCTCTGGTGGCGGCGGAGGATGCGAATTTCTGTCAGCACTGGGGCTTTGACATGGCCGCGATTCGCACTGCGATTGCCGAAGGATCAGGGCGGGGTGCCTCGACCCTAAGCCAGCAGGTGATCAAGAATGTGTATCTCTGGCATGGGCGCAATTGGCTGCGCAAGGCGCTGGAGGCCAGCCTTACGCCGGTGGTCGAGACGGTCTGGTCCAAGCGGCGGATCATCGAGGTCTATCTCAACGTGGCGGAATTCGATGAGGGTGTGTTTGGCATTGAGGCGGCGGCGCAGCATTATTTCGGCGTGAGCGCCCAAGACCTGAACGCGGTTCAGGCCGCGCGGCTGGCGGCGGTTTTGCCCGATCCCAAGGGGCGATCCGCGTCAAAGCCGTCGCAAGCCTTGCGCAACCGGGCGGCTGGAATTCTGGACGGGGCGGCGACGATTGACCGAGACGGGCGGGCCGCCTGTTTCGAGGATTGAAAATCGCGGCCAAAGGGGGCATTGAGGGGTAACCCCCAAGACCCAAGGTGTGATTTTCCATGGCCAAACTCTATCACGTTCCCCTGTCGCCCTATTGTCGCAAAGTGCGGCTGAGCCTGGCCGAAAAGCGGATCGAATGCGAGTTGGTCGAGGAGCGCTATTGGGAGCAGGACCCGGATTTCTTGCGTCGGAACCCGGCCGGTAAGGTGCCCGTGCTCAAGATCGACGGCAAGACCATGTCGGAGAGCGCGGCAATCTGTGAGTATCTCGAGGAGAAATATCCCGAACCGTCGTTGATGCCCAAGGGCACCGATGCGCGCTATGAGGTGCGGCGGCTGGTCGGGTGGTTTGACGACAAGTTTCACCGCGAAGTGACGAGCAAGCTGGTCTATGAGCGGGTCAACAAGAAGGTGATGAAGCTGGGCTTTCCCGACAGTCGCAATGTCAAGGATGGGGCGCGGGCGGTCAAATACCATCTGGATTACATGGCGTGGCTCCTGGATCATCGCCGGTGGTTGGCCGGAGATGTCATGACGCTGGCGGATTTTGCCGCTGCGGCGCATCTGAGCGCGCTGGATTACATCAGCGATGTGGATTGGACCCGCAGCGAGGCGGTCAAGGATTGGTATGCCAAGATCAAGTCGCGCCCGGCGTTCCGGGGGATTCTCGCGGATCAGGTGCCGGGATTCCCGCCGCCCCCGCATTATGCCGATCTGGATTTTTGACAAAGCAGGTTGCTCAAAAGTGGGAACCGGTTTTGAGCTACTCGAACATGCGACATGACTCAGGGGCGCTGCCCCGCTTGGCCTGCGGCCAATTCACCCCGGAGTATTTGCCGGCATGATGAATAATGGGCTGAAACAGAGACTGGTTTCGCAGGCGCGCGCCGAAGGGTTTGACGCCTGTCGGCTGTGTCGTCCGTCGGATGTGGGGCATGTGCCGGAGCGGTTGGCGGCGTTTCTGGCGCGGGGCTATCACGGGCAGATGGGGTGGCTCGCGGAGCGCAGCGAATGGCGCGGCGCGCCTGAGGTGCTCTGGCCCGAGGCGCGGACGGTGATCATGCTGGGAGAGAGCTATACGCCAGAGGGCGATCCGCTGGCGGGGCTGGCGCGGCGGGATTGTGGCAATATCTCGGTTTATGCACGCAACAGAGACTATCACGATACGGTCAAGAAGCGATTGAAGCGGCTGGCGCGGTGGTTGATCGAGGCGGGCGGTGGAGAGGTGAAGGTGTTTGTGGACACGGCCCCCGTACCCGAAAAGCCGCTGGGACAGGCGGCAGGAGTCGGGTGGCAGGGCAAGCACACCAATCTGGTGAGCCGCGAGTTGGGAAGCTGGTTCTTCCTTGGGTCCGTGTTCACGACATTGGACTTAGAGACTGATCCGGCGGAAGTCGATCATTGTGGGTCCTGTCGCGCCTGTCTCGACATCTGTCCGACCGATGCGTTTCCTGCACCCTATCAATTGGACGCGCGGCGCTGCATTTCCTATCTGACGATCGAGCATAAGGGGCCGGTGGATGAGCATTTGCGCGCCGGTTTGGGTAATCGGATCTATGGCTGTGACGATTGTCTGGCGGTCTGTCCGTGGAACAAGTTTGCCGTTGCCGCGCGCGAGGTGAAGTATCACGCGCGCGCGGATCTGGTGACTCCACCGCTGGCGGAGCTGGCAGCGCTGGACGACTTGGCGTTTCGCGCGCGGTTTTCCGGAAGCCCCATCAAGCGGATCGGGCGCGACAGGTTTCTGCGCAATGTGCTCTATGCGATTGGCAATTCCGGCGATGCGTCCCTGCGCGGCGTGGCGCAAGCGCAGTGCGAGGATGCCGATGCGGCGGTGGCGGATGCGGCGCGCTGGGCCGTGCTGCGACTGGATCGTGACGCAAACGGGCTGGCATCGCGCGTGAAACCCGCTACACCCCTAGCCTGATAGGCAAAGAGGGCAGGCAGATGGCGTTGTTGTTGGGCGTGGACACGGGCGGCACCTATACCGATGCCGTGCTGATCCGGGATGAGCGCGAGGTGATCGCGAGCGCCAAGGCGCTGACGACACGGGCTGATCTGGCGATTGGAATCGGGGCTGCGGTCGAGGCCGTGCTGCGCGAGAGCGGTGCCGATGTGGCCGATATCGGTCTGGCCTCGCTCTCGACCACTTTGGCGACCAATGCGTTGGTGGAAGGGCAAGGCGGGCGTGCGGGACTTGTCTATATCGGATTTCGCGCGGCGGATTTGCAGGCGCATGGGCTGGCCGAAGCCTTGGGCGGTGATCCGGCGATTGTGCTTACAGGCGGCCACAACCACGCTGGGGGCGAGGCGGTGCCGTTGGATAAAGACGCGCTTTTGGCTTGGTTAGAGACTGGAACAGGGGCTGAGGCCTATGCGGTGGCCTCGCTCTTTGCCACTCGTAATCCCGCGCATGAATTGGCGGCAGCAGAGATGATCCGCGCGGTCACGGGGCGGCCTGTGAGCCTGTCGCATCATCTGTCGGCCAAGCTCAACGGACCGAAACGGGCGCTGACCGCGCTGCTTAATGCGCGGCTGATCGGGATGATCGCGCGGTTGATCGACCGGGCAGAGGGCAAACTGCGCGAGTTGGGCATCCACGCGCCGCTGATGGTGGTGCGGGGCGATGGGGCGCTGATCAGTGCGGATCAGGCGCGGGAACGGCCCATCGAGACGATCCTGAGCGGACCTGCGGCAAGCATTGTGGGCGCGCGCTGGTTGACCGGGGCGGAGCATGCGCTGGTGTCGGATATTGGTGGGACGACGACCGATGTGGCGGTGCTACGCGAGGGACGACCGGCGATCGACCCCGAAGGCGCGCGGGTCGGCCCATGGCGCACCATGGTCGAGGCGGTCGCGATGCGGACCTTTGGTCTGGGTGGCGACAGCGAGGTGCATGTGCGCGACGAGGGGCTGGAAGGGGGCGTGACCCTTGGGCCGCGGCGCGTGGTGCCGGTGAGTCTGATGGCGGCAGAGGCGCGCGAGGCGGTGCATGGCGTGCTGGAGGAACAATTGCGCGCAGCGGCCCCCGGTGAGCATGACGCGCGGTTCGTGCGCGCGGTGTCGGGGATCGAGGCCGGAGGCCTTGGCGAGCGCGAAGAGGCTCTGTTGGGCCGGATTGGGGACGATGTGCGCCCCGTGGGCAAAGTGCTCAAGACGCGGATGGATGGCGCGGCGCTGACACGTCTGGTGCGCCGGGGACTGGTGCAGGTCGCGGGCATCACGCCATCCGACGCAAGCCATGTGCTGGGCGGATTGGACAGTTGGGATGCTGAGGCCGCGCGCATGGCGCTGGAACTGGTGGCGCGCAAGCGGACAGGATCGGGCAACAGGCTGGCCGACGGGCCGGAGCATTTGGCGCGGATGATCGTGGATCGGTTGACGCATCAGACAAGTTTGGCTTTGTTAGAGACTGCTTTTGCCGAAGAAGAGATGGATTTTGGCCTCTCGCCGGCGGCGCTGGCAGAGCATGTGCTGATGCAAAAGGGTCTTGATGGGCATCGCGGTCTGGTGCGGATCGAGAGCGGGCTGGCGGTGCCGGTGATCGGGCTGGGCGCCTCTGCGGCGAGCTATTATGGCGCGGTGGGCGACCGGCTGGGATGCGAAATGATCCTGCCCGCGCATGGTGGCGTGGCCAATGCGATTGGCGCGGTGGTGGGCCGGGTCACGATCCGGCGAGGCGGTACCGTGACATCGCCGTCCGAGGGCAAATACCGCGTGCATCTGGAGAGCGGGCCAGTGGACTATGCCGCATCAGAGGTCGCCATGGCGGCGTTGGAGGCGGTGCTCAGGGCCGAAGCGCAGGCCGAGGCCGAAGCGGCCGGGGCGGTCGACATCCATGTGACAGCGCGGCGCGCCGTGAAAGAGGCGCAGGCCGAGGCGAGGCGGGTATTTCTGGAGGCGGAAATCGTGGTAGAGGCGAGTGGACGGCCAAGAATTGCCGTTTGAAGGGTGGGGGCGCGACCCCCGTCGCCCGATGGGCGACTCCCCCGGAGTATTTCGGGAACACTGAAAGGGAGGGCGACATGACAGCGGCAGATCGATTTGACACTGATATGGCGGAGCGGCTGGACGGCCTGCGCGCCGAGGGTCTCTACAAGAGCGAGCGGGTGATTGCCTCGATGCAGGCGGGCGAAGTGCGGCTGGCGGATGGGCGCGGCGTGGTGAACCTCTGCGCCAACAACTATCTCGGGCTGGCGGATAACCCGGAGGTGATCGCGGCGGCGCATGGCGCGCTGGATCGCTACGGGTTCGGCATGGCGAGCGTGCGGTTCATCTGTGGCACGCAGGAAGAGCATAAAGAGCTGGAGGCGCGGATTGCCGGGTTTCTGGGCAAGGAAGATGCGATTCTCTATGCGGCGGCCTTTGATGCCAATACCGGGTTGTTCGAGACCATTTTGGGGCCGGAAGATGCGATCATCAGCGATGCGCTCAACCATGCGAGCATCATCGACGGTATCCGGCTCTGCAAGGCGGAGCGCTATCGCTATGCCAATCGTGACATGGCTGATCTGGAGCGGTGTTTGCGTGAGGCGCGGGGGGCGCGACATCGGCTGATTGCCACGGATGGCGTGTTCTCGATGGATGGGACTTACGCGCCCTTGGATGAGATTTGCGATCTGGCCGCGCGCTATGATGCGATGGTGATGGTGGATGACTGCCATGCCACCGGGTTTGTCGGCGAGACTGGGCGCGGCACGCCGGAACGGTTCGGGGTGATGAACCGGGTGGATATCATGACCGGCACGCTGGGCAAGGCGCTGGGCGGGGCCTCGGGCGGCTATACGGCGGCGAGCGCGCAGGTGGTGGATTGGCTGCGGCAACGCTCGCGCCCCTATCTGTTTTCCAACACGCTGGCGCCGGTGATTGCGGGGGCCTCGCTCAGGGTGTTTGACATGCTGGAGGACGGCGCGGAGCGGCGCACGCGGCTCTGGGAGAATGCAGCCTATTTCCGGGACCGGATGAGCACGCTCGGATTTGAGCTTTTGCCCGGCGAACACGCGATCATTCCGGTGATGCTGCGCGATCCGAAACTGGCGCAGGAGATGGCGGCACGGCTGAACACGCGGGGCGTCTATGTGACCGCCTTCAGTTTCCCGGTGGTGCCCAAGGGGCAGGACCGGATCAGAACGCAAATGAGCGCCGGGCTGAGCCGCGAGATGCTGGACCGGGCGATTGACGCCTTTGGCACCGTGGGCCGCGAATTGGGAGTGATCTGATGCAGAACGAGATGAAGGCGCTGGTCAAGGCCAAGGCGGAGCCGGGGCTGTGGATGGAGTATGTGCCGGTGCCCGAGGTGGGGCCGTCGGATGTGCTGATCAAGGTGAAGAAATCCGCCATTTGCGGCACCGATGTGCATATCTGGAAATGGGATGAGTTTTCGGCCAAGACCGTGCCGGTGCCGATGGTGGTGGGGCATGAATTCGTCGGCGAGATCGTCGATACCGGGCCTGCGGCGGTGAAGTACAAGATCGGACAACGGGTGAGCGGCGAGGGGCATATCGTCTGCGGCACCTGCCGGAATTGTCGCGCGGGGCGGGGGCATCTCTGCCGTAACACCAAGGGAGTGGGCGTGCATCGGCCCGGCAGCTTTGCCGAATATGTTTGTATTCCCGAGATGAACGTGGTGCCGATCCCCGAAGATATTCCCGATGAAATCGCGGCGATTTTCGATCCCTTTGGCAATGCGGTGCATACCGCGCTCAGCTTTGATCTGGTGGGCGAGGACGTGCTGGTCACGGGGGCCGGACCCATCGGCATCATGGGCGCGCTGGTCGCGCAAAAGGTGGGCGCGCGCAAGGTGGTGATCACTGATATCAACCCCTATCGCCTCGATCTGGCGCGGCGAATGGGGGTGCAGCACGTGGTCGATGTGGGCCGCGAGCAGCTGCGCGATGTGATGGCAGAGATCGGCATGACCGAAGGCTTTGACGTGGGGCTTGAGATGTCGGGGGCTGCCCCGGCCATGCAGCAGATGATCGCGCGGATGAACAATGGCGGCAAGCTGGCGCTGTTGGGGATTGCGCCGACGGAGTTTGCGGTGGATTGGAACGCGGTGATCTTCAAGATGCTGCATATCAAGGGCATCTATGGCCGCGAGATGTTCGAGACCTGGTACAAGATGATTGCGCTGGTGCAATCGGGGCTCGATGTGTCGGGTCTTATCACCCACCGGATCGGGATTGATGATTTCGAGCAAGGCTTTGCCGCGATGATTTCGGGCAATTCGGGCAAGGTGGTGATGGATTGGTGAGGGCCGGATTGCCTGCAATTCTAGGCAAATAGAGCGGGGCCGTTAGGCCGCGTTTCATAGTCTCTGACCCAAGGTGCCGCAAAGGAGCGGCGCAGCATGGTCAAGACTTTTGAGGGCCTCGATAACGAATTCGCGGTGGCGACGGGCGGCAATGTCAACACTGGGTCGGGGACATCGACCTTTGATTATCCGCCTAATGGCACATTCGATCTGCTTGTCACCTCGCATGAGGGGGATGCCAATCCCAACCTCTTTCAGATTGGAGAAAGCTATACAGTAAGCTGGACCGGCAATGGCGGGGGCGGTCTGTTGGAGGATGCCGTCGTCGTGCGCAGCGATCTGGCACCCAACGGCGGCGGCATCGTGGTGTTCGAGGGTCTGGATGAGAATGGCGCGTTGGCGCAGGTCGTGTGGACGCCGGAATTCGATTTGGAGAATTGGTATTGGTCGAATTTCAGCCAAGGTGCTTCGCCCGGGTTTTATACTTCGGACCAGAATACCGGCTATACCCATCAATTCGTCTGTTTTGCGGCGGGCACGAGGATTGCCACACCCAAGGGCGCGCGGCGGGTCGAGACGCTGGAACCCGGTGACAGGGTAGAGACGCGGGATGATGGGGCGCAGCGGGTGCTCTGGGCTGGGCGGCGCGTGGTGCGGGGTATTGGAGCGGATGCGCCGGTGCGGTTCGCGCCGGGGAGCATCGGCAATCGCGATACACTGCTGCTCTCGCCGCAGCATCGGGTGATGATCTGGTCCCCCATGGCAGAGTTGCTCTTTGGCGCGCATGTGGTGTTGGTGCCCGCCAAGGCGATGATCGAGGGGCGGGCGATCCGTGCGGCGCCTGTTGCACGCGTGACCTATGTGCACCTGCTCTTGGAGCGGCACGCGCTGCTTGACGCGGCGGGCGGTGCCCCATGTGAGAGCTTGTTTCCGGGGGATGTGGCGACGGGGCTCTTGCGCGCTGAACTGCCGGAGGGACTGCCGCCCTATCGCGCCGCGCGCCCGATTCTGACCTATCGCGAGGCGCGGTGCGTGGTGGGCGCGCGGATGCCGGTGGCGCGGATGGCGATGCTTTAGGCACCCTTAGATCGGGAGGGCCGTGGTCTTGAACACGGTGCGCAACGCAAAGCTCGATTGCATCTTGGCGACACCGGGCAGACGGGTGAGGTATTGGCGATGGATGCGGGCGAAATCCTCGGTATCTTCGGCCACGACCTTGAGAATATAGTCGGCGGTGCCGGCGGTGAGGTGGCATTCGAGCACGTCAGGGACGCGCGAGACTGCTTTTTCAAAGGCATCCAGCACGTCGTCGGCCTGTGTTGTCAGGGTGATTTCAACAAAGATGGTGGCGGGCACGCCCATCTTGCGGGGGTCAAGGAGGGCGACATAGCCCTTGATGTAGCCGTCGGATTCGAGGCGCTGCACGCGTCTATGACAGGCGGAGGCGGACAGATTGACCTCTTCGGCGAGGTCTGCGTTGGAAATGCGCCCGCGTCGCTGAAGCACGTTCAACAAGCGACGATCTGTCGGATCAAGGGACATTGACGCAATACCTTTCCAACTAAGCACGATTATCCCGAAGGATATTCACAAAATACCGTAGAAGGCGAGCGATTTTTCAACCCCATTGCGCGCGATCCGGTGCAGGATTCGCCCAAAATCAAACAGGGAGAAGCATAACATGAGAATCGGTTGCCCAACAGAAATCAAACCGCAGGAATTTCGCGTGGGCGTCACGCCCATCGCAGCCCAAGAGGCCGTGGGCCATGGCCACGAGGTTCTGATCCAATCCGGCGCGGGCCTTGGGGCCGGGTTTGACGACGCGGCCTATCAGGCGGCGGGGGCCAAGATCGTCGGCACCGCCAAGGAAATTTTCGCGCAGGCGGATATGGTGGTGAAGGTCAAGGAACCGCAGGCCGGCGAGCGCAAGATGCTGCGCGAGGGGCAGGTTCTGTTCACCTATCTGCATCTGGCGCCGGACCCGGAACAGACCAAGGATTTGCTGGCCTCTGGCGCGACCTGCATTGCCTATGAAACGGTGACGGATCGCGCGGGCGGTCTGCCGCTGCTGGCACCGATGTCAGAGGTGGCCGGGCGGTTGGCCCCGCAAGTGGGCGCTTGGACGCTGCAAAAGGCTAATGGCGGGCGCGGCGTGCTGATGGGCGGCGTGCCCGGTGTGGGCCCGGCGCGGGTGATCGTGATCGGCGGCGGTGTCGTGGGCACGCATGCGGCCAAGATCGCCGCTGGCATGGGCGCGGATGTGACCGTGCTTGATCGCTCCTTGCCGCGTCTGCGCTATCTCGATGACGTGTTTGGCGGGACGTTCAAGACCGGCTATTCCTCGGCTGGTTTGCTGGCGGAACTGTTGCCGTTGGCGGATATGGTGATTGGCGCTGTGCTGATCCCCGGTGCCGCCGCCCCCAAGCTGGTGCGGCGGGATCAGTTTCCGATGATGAAGCCGGGATCGGTTCTGGTGGATGTGGCGATTGACCAAGGCGGATGCTTTGAGACCTCGCGCGCCACGACGCACCAAGACCCCATCTATGAGGTCGACGGGATCATGCATTACTGCGTGGCGAATATGCCGGGGGCCGTGGCGCGGACGTCGACGCTGGCGCTGGGCAATGCAACGATGCCCTTCATGCTGGCGCTGGCCGACAAGGGCTGGAAACAGGCCTGTGCCGATGACGCGCATTTGCTGAACGGGTTGAATGTGCATGCCGGTCAGTTGACCTATGCCGCCGTGGGCGAGGCGCTGGGGATTGCGACGGTTGACCCCAAATCCTTGATCTGAAGGACTGCGCCCCCGTCTGAACAGGGCCGGGGGCGTTTTCTACCAAGGTGGTGTCGCAAATGATGCTGGACCGCTTGCCCCCTCTCGACTAGCGTCATTGAAAACGCCAACAGGGGGCGACTATGGCCATGTTCATCCTGCGTCGCGTCGGGGTCATGATCCTGACGGCGCTCTGCCTGACGTTTATCGTTTTCTTTCTGACCAACCTCTATCCCAATCTGGAAAAGCTCGCCAAGACGCAGGGCGATTTCCGCATGAGCGATGAGGAGGTGGCGAGCTATCTGGGCCGCAATGGGTATTTGCAGCCGATGGCGGTGAAATATGGGCAATGGTTGGGTGTGGTGCCGGGGTTCGTGATCGAGGATCGCGATGGTGTGACACGCGGGCAGTGTATCGAAGCCGGGACCGCCCCCGAAGATGCCCCGCGATTCTGTGGCATCCTTCAGGGGGATTGGGGCTATTCCACCGTGTTTCGGGAGGATGTGGGCAAGATCCTGAACGACAAGCTGGCGCTGACTGGAAAGCTGATGTTCTGGGTGATGGTGCTGATGGTTCCGTCTGCGCTCATCCTCGGGATTTTGGCGGGGATGCGCGAGGGGTCGCGCACCGACCGGACGCTGTCGACGATTGCCATCACCACGACCGCGACGCCGGAATATGTGTCGGGCGTGCTCTTTATCGCGGTGTTTGCCAGCACGGCTGTGGGCCTCAAATGGTTCAAGGGCACGGCAACGGCGGCGATGGATGGGGCGAATTTCGAGAATTTCTTTTTGCCGGTGCTGACCATTGCGCTCTATGGCATGGGGTATATCGCGCGGATGACGCGGGCCTCGATGGCCGAGGTGATGACGGCGCAATACATCCGCACTGCGCGCCTCAAGGGGGTGAGTTTTCCGAATGTGGTGATGAAACATGCGTTGCGGAATGCGCTGATTGCGCCATTTACCGTCATCATGCTGCAATTTCCCTGGCTATTGAACGGCGTCGTGATTGTTGAAACCTTGTTCAACTACAAGGGCTTTGGCTGGACGCTGGTGCAGGCGGCCGGGAACAATGACATTGAATTGCTGCTGGGGGTTTCGGTGATCTCTGTGGTGGTCGTTCTGGTGACGCAACTGATCTCGGATATCGGTTACGTCTATCTCAATCCGCGCATCAGCGTTCGCTAAAGGAGTATCGGGGCCATGGACGCACTGAGCTGGAGCGACATCATCCTGCGCATGCTGGAGCAGTTCACGCCAGTCTGGATCGCATTGATCGTGACCTTTGTCCTGTCATTCTCGTTCAAGCGGCATCTGGGCCTTTATGGCAAGCTGTTTGACAGCCCGATTGGGATGGTGGGCTATGCGATGGTGATGTTCTGGGTGTTCACCGGCGTTTTCGGCGGTGGGTTCGACATGATCGTGACGCATGACGTTCTGGCGCAATCCGCCCCGATGAAGAACAAGGGGCCGGGCACGCCATTCACTCAGTTGATGGGCACGCCGGACCCGAATGCCTATCCCTATTACCTGCTGGGCGGGGATAACCTTGGGCGGGATGTGTTCAGCCGGATGGTGGTCGGCGCATGGGAGGTGATCAAGATTGCGCCCTTTGCCAGCCTCTTTGCCTTTATGGTTGGGATCACGCTGGGGCTGCCTGCGGGCTATTACGGCGGCAAGCTGGATACGTTCCTGTCGTTTTTGGCCAATCTGATCCTCGCCTTTCCGGTGATCCTGCTGTTTTATCTGCTGGTCACACCCGAGATCGTTCTGACGGGGATTCCTGTCTATATGGCGGCGGTGCTGTTTCTCTTTCCCATCGTGTTTCTGGTGCTGTTGTGGAATTCGCGCTATCACACGCAGCCGTCGCGGCGGAATGTCTATGTGGGGATCACGCTGGTGATCGGTCTTTGGCTCTATCTCGGGATTGCCTGGGATGCTGACCCGCTGGGACTGGTCAGTTTTCCGCCCAATCTGCTGGTGGTGTTCGTGGCGGTGGTGTTCGTCAATTCTCCAACGGTGTTCCGGATCGTGCGCGGCCTGACCATGGACATCAAGACGCGCGACTATGTGGCCGCAGCACAGACGCGGGGTGAGCGGCCGTGGTATATCATGCTCTGGGAGATTTTGCCCAATGCGCGCGGGCCGCTCTTGGTCGATTTCTGCCTGCGGATTGGCTATACGACGATCCTTTTGGGCACATTGGGGTTCTTTGGCCTGGGCCTCAGCCCCGAGAGCCCGGATTGGGGCAGCACCATCAATGACGGGCGCAAATTGCTGACGATGTATCTGCATCCCGCTCTGCCGCCGGCCTTTGCGCTGTTGTCTTTGGTTCTGGGGCTCAATCTGTTGGCGGATGGGCTGCGCGAAGAAAGCCTGCGTGATTGAAGATGAGTATTTGAAGAACGCTGAAAGAGGGCGGCAGCGCCCCGGTGACAAGGGAGATGGACATGGCCAAGCTGGACTATGACGGGCCGATCCTCGAGATCGAGAACCTGTCGATTTCCTTTTTCACCCGGCTGCGGGAGATCCCGGCGGTGATGGATTTCTCTGTCACGGTGCAACCCGGCGAGGCGGTGGGGCTGGTGGGCGAATCCGGCTGTGGCAAATCCACGGTGGCGTTGGGCGTGATGCGCGATCTGGGCGTGAATGGTCGCATCGTGGGCGGAACAGTGAGATTCAAGGGCCGCGATCTGGGCGATATGAGCGCTGCCGAATTGCGCGACCTTCGCGGCAACGAGATCGCGATGATCTATCAGGAGCCGATGGCGAGCCTGAACCCTGCCATGCGGATCGGCAAACAGCTGATCGAAGTGCCGATGATTCATGAGGGGATTTCCGAGTCTGAGGCTTGGGCGCGGGCGCTGGACGTGGTGCACGATGTGAAGCTGCCCGATCCCGAGCGGATCATGCGCAGCTATCCCCATCAGCTAAGCGGTGGGCAGCAACAGCGGATCGTGATTGCGATGGCGCTGATGTCCAAGCCGTCGCTGCTCATTCTGGATGAGCCGACGACCGCGCTTGATGTGACGGTCGAGGCGGCGGTGGTGGAGCTGGTCAAGGATCTGGGTAAGAAATACGGCACGTCGATGCTGTTCATCAGTCACAATCTGGGTCTGGTGCTGGAGACCTGCGATCGGATTTGCGTGATGTATTCCGGTGAGGCGGTGGAAACCGGCAGCATTCGGGATGTGTTCGACAAGATGCAGCATCCCTATACGCAGGCGCTCTTTCGGTCGATCCCCCTGCCCGGAGCGGATAAGAACACGCGCCCGTTGAAGGCCATTCCCGGAAATTTTCCATTGCCGCATGAGCGCCCGGACGGCTGCAACTTCGGGCCACGTTGCGATTATTTCAGGGCGGGGCTCTGCGACAAGTTTGAAATTCCCATGGTTGGGATCAAGGGCGATGATCGCCACTTTACCCGCTGTTTGCGGATTGACGAGATTGATTGGCATGCGCCCGTTGAGGCCATGGCGCAGCACGAGGCGACCGTGCCGGGCAAGGTCGTGCTCAAGATGGAGAATCTCAAGAAATACTATGAGGTGACGGCTAATGCGCTCTTTGGCGGAAACATCGGCAAGAAGGTGGTCAAGGCCAATGAAACGCTGAGTTTCGAGGCGCGCGAGAGCGAGACGCTGGCGATTGTCGGCGAGTCGGGCTGTGGTAAATCCACCTTTGCCAAGGTGCTGATGGGGTTGGAGACCGCGACTGAGGGGCAAATCCTGCTCGATAACCGCAATATCGAGCAGACCCCGATCGAGAAGCGCGACACGCAGACGGTCGCCGATGTGCAGATGGTGTTCCAAAACCCGTTCGATACGCTCAACCCGTCGATGACGGTGGGCCGCCAGATCATCCGCGCGCTGGAGGTGTTTGGCATTGGCGACAGTGATCAGGCGCGACGGGACGAAATGCTGCGGCTCTTGGATCTGGTCAAGCTGCCACGCGAGTTTGCCGAGCGGATGCCACGCCAGTTGTCGGGCGGGCAGAAACAGCGGGTGGGGATCGCCCGCGCCTTTGCCGGGGGCGCGCGCATCGTGGTGGCGGACGAGCCGGTCTCGGCGCTGGATGTGAGTGTGCAGGCGGCGGTGACGGATCTCTTGATGGAGATTCAGCGCAAGCAGAAGACTACGTTGCTGTTCATTTCCCATGACCTCAGCATCGTGCGCTATCTGAGCGACCGGGTGATGGTGATGTATCTGGGGCATGTGGTGGAATTGGGCACCACCGATCAGGTTTTTGCCCCGCCTTATCATCCCTATACCGAGGCGCTGCTATCGGCGGTGCCGATTGCCGATACGCGGATCACCAAGAAACATATCGTGCTTGAGGGGGATGTGCCCTCGGCGATGAACCCGCCACCCGGCTGCCCGTTCCAGACGCGGTGCCGTTGGAAAGCGCAGGTGCCGGGGGGGCTCTGTGAGCGTGAGGTGCCGCCGGTGCGCGAGTTGGTGCCGGGGCATCAGGTGAAGTGCCACCTGTCGCAAGAGATGTTCGACCGGATGGAGCCGGTGATCACCGTTGCGGCGGAGTGAGGGGGCGACTGCCTGTGCCGCCCCCGTTCGGATTACTGCCCCGCGATCATCTCGGACTGCTTGACGATCACCTCGGCCTGTTTGATGGAGGCGATGTCGACCAAGCGGCCTTTGTAGGTGGTAGCGCCTTCGCCGCGCGACTTGGCCTCTTCCATCGCAGCCAGAATTTCGCGGGCTTCTTGCACAGCGGCGTCGGAGGGCGTGAAAATCTCGTTGGCAAGCGCGATCTGTTTGGGGTGGATAGCCCATTTGCCGACCATGCCAAGAGTGGCCGAACGGCGCGCCTGCGCGCGAAAGCCCTCATCATCCGAGAAATCGCCAAACGGGCCGTCCACGGGCAAGAGACCATGGGTGCGGCAGGCGGCGACGATGGCGGTCTGTGCCCAATGCCACGGGTCAGACCAATAGCGCTGGCCCTCGCGCAGCATATAGTAATCCTCTTGCGTACCGCCGATGCCGGTGGTCTGCATGCCCATTGAGGCGGCGAAATCGGCGGCGCCGAGGCTCATCGCCTGAAGCCGGGGCGAGGCGGAGGCGATGTCCTCGACATGGGCGATACCAGCGGCGGATTCGATGATCACCTCGAAGGAGATCCGCTTGGCGCGGCCCTTGGCGGCCTCGATGGCGGTGACGAGCGCATCGACGGCGTAGATGTCCGCGCCGCAGCCGACCTTGGGGATCATGATCTGATCGAGCCGGTCGCCCGCCTGTTCCAAGAGGTCCACCACATCGCGATACCAGAAGGGGGAATCGAGGCTGTTGATGCGGACAGAGAGGTATTTCTTGCCCCAATCGACCGTATTGATCGCCTGAATGGTGTTCTGGCGGGCGATGCCCTTGTCGGTGAGCGCGACGGAATCTTCGAGGTCGATATTGATCACGTCAGCGGCGCTGGCTGCCATTTTCTCGAAGAGTTTGGTGTTGGAGCCGGGGCCGAAGAGCTGGCAGCGGTTGGGACGTGCGGGCGGGGTCGGTTGCAGGCGAAAGCTCATGGTGTGGCGGCTCCGTTCAATAAGGAAATTGCGGGATTGTCGCGTTTGTGGTTATGAAATTGCGTGGGGCTCTGCAAGGCGGTTTTCCCCTGTGTCGTGTTTGGGCAGTGAATGTGCAGAGTGAAGAAAATTCGATGAATATTCTATATATTCGAAGAAAGATGTGTAAACTGTGAATTGATCATGAAATCAAACAGCAAATCGCAGGCATTTCATAGGAACTTGCCAGCCAAACGCCATTGAGTGAGGACGCACCATGATCGAGACCCCCTATCTGTTGTTTCTGGGCGATGCGCCCGACATGCTGGCGGCGAAGGTCGCTATTGGCATCCGTGACTGGCGGCCGGAGAATGCCGTGGGTCAGTTACGCTTGCCCGGTTGCGGTGCCGATCTGGGCCTACCTGAGATGACGCTGGCCGAGGCCAAGGCGGCAGGGGTCAAGACCGTGGTAATTGGTGTGGCCAATCGCGGCGGGGTGATCAGCCAAGAGTGGAAAAAGGTGCTGGTTGCGGCGTTAGAAGAGGGGTTCGATCTGGCGTCAGGCTTGCATAACCTCTTGCGCGATGAGGCGGATTTGCGCGCGGTCGCCGAGGCAACGGGCCGCAAGCTGCATGATGTGCGGGTGCCGTCGGTGAAGTATCCCATCGCGGATGGCAAGAAACGGACCGGCAAGCGCTGTTTGGCGGTGGGCACGGATTGCTCTGTGGGCAAAATGTATACCGCCATGGCGATGGAGCGCGAGATGATCGCCGCCGGCATGAAAGCCACGTTCCGGGCGACGGGGCAGACGGGGATTCTGATCACCGGTAATGGCGTGCCGCTCGATGCGGTGATCGCGGATTTCATGGCCGGGTCGGTCGAATGGCTGACGCCGGATAACGACCCGGATCATTGGGATCTGATCGAGGGGCAAGGCAGCCTGTTCCATGTGTCCTTTTCCGGGGTGACGATGGCGCTGATCCATGGCGGCCAACCCGATGCACTGATCCTGAGCCACGAGCCGACCCGCACGCATATGCGCGGATTGCCCGATTATACTCCGCCGACGCTGGAGGCGCTGCGCGACATGGTTCTGCCGATCGCGCAGATTGCCAATCCCGCCTGTCAGGTTGTCGGGGTGTCGGTCAATACGCAGCATATGTCCGAGGATCAGGCGCGTGCCTATCTGGCAAAGGTCGAGACGGATATGGGATTGCCTGCGACCGATCCCTACCGTTTTGGAGCCGAAAAGCTGGTGGCTGCTCTGGCGGCGATTTGAGTATTTCCAGAACGATGAAAGGCGAAGCTCTTGCAGATTGATGTGACGCGGGATGTATTTCGGCTGGCGCAGGTGTTTACCATCAGCCGTGGATCACGAACCGAGGCCAAGGTGTTGACTGTCCGCATCACCGAAGGCGGTGTGACCGGCTGGGGCGAATGTGTGCCCTATGCGCGCTATGATGAAACGCTGGAGAGCGTGACCGCGCAGATCGAAGGACTGCCGGGGGATTTAACGCGGGCCGCGCTCTATGACTTGCTGCCTGCTGGTGCGGCGCGGAATGCGGTGGATTGCGCGCTCTGGGATCTTGAGGCCAAACACGCGGGATGCCGCGTCTGGGATCTGGCGGGGCTGCCCGCGCCGGGGCCAGAGATCACGGCCTATACGCTGTCGCTTGATACGCCAAAGGCGATGCAGGCGCAGGCCGAGACACATGCGCATCGCCCGATACTCAAGATCAAGCTGGGTACGCCGGATGACATGCCACGGCTCGAGGCGGTGCGGCGTGGCGCGCCGGGGGCTAAGATCATTGTGGATGCCAATGAGGGGTGGAGCGCTGAGGTCTATGCCGATCTGGCACCGCATCTGGTGCGGCTTGGCGTGGCCTTGGTCGAGCAACCTTTGCCTGCGGGTGAGGACGAGGCGCTGATTGGCATGGCGCGCCCGGTGCCGGTCTGTGCCGATGAATCCTGCCATGATCGGGGCAGTTTGCCGGGATTGAAGGGAAAATATGACGTGGTCAATATCAAGCTGGACAAGACCGGTGGGTTGACCGAAGCGCTGGCCCTGCGGGAGGCCGCATTGGCCGAGGGCTATGGGATCATGGTCGGCTGCATGGTGGGGAGCTCTCTGGCTATGGCGCCTGCGACGCTGGTGGCACAGGGTGCGATGGTGACAGACCTTGACGGGCCGCTGCTTCTGGCCGAAGACCGCGAGAATGCTTTGATTTTCGATGCCGCGGGCGTGCATCCGCCACGGCCAGAACTATGGGGATGAGACCATGCGCACTGTCTATGTAAACGGCGAGTATCTGCCGGAAACCGAGGCCACCGTTTCGATCTTTGACCGGGGGTTTCTGATGGCCGATGGCGTTTACGAGGTGACAAGCGTGCTGGGCGGCAAGCTGATTGACTTTGGCGGGCATCTGGCGCGGTTGGAGCGGTCGCTGAGCGAGCTCGACATGAAGAAGCCGGCGGCATTCGACGATCTCTTGGAAATTCACCGCGAGTTGGTGCGCGCCAATGAGATCACCGATGGTCTGGTGTATCTTCAGGTCACGCGCGGCAGCGATGGCGACCGTGATTTCGTCTTTCCTGATGCAGAAACCACAGAGCCGACGCTGGTGCTGTTTACCCAGTCCAAACCCGGTTTGGCGAATAATCTGGTGGCAAAAAAAGGCATCAAGATCATCAGCATAGATGATATTCGCTGGGGTCGGCGGGATATCAAGACGGTGCAGCTTCTCTATCCGTCAATGGGCAAGATGATGGCCAAGAAGGCTGGGTGTGATGATGCCTGGATGGTCGAAGATGGCCATGTGACCGAGGGCACCAGCAACAATGCCTATATCGTCAAGGGCAACCGGATCATCACGCGGCAGTTGTCGAATGACATCCTGCACGGGATCACCCGTGCCGCCGTGCTGCGCTTTGCCCGCGAGGCGCAGATGGAGGTTGAGGAGCGCGCCTTTACGATTGACGAGGCCAAGGATGCCGATGAGGCGTTCGTGACCTCGGCGAGTGCGTTTGTGATGCCGGTGGTGGAGATTGACGGTGTCGCCTTGGGGGATGGCACGCCGGGTCGGATGGCCGTGCGGTTGCGGGAAATCTATCTGGACGAGAGCCTGAAGGCGGCGGTCTGAGCCGCGCATTTCTGCACAGAATATGGGCGGAATCGGGGAGTTGAGTGCGGGGGCTATCAAGGCCATTCTAGGGGAAACCGGAGATTGGAGCCGCAAATGACCCCCGTTCACCCCCAAGCCCGCATCGGCCATGTGCATCTGAAAGTGGCCGATCTTGACCGCGCCATCGGATTCTACTCCGGTGTCCTAGGCTTTGAATTACAACAGAAATTTGGCACTCGGGCGGCGTTTTTGTCGGCTGGGGGCTATCACCATCACCTTGGCCTGAACACCTGGGAGAGCCTTGGTGGGAGGCCTGCGCCCAAGGGTCATACCGGCCTCTACCACACTGCGTTTCTCTATCCTGACCGGGCGCAGTTGGCGGATGCGCTGCGTCGGGTGATCAAGGCTGGGATTTCTATCGACGGGGCGGCGGATCATGGGGTGAGTGAGGCGATTTATGTGAGTGATCCGGATGGGAATGGCGTTGAGCTATACTGCGACCGCCCCGAATCCGAATGGCCACGGGATGCTGCGGGCAATCTGGCGATGGGCAATGATCCCATTGATTTGAATGAACTTTTGTCGCATGCCCCGGCAGAGGGCTAGACGATCCGGCGTGCAGAGCCTAGGCTAGTCCCATCGCATCAGGAGAGGGCGCGCAGATGGCGACGGGCATAAATATTCGCACATATTTCAATGGCTTATGGCATGATGGCGACCCGGCGGTGATCCGGGCGGCGGACCATGGGGCATGGTTGGGCACGACGGTGTTTGACGGGGCACGATATGTTGATGGAATTGCCCCGGATCTGGCTAAGCATTGTAGCCGGGTGAATGCCTCGGCCAATGCATTGATGATCACGCCGACGGTTGACCCACAAGATATGGTAGAGATCATCTGGGAGGGGTTGAAGGCCTATCCCAAGGAGGCCGCGATCTATATGCGGCCAATGTATTGGGCGCTGGAGGGCGGCGATCTGGGGATTGTGCCCAAGGAAGGCGCGACGGGGTTTGCCATCAGCCTTGAGGAAATCCCGATGCCACCGCAGGGATTCAGCACGACGCTGTGCCGGACCCGGTTTCGTCGCCCGGTGCTGGAGGACGCAGTGGTCAATGCCAAGGCGGGCTGCCTCTATCCCAATAACGCACGGATGCTGAAAGAGGCGCGGAATAAGGGGTTTGGCAATGCGCTGGTGGCGGATGCGCTGGGCAATGTGGCCGAGACCGCGACCGCCAATGTCTTTGCCGTCAAGGATGGCGAGGTGTTCACGCCGATCCCCAATGGCACGTTTCTGGCGGGGATCACACGGGCGCGGCATATCGAGAACATGCGGCGGGCGGGCATGCAGGTGCATGAGACCGTGATGACATTTGACGATTTCCACGCGGCGGATGAGGTGTTTCTGTCCGGAAACCTGATGAAAGTGACGCCGATTTCCGCCTTTGAGGACACTAAATATAGTATCGGCCCGGTAACGGAACGCGTGCGGGAGTTATACTGGGACTGGGCGCATTCCGCCAACTGAGCGGGATGTGTACTGGCTGTGCATTTTGCACGCGGATTGTGTACGCAGCTAGAAACACAAAGGACGATCCCCGCTGTGCGGTGATCGCCCAGTCGTTTCAAGGGGGCGGGACGCCCCCTGGCCCGATCAGAAATCCAGGTTGGCGACGTTCAATGCGTTTTCCTGGATGAACTCGCGGCGGGGTTCGACCACGTCGCCCATCAGCTTGGTGAAGAGGTCGTCGGCCTCGGCCACGTCGTCGATTTTCACTTGCAGGAGGGTGCGCGCCTCGGGGTCCAAAGTGGTTTCCCAGAGCTGACCGGGGTTCATCTCGCCCAGCCCCTTGTAGCGTTGCAGGCTGAGGCCCTTTTCGCCCTCTTTCAGGATCGCATCCAAGAGATCGAGCGGGCCAAAGATCGGCTGCACGCGGTCCTTGCGGATCAGGGTGGCGCGTTCGCGGTAAATCTCGCGCAGCGGGGTCGTCATCTGCGAGAGTTTGCGGGCCTCGCCGCCGCGCAGCACCGGGCCGTCGAGGGTGCGCATTTCCTCGACCCCGCGCACGGTGCGGGTGAGGCGGATGCCGTTGTCCTGCGTCGGGCGACCTTGCCAGCCGCGCTCGTATTCGTTGGAGATCATGTCGAGGCGAAGCGCGACGGTATCAGCCACGCCTTGCAGGTCGGAATCGACACGGCCCGCCAGAAACGCCTCGGCAATCGCTGCCTGTTCGAGAATGTGGCGCGGATAGTGGGTCGGGAACGCCTCCAGAATTCGCTTGGCCTGCCGCGCCTCTTCGACCACGCGCACGAGGTCGGGACCGGCGATTTCCTCGCCTGTGCCGAGGCGGAGGCCGGCATCGGTGGTGCCTTGGGCAATCAGGTAATCCTCGAGCCCGGCCTGATCCTTGAGATAGACCTCGGACTTGCCGCGCATGACCTTGTAAAGCGGCGGTTGCGCAATATAGAGGTATCCGCCCTCGATCAACGCGGGCATCTGGCGGTAAAAGAAGGTGAGCAGAAGCGTGCGGATATGCGCGCCGTCCACGTCGGCGTCGGTCATGATCACGATCTTATGGTAACGCAGTTTCTTGATGTCGAATTCATCGCGGCCAATGCCGGTGCCAAGCGCCATCACCAGATTGCCGATTTCCTGAGAGCCGAGCATCCGGTCAAAGCGGGCGCGTTCGACATTGAGGATCTTGCCGCGCAGGGGCAGAACCGCCTGCGTGCCCCGGTCACGTCCAGTCTGAGCAGAACCCCCGGCGCTGTCCCCCTCGACGAGGAACAATTCGGTCTTGGAGGGGTCTTTGGATGAGCAATCCTTGAGCTTGCCTGCGAGGAAATTGACATCCATCGGATTCTTGCGCCGGGTGAGATCGCGTGCCTTGCGCGCCGCCTCGCGGGCGTGGGCCGCCTCGATGATCTTGCTCACGATGATGCGGGCGATCTGTGGATTTTCCTCAAACCATTCGGAGAGCTTTTCGTTGACGAGACCCTCAACAGCCGGGCGCACCTCGGAGCTGACGAGCTTGTCCTTGGTCTGAGAGGAGAATTTGGGATCGGGCACTTTGACCGAGAGCACGCAGGTCAGCCCCTCGCGGGCGTCATCGCCGGTGAAGGTGACCTTTTCCTTTTTGGCGATGCCGGTGGTCTGGGCGTAGGTGTTGATGGTGCGGGTGAGCGCGCCGCGAAAGCCCGCCAGATGGGTGCCGCCGTCGCGCTGCGGGATGTTGTTGGTAAAGGGCAGAACGGTTTCATGATAGCTGTCGTTCCACCACATCGCCACTTCGACGCCGATGTCGTCCCGTTCACCGGTGATAAAGATCGGTTCCGGCATGGCGGGGGATTTGTGGCGGTCGAGGTATTTGACGAATTCCTTGACGCCGCCCTCATAGAACAATTCTGACATGAGCGGCTCTGTCGGGCGCTCATCGCGCAGGATGATACGCACGCCGGAATTGAGAAAGGCCAGTTCGCGCAGACGCTTTTCCAGGGTCTCGAAGATGTAGTCGAGATTCGAGAACGTCTCAAGCGAGGCGAGAAAGCGGACTTCGGTTCCTTTGCGCCCGTTGGCATCGCCGACAACACGCAGGGATTCGACGGTAAAGCCGCCCTCAAAGCGGGCGTAGTGTTCCTTGCCATTGCGCCAGATGCGCAGTTCCAGCCATTCGGAGAGGGCGTTGACCACCGAGACGCCGACGCCGTGCAGACCGCCCGAGACCTTGTAGGAATTGCTGTCGAATTTGCCACCTGCGTGCAGTTGGGTCATGATGACCTCTGCGGCGGAAACGCCTTCGCCCTCGTGCATATCGACGGGGATGCCGCGGCCATTATCGCTCACCGATACGCTGGAATCCGCGTGGATTGTGACGTTGACGGCATCGGCATGACCGGCCAATGCCTCGTCAATGCCGTTGTCCACGACCTCGTAGACCATATGGTGCAGGCCCGAGCCATCATCGGTATCACCGATATACATGCCGGGACGCTTGCGGACTGCCTCTAACCCTTTGAGAACCTTGATGGAATCGGCGCCATACTCTTCGGGTGCAGCGGCTGCTTCGGACATGCGGTTTTTCCTTCGGAAGTTTTATGATTTTATACGAGCTATGGGGGGGAATGTCACGTCATTCCCCCATATTTTGCGGTTCCGGTCCGTCAGGTAAAGGGGATGACGAGGCCCACCAAAATCAGCAGCAAACCGGAGCCGAAATTCATCCGCGCGATGGCCTTGGGGCTCTGCAAGAGACGCCGGGCGCGGTCGAGAAAAAGCGCCAGCGCAAGGTTGCCCAGCATCGGCACGATGGCAGACACCGCGAGGATTGCAGCGATGTCTGGGACTGTCACCGAGGAGAGGTCGAAGAAGCCCGGCAGAAAGCCCATGTAGAAGAGGATCGCCTTGGGATTGCCGACCACCGCAGCGACGCCCACGGAAAAGCCCGCCCAGATGCCGGGGCGGGTCATGCGGCTGTCGGTGCCGGGCGTGCGTGCGGGCGCGCGGATCAATAGCAGGCCCATCACGATGAACACGCCCGCCGCGATCCAGCGCAGCATCGAGAGCGCGTCGCCATAGAGCGACAGCACCCAGGCAAGGCCGAGGATGGCGCAGAGTGGCCAGATCAGATCGCCCAAGGCCACGCCCACGGCCAATGGCCATGCTGCGCGCATACCGCCCGAGAGGGCGCGTGCCGTGAGTGCCACCCAGACCGGGCCGGGCACAGCCCAGAGGCCCGCCATGGCCGCGGCGTAGAGCATCAGATCGAAAGGGGCGATGGTCATGGGGTCTTTGGCAAGGTCAGGCTGCCATCCTCGGCGAGCGGCCAAAAAGGGTTCATCGCCAGTTCCCAGACATGACCGTCGGGATCGGCATAATAGCCGGAGTAGCCGCCCCAGAATACCTTTTCAGGATGTTTGAGCGCGGTGGCTCCGGCGGCGAGAGCGCTGGCAAAGGCGGCGTCCACCTCTGGCTCGGTTGCAAAGTTCTGTGCCAGCGTGATTGCGCCAGTGCCGAGGTCGGCATCCGGGCGGCCCTGGTCAGCGGCGAGATGCGCCTTGCCAAAGAGACCAAGGACCAAACCGTTCATCTGGTAGAATACCACCTCTGGAAGCGCCTCTGCCGGGGTCCAGCCAAGTGTTTCATAGAAGGCACGCGACCGGTCGAGATCCTCGACGCCTAGGGTGATGAGAGTGACACGTTGCGGGGTCATGGGGCCTCTGGTGTGATCTGGCTGATGCCAGCGGTGTCGGTGACGTGGATATGTTGCGCGCGGTCGCCCAGTTCGGAGAATAGCTCTGGTCCTGTACCGGTCATCCATGCCTGAGCGCCGAGGGCGCAGATTTCGTCATAGAGCGCAGCACGGCGGGTGGCGTCAAGATGGGCTGCGACCTCATCCAGCAACAAGAGCGGCGGCGCGCCGAAATCGCGCGCAAGGGCGCGGGCATT
This sequence comes from Roseovarius sp. MBR-51, assembly GCF_053628575.1. Taxonomy (NCBI): domain Bacteria; kingdom Pseudomonadati; phylum Pseudomonadota; class Alphaproteobacteria; order Rhodobacterales; family Roseobacteraceae; genus Roseovarius; species Roseovarius sp. MBR-51. Next base: position 128,978 of record NZ_JBRJGQ010000001.1, read on the forward strand.
CGCGAGGATGAGCGAGACCAAGAGCGCCTTTTGCTCGCCGGTAGAGCAGTCGGCGGCGGGCACGCCCTTGGCGGCATAGACGCCGTAGAGATCGGCGCGGTGCGGACCGATGAGGGTGCGCCCGGCCACAAGGTCGCGAAAGCGGCTCTCGGCCAGCGCCTGACGCAGGTCATCGGCGGTCTCGGGCATCTCGCCTTCGGTTTGGGTCAGCTCAAGCTCGGCGGTGGGAAAGGCGGTTTCGGCCTGCATCTGCGCGCCTGCGATCAGCGCTAGGGCGTGCTGGCGGTTGGCGTGGATTTCGGCACCCGCGTCGGCCATCTGCCGTTCAAGGGCGAGGTACCACTGTGCATCGCGGACCTGATCCTTGAGCAGGCGGTTGCGTTCGCGCATCGCCTTGTCATAGGCGAGCGTGGCCTCGGCATGGGCGGGAACAAAGCTCATGGTCATGCGATCGAGAAAGCGGCGGCGGCCCTCCGCGCCTTCGATCCAGAGACGGTCCATGGCAGGGACAAGCCAGAGCACACGCGCGATACGCCCGAGGGCAATCTGCGTCGCGGTCTTGCCGTCGATGCGGAGCTGACGGGCGGCGCTGCCGTCGGCAAAGGTCTCGACCTCGTGGACCTGATGCAAGGAGTGCAGGATCGTCGTGATCTTCCATCCCAACGCCTCGGGTCGCCGCGCCATGTCCTGCGCCGCCGCGCGCCTCAGGCCACGACCGGGCGACAAAAGCGAGACTGCCTCGATCAGATTGGTCTTGCCTGCGCCATTCGGCCCGTGAATCGCCACGGGCCGCGCGTCAAGCGAAAGCCGCCCGGATTTATGCGAGCGGAAATGCGAGAGGGTCAATTCCGACAGAGAGAGTCCGGGCATTCACTGCCCTTTCTTCTTGCCAAAAATATCCACGCCGGAGGCTCCGACAGGCGTCACACCCGCATCGGCATGACGACATAGACCGCCGTCGTGTCATTGCCTTCGCGCATCAGGGTTGGGTCGCCGGAAGAGTTGAAGAGAAACACGGCGTTCTCGCGATCCACCTGACTTGCGATTTCCAAGAGGTACTTGGCGTTGAAGCCAATCTCCAGCCGCTCGTCGCCATAGGCCACGGCCAATTCCTCTTCGGCAGCACCGCTGTCGGGGGCATTGACCGAGAGAATCAGGCGGTCTTCGTCAAGTGAGAGCTTCACGGCGCGCGAGCGCTCGGAACTCACAGTTGCGACACGGTCGACGGCTTGCGCAAACTCTGCGGCGTCTACTTCCATCCGGCGGGTGTTGCCCTGCGGGATGACGCGGGTGTAGTCGGGGAAAGTCCCGTCGATCACCTTGGAGGTGAGGGTGATGTCGGGGGTGGCAAAGCGGATCTTGGTTTCCGAGACCGAGACCGCGATCTTCATGTCATCGTCTTCCAAGAGCTTGCGCAATTCGCCCACCGTCTTGCGTGGGACGATCACACCGGGCATGTCCAACGCCCCGTCGGGCAGGTCTGCGTCAATGCGCGCGAGGCGGTGGCCATCGGTGGCGACACAGCGCAGAACCTTGCCGCCATCGGCATCAGAGACATGCAGGTAGACGCCGTTGAGGTAATAGCGGGTTTCCTCGGTGGAAATGGCGAATTTCGATTTGTCGAAAAGGCGGCGCAGCACTGGTGCCGGGGCCGAGAAATTGCTCGCGTATTCCGAGGAGGCCATCACCGGGAAATCTTCCTTCGGCAAGGTGGCCAGATTGAAATTGGAGCGACCAGCCTGCACGGTGAGGCGACCCGAGGTGCCATCGTCGCTGAGCGTGACGAGCGATCCATCGGGCAGTTTGCGCACGATTTCATGCAGCATGACCGCCGATACTGTGGTGGCACCGGCGCGCTCGACCTGGGCCGGGGCCTTGTCCACCACTTCGATGTCAAGATCGGTGGCGCGGAACTGCACGCTGTTGCCCTCGGCCTCGATCAGGACATTGGCGAGGATTGGAATGGTGTTGCGCCGTTCGACCACAGATTGGGCCTGGGACACGGCCTTGAGCAATGCGCCGCGTTCGATGCTGAGTTTCATTCCCTCGCTCCTGTCAGGTGCCGGTTCAACGCCGGGAGGGGCAAGGTAGCAACTCTACCCCGCACCTCAAGTGTTTTCTTGGTGTTTTCGGCTGGAAAACCGACAGCGTCAAGGGCCAGTGCCCCTCAGCCCTCGAGTGTGCGGCGCAGAAGCTCCAGGTCTTCTGCGATTTGCCCGTCTTGAAGGCTGAGTTCCTCGATCCGGCGGACGCCGTGCATGATGGTTGTGTGATCGCGTCCGCCAAAGCGACGGCCGATTTCCGGGAGCGAGCGCGAGGTCATCTGTTTGCACAGATACATCGCCACTTGCCGGGGCCGCGCATAGCAGCGGGTGCGCTTGGGGCCGATCATGTCGCTGAGGCGGATGTTGTAATGATCCGAGACCTTGCGCTGAATTTCCTCGATCGAGACCTTGCGTTCGGAGGCGCGGAGCACATCGGCCAGACAATCCTGCGTCAGTTCCAGCGTGATCGGTTTGCGCACCAGTGAGGCGAAGGCAAAGAGCCGGGTCATGGCACCTTCGAGCACGCGGACATTGGTGGTGATCCGGTGGGCGAGGAATTCGAGCACGCCGTCATGCAGGGTGAGGTCCGGATATTGCGCGCGAAAGCGGTCGACCTTGGATTGCAGGATGCCTAGGCGCAATTCGTAATCGGTCGGGTGCAGATCGACCACGAGGCCGCATTGCAGGCGCGATTTGATGCGTTCCTCAAGATTTGCAATCTCGCCGGGGGCGCGGTCGGCGGAGATCACGATCTGCTTGTTCTGATCCACAAGGGCGTTGAAGGTGTGAAAGAATTCCTCTTGGGTGCTGTCTTTGCCGGCGATGAATTGAACATCGTCCACCATCAACACATCGACCGAGCGGAAAACCGATTTGAAATCCATCATCTTGCGGTCGCGCAGGGCCTGCACAAAGCGATACATGAACTGTTCCGCCGAGAGATAGACCACGTTGAGATCGGGGCGGGTGGTTTTCAGCTCCCATGCGATGGCGTGCATGAGGTGGGTTTTGCCCAGACCGACGCCGCCATAGAGAAACAGCGGATTAAAGGTGACGGGGCCACATTCGGCCACCCGGCGCGCGGCGGCATGGGCCAGCTCGTTGGGTTTGCCGACGACGAAGCTGTCAAAGGTGAACCGCTCGTCCAGCGGCGCGGAGGGCACGATGCTGTCGATCTGTGGCTCCGGTGCCGCGGCAGCCGCGGGTTTGGAGGGGCGGTTGGCACTATTGGCCGCGACCCGGAATTGCACACGCCGGACATGCGGCGCGAGTGTGGTCATCTGATACAGGATCAGATCGCCAAAATGCTGCGAGACATAGTTGCCGAGAAAACTGGTGGGGACGTGAAAGGTCGCGACACCATCATCTACCCGAGCAAATTCCAGTGGTTCGATCCAGTTCTTGAAATTGCTCTGTCCGACGGATTGCTGAAGTTTCTGCTTCAACTGGCCCCATTGTTCTTGTGTCATTCTGTCCCCGTTCAACGACGCTGCCATACTGTTTCACCAAGATCGGCAAACACAGATCCGATCCCATGCGACACAAGTTCGGGGTGACAAAAGATCACCAATACCGTTGCAAAGAGCAACGGTCGAATGACCTCTCATCAATAAGCGTGCATTTCAGAATCAGTGAGTACGCGTGCGCAGCCCGTCCCAAAGCCACGCGGTCTCTGACCCAAAATACCATCGCAATGGACAAAACCAGAGCAGCAGATGCTCAGTCGCGGTGCCTGGGCCGGGATTTCCCCCTGTGCCTAGTACCGATGCGGCCTGTCCCCCCAAGCGTGAATCGCAGGTCTGAAACTAGCAACCTCGGAGGCGCGGCGGCAACTACTCAATGCGCTTGACAGGGGCTTTGACTGAAAAGAATCTCTTGGTGTGTTTTGAACGCCAGTCACGAAAAAAGGCACCGCGGGCCGCAGTGCCTTTATCTTCAAAGACTTGGACGAAAGCCTTAGCTGAGCGACTTAACGCGGGCCGAGAGGCGGGAAATTTTGCGCGATGCGGTGTTCTTGTGCACAACACCTTTGGTGACGCCGCGCATCAGTTCGGGCTGGGCATTGCGCAATGCCGTCACGGCTGCTTCTTGATCACCGGAGGCAATTGCTTCTTCAACCTTGCGGATGAACGTACGGATCCGCGAGCGGCGTGATTTGTTGACAGCGAAACGCTTTTCGTTCTGCTTGGCGCGTTTTTTGGACTGCGGCGTATTGGCCATGTGACGTGGACCCTTTCAAGGTTCGATATGTGTAAACGCACGTCATACCCAACCGGGACCCTCGCCGAACGAGGTGATTCTTGCCTGAGCGGGCATCACGCGCATGTCTGGCGTGCCGTATACGCCAGTTTTCCCGGAATGCAACCCCTTGTGGTGGGGCGGTATCGTGGGTGCGGGTCAGTCGCCCAGTTTGGCGTGGACCTCTTCCAAGTCGATTTCAGCCACGGGCATTTTGTTGGCGGGATTCTCGAAATCGTATTTGAAGAGGTCGAAATCGCGTTTGTATATCTCGTAGATCAGATGCATCGACAGGTCGTCGAAATAGGCCTCGACCGGGTGGGCGCGTTTGGGGCCGTGGCCTTCGGACTCGTTGAAGCGGGGAATCGTCTTGAGGTCGATCTTGTGCTTGGTGTTGATGGCGTTCAGCACCTCGCCCATGCCGTCATCGAATTTCTCGGTCCAGAAGATTTTGTCGTAGCGGCCGCCATTGACGATGAAGGTCGAGACATGGCCCGACATGGCGGACCAATGAATATCCGGCTCCATCGGGCGTTTCCAGCGGATGGTGTCGCGGGCAAAGAGCAGGAATCGTCGAAAGCTCTGGATCTGGTCGAAGTCTTGCTTGCCGTCGTCGCCCCCAACCTCGATCCCGTATTTCTGGATGATGGTCGGGACCAGTTTGCCGCGATAGCGGCTGCCGTTGCGCTGGATGCCGCAGATCTTGTCAAAGAACGAGGACAGGATGCGGGTATAGGGATTGCGCACGCAGGAAAAAGCATAGGACGTGTGGGTTTTCACATTGGCGTTGATCAGTTTCTGACTGTCTTCGCGCGCCCATTTGTGCAGACCTGTGGTGGCGTCGTGGATGTCCCCCTCGAAAAACACGCCGTGGTCGGAGTAATAGAGAATCTGGCCGATGGTCGAGCAGGCGCATTTCGGCACCACGCGGTAGACCACGCTCTCGCTCTCGGTCATCCAGGTGCCGGGAAATCCCATGATCACTGCCTCCGCCATCACTTTCCCACTTAATGCGGGCTTCATCATGTCTAACCTGTTCAAAAAACCAAAGAAAGTCTGTTTATTCAGGCGCTGTTCACGTCTATTGCTATAACCAGTCGGTAAATCGAGGGTTAAACCGTTTCCGCAATGGCAAAAATCGCGTTCATTCTACTGTGTCACAAAGACCCTGAGGCGATCATCCGTCAGGCAGAGATGCTGACGGCGGCGGGCGATTACATGGCGATCCATTTCGACGCCCGCGCCAAGCCCGAGGCATTTGCCCGGATCAAGGCGGCGTTGACGGATAATCCCAATGTGACCTTTGCGAAAAAGCGGATCAAATGCGGGTGGGGTGCCTGGTCGCTGGTGCAAGCCACACTTTACGCTGTGGAGGCGGCGGCAGAGGACTTTCCGCGCGCCACGCATTTCTACATGCTCTCGGGCGATTGCGCGCCGATCAAATCGGCGCGGTTCGCGCATCAGTTTCTGGACAACCGTGATGTCGATTATGTCGAGAGCTTCGATTACTTCGACAGTGACTGGATCAAGACCGGGATGAAGGAAGAGCGGCTGATCTATCGCCACTTCTTTAACGAGCGCACGCAGCCGAAGCGGTTCTATGCCTCTTATAATGTGCAGCGCAAACTGGGCCTGACCCGACCGATACCGCATGACATCCAGATCCAGATCGGCAGCCAGTGGTGGTGTCTGCGGCGGCGCACGGTGGAATGGATCCTCGAATTCACCCGCAAGCGGCGCGACGTGATGCGGTTTTTCCGCACCACTTGGATTCCGGACGAGACATTCTTTCAGACACTGGTGCGGCATCTTGTGCCGGATGCCGAGATCGAGACACGCACGCTGACGTTTCTCATGTTCACCGATTATGGGATGCCGGTGACGTTCTATAATGACCATTACGATCTCTTGCTCAGTCAGGATTATCTCTTTGCCCGCAAGATCAGCCCCGAGGCGCTGGAGCTGAAGCGGCGATTGGGCACGCTCTATTCGGATGAGGTGACGCAGTTCCAGATTTCGAACGAAGGGCGCAGCCTGTTTCAATTCCTGACTGCACGCGGACGTGAGGGGCGGCGGTTTGCACAGCGCTTCTGGGAAACCGAGAGCACGCTGGGCCGCGAGCGCGAATTGATGATCGTCGTGTGCAAGAAATGGCATGTCGCCAAGCGATTGCTGGAGCGTATCCGGCAAGTGACGAATGTGCCCGCGATCGAGTATCTCTTTAACGAAGAGGGCACCGCCCTGCCTGATCTGGGCGGGCTTCAGGCGACGCTGGCCAAGCGGACGCGGCACAGGCGGGCGCTGATGCGGATGCTGTTCGATTATTATGAAACCGACCGCCTCTTGGTCTGCATGGACCCCGGCAGCATTGATCTCTTGCAGGATTTCTGTGGGGACCGGGCGGTGACCAAGCTCTTGGAAGTGCAATGCCATTTCACCGATGAGTATCTGACAGGACATGCCATGCGCGTGGGGCTGGCCGGAGAGCAGACCCCGCACGAGACCTTGGAGCGGCTGTTGCCGACGATCCGGGGTGACATGACCTATGAGAGCGACCGGATTCGCGATGCCGAGTTTGAGAATCACATGATCCTGAGGCAATCGGATGACCGGGGCTATCGCGCCGATCTCTTGGCGCGGTTCCTTAATATTCCGCGCGAAAAAGCGCAGGAAATCGCTGAACCCGACCACCTGTTTGCAGATTGAGGACGCGCCATGCCCTTTGCCTATGATGCCCAGAATATCTTTGCCCGTATCCTGCGGGGCGAAATCCCCAACAAGACAGTGCTGGAGACCGCGCATACGCTGGCGTTTCACGATATTCAGCCACAGGCGCCCGTGCATGTGCTGGTGATCCCCAAGGGGGCCTATGCGAGCTATGACCATTTCGCCGCCGAGGCGAGCGATGCCGAGATCGTCGATTTCAACCGTGCCGTGGCCGAGGTGTGCCGCATGACGGGCGTGCATCTGGGCGAGGGTGGGCAAGGATTTCGCGCCATTACCAATGCTGGCGACCATGGCGTGCAGGAGGTGCCACATTACCACCTGCATATCCTTGGCGGCCGTCCGCTGGGCCGGATGCTGGCACGCAGCGAAAGCTGAGGCGACCCCGCTTGCAGCGCAGGTGCGATGCGCCCATATGAGGGGCATTGGTCACTCACAGGATTTGATAGGCAGCCCCATGACATTTCGCAGCCGCGTCGGCGCATTTCTTGACACGTCGTTGTTTCAGAACGCCATTCTGGGCGTGATCCTGTTCAATGCTGTGATTTTGGGCATGGAAACCTCTGATCCGATCATGGCGCAGGCGGGCGCGTTGATCCTCTTGCTCGACAAGCTGTGTCTTGCGGTCTTTGTGGTCGAAATCGCCGCCAAGCTCTTTGCGCGGGGACTTGGAGGGTTTTTCCGGAACGGCTGGAATCTCTTTGATTTCGTGATCGTGGGGATTTCGCTGATTCCGGCCACGCAGGGGCTCTCGGTGCTGCGGGCGTTGCGGATCTTGCGTCTGTTGCGCGTGGTCTCGGTCGCGCCGTCGCTGCGCCGGGTGGTCGAAGGGCTGGTGACGGCCCTGCCGGGGATGGGATCGGTATTCCTGCTGATGGGGATGCTCTTTTATATCGGGTCGGTGATGGCGACCAAGCTCTTTGGCGCGGCCTATCCGGACTGGTTTGGCGATATGGGGCGCTCTGCCTATTCGCTCTTTCAGATCATGACGCTGGAATCGTGGTCGATGGGGATCGTGCGCCCGGTGATGGAGCAGTTTCCCTATGCCTGGGCGTTCTTCGTGCCCTTCATCATGGTCACGACCTTTGCGGTGGTGAACCTCTTGGTCGGTCTGATCGTGAATTCGATGCAGGATGCGCATCACGCCGAGGATGTGGCAAAAACCGACAATTACCGTGACGAGGTTTTGGCGCGGTTGACCCAGTTGGAGGTGATGGTCCGCGAGGGCCAGGCCAAGACCCCCAAGGACTGAGGCAGGTTTGCGCAGGAATCGGGTCGAGTTCTCGGGCAACTGCGGGCAGGGTTTCGGTAAACATAACCCGGAGATCCGCAATGATCCTCATATCGCCCCTTCCCACCGAGATTGTCCGCGCCTTGCAGGCCGGCGCGCCCGATGCCTATGGAACCCCGCCAGAGCAGCATGTGGCGCACGGCACTGGCAATCCGTGCCGCCATTGTCTGCGCTTCATACCCGAGGGGGCGGAGATGCTGATCCTCGCCTATCGCCCCTTTGCCGGGCTGCATCCCTATGCCGAAACCGGGCCGATTTTCCTCTGTGCCGATGCCTGCGCGCGGCATGATGGCCATGAGGGCGGGGCGATTCCCGAGGTCTTGCGCGACAGCCCTGACTATCTGCTCAAAGGCTACACTGTGCAGGATCGCATCGTTTACGGCACTGGCCGCGTCGTGGCTGCAACAGAGATCGCAGAGTATGCAGAGACAGTGTTCGAGCGGGACGAGGTGGCCTATATTCACGTCCGGTCTGCCCGCAACAATTGCTATCAGGCGCGGATCGACCGGGGCTGAGCGGTGCAATCGCTTGCACGCCGCGCCGATGCGCGGTAACTCGCCGGAGAGACCAGCGGGATGGATGCGATGAGTGATCTGCGGGAAAAATATCTGACGGCGGTTGCCAATGCCGGTGACGAGGCCACGCTAGAGGACCTGCGCCTGCAGGCCGTGGGGAAGAAGGGCGAAATCAGCCTCGCGATGCGCGAATTGGGCCGGATGAGCCCTGACGAGCGGCAAGAGGCCGGGCCGCGTCTGAATGCGCTCAAAGACGAGATCACCAGCGCGCTGGCCGCCAAGAAACAGGCGCTGGGCGATGCCGCATTGGACGAACGGCTGCGGGGGGAGTGGCTGGATGTGACGCTGCCTGCGCGGGGGCGGCGGATGGGCACGATCCATCCGGTCAGTCAGGTCACCGAGGAAGTGACCGCGATTTTTGCCGATATGGGGTTTGCCGTGGCCGAGGGGCCGCAGATCGAATCCGATTGGTTCAACTTTGACGCGTTGAACATTCCCGGCCACCATCCGGCGCGGGCCGAGATGGATACGTTTTACACGCATCGCGCAGAGGGTGATGAGCGCCCGCCGCATGTTTTGCGCACGCATACCAGCCCGGTGCAGATCCGCACCATGCAGGCCGAAGGCGCGCCTATCCGGATCATCGCGCCGGGGCGGGTGTATCGCGCGGATTACGATCAGACCCACACGCCGATGTTTCATCAGGTCGAGGGGCTGGCGATCGACAAAGACATCAGCATGGCCAATCTCAAATGGGTGCTGGAAGAGTTCGTCAAGGCGTTTTTTGAGGTGGATGATGTCGAGCTGCGCTTTCGCGCGTCGCATTTCCCGTTCACTGAGCCGTCGGCCGAGGTGGATATCCGCTGTTCCTGGGAAGGCGGCACGCTCAAGATTGGCGAGGGCAATGATTGGCTGGAGATTCTCGGGTCAGGCATGGTCCATCCCAAGGTACTGCAGGCCGGGCATATTGATCCGAATGTCTGGCAGGGTTTTGCCTTTGGCATGGGGATCGACCGGATTGCCATGCTGAAATACGGGATTCCCGATCTGCGGGCGTTCTTTGATTCAGACCTGCGCTGGCTGCGGCATTTCGGGTTTGCCAGCCTCGATCAACCGACGCTGCATGGTGGGTTGTCTCGGTAGGTTGGGTGCAAACCCACCTGCGAGGCGATGACCTGAGATTGATGAGAGTCACACACCCTAAGGGCGGCGCTTCAGGCTATGCTATCGTATGGCGTATACCTGTGGGTGGGTTGATCCGGGTCTGGCGGTTTCGTATTCAGGTGGCACAAGCCTTGATGTGAACGATCCATGGGTGTGCGGACCCGGTTCCGGGCCGCAGACGATTGGCATTTGCGCTGGGTCTTGATGGTATTGTCCTATCGACGGCGCGATCTGCGTCGCCTATCGTGACGCAGTGAGGAGCCACGCCATGCCGCTAACACAGATGATCTATGCCTCGCAGCCCTTTGGCTTTGACGATGCAATGCTGGCGGGGATTTTGCTCGATGCGCGGCGGTGCAATGCGCGCGATGATGTCACCGGGGCGCTGATCGTGCGCGGCGACATGTATCTGCAACTTCTGGAAGGGCCGAAATCCAAGGTTGAGGCGACCTATGAGCGCATCATTCAGGATGACCGCCATGTCAATCCGGTGCGCTTGTTGACCCATGAGGTTGACGCGCGGATGTTTCCCGAGTGGTCCATGCTCGACGATCCCGCGAAGAGCTGGGTCTGGAGCATTGCCGAGGTGCGCGGTGGCGCGGTGGAACGGTTTTCCGCCGGGAGAGAGGCGCTGAAATTCTTTCAGCGGTTGGCAGCGTCGCGTGCAGACACGGCGGGGTAGTCCCCGCCGCGCCGTTTTCCGATCAGCCCACCACGTTGAAATCGGGGCCATAGGGGTAGCCGGTGATATTCTCGTTGCCGTCCTCGGTGACGACCAGAATGTCATGCTCGCGGTAGCCCCCGGCACCGGGCTGGTCGGCGGCCAGTGTCAGCATCGGTTCCATCGAGATGACCATGCCCGGTTCGAGCACCGTGTCGATATCCTCGCGCAACTCAAGACCCGCCTCGCGGCCATAGTAATGGCTGAGAATGCCAAAGCTGTGACCATAGCCAAAGGTGCGGTATTGCAGCAATTGGCGTTCTTCGAGGAAGGTGTTGATCTTGTGCGTGACTTCGGCGCAGCTCACGCCGGGTTTCAGAAGCGACATGCCATATTCATGGGCGGCGACATTGGCCTGCCAGATTTTCAGGCTGGCATTGTCCACCTCGCCTGCGAACATGGTGCGCTCGAGCGCCACGTAATAGCCTGACACCATCGGAAAGGTGTTGAGCGACAGGATATCGCCGCGTTCAATCGCGCGGGCGGTCACGGGGTTGTGCGCGCCGTCGGTGTTGAGCCCCGATTGGAACCAGACCCACGTGTCGCGGTATTCGGCGTCCGGGAAGCGTTTGGCAATCTCTGCCTCCATCGCGTCACGGCCCGCCATGGCCACGTCAATCTCGCGCGCGCCGATCTTGACCGCATCGCGGATGGCATAGCCGCCCACATCGGCCACCTGTGCGCAGGAGCGGATGAGGGAAATCTCTGCCGCCGATTTACGCATGCGCTGGCGCATGGTGGCGGGGGCGAGATCCTTGAGGGCGCTGGGCTTGAGGAAATGCTCCAGCTTGTCGCGCTGCAGGAGCGTCAGGTGATCACCCTCATAACCCAGGACACACCCCTCGCCCGTCACCGATAGAATCGCGCGCCAGTAATTGTCGCGCTGCCAGTCAGTATAGGTGATGTTGTCGCAAAACGAGCGCCGCCACGGTTGACCGGCGTCGATGCCGGCCGAGATGGTGACGCACGCGGTGTCCGTGACAACGAGACCATAGGGACGGCCAAAGGAGCAGTAGAGAAAGCCTGAGTAATAGGCGATGTTATGCATCGAGGTGAGGACGACGGCGGCGGTGCCGGTCTCGGCCATGATGGCGCGCAGCCCCTTGATCCGGGCCTCATACTCTTCGGTGGCAAAGGCCAGCGGCGCCTTTTCACCATTGTGGAAACGATAGAATTCAGGACGTGCAGTCATAGTGACCCTCCTTGCAAAAGAAGGTCCCGGCGTTCAGGACTGTGGGGAAAGGCCAAGAGGGGGCGACGCCATCGCCCGGGCCTGAGGCGTTCTTGCCGATTGGATGCGGTCTGGCAAGCGGGTTTGCGACAAGGATAGAGGGATTGCGGCATGGGGACGAAAATCGCTGCGCGAAATCTGATCACCGATGTGGCGGGGCTGCGGGTGGGCCATGCGCAGGATATGCGGCTGCGCTCTGGCGTGACGGTGCTGGTGGGCGATGCGCCCTTTACTGCGGGCGTGCATGTCATGGGCGGCGCGCCGGGCACGCGGGAGACCGATTTGCTGGCCCCCGACCGGGTGGTTGAACAGGTGGATGCGCTGGTGTTGTCTGGCGGATCGGCCTTTGGTTTGGATGCCGCATCCGGCGTGGCGGACGGGCTGCGCGATATGGGGCGCGGGTTTGCCGTGGGCGATGTGCGGGTACCGATTGTGCCGGGGGCGATTCTCTTTGATCTCTTGAACGGCGGGGACAAGGCGTGGCGCGAGAACCCCTATAAAGCTCTGGGCCGGGCGGCGTTGGCGGCGGCGGCAGAAGAGTTTGAGATCGGCAGCGTCGGGGCAGGGACGGGGGCGACCACGGCCAATCTGCGCGGCGGGCTTGGGTCGGCCTCGGTGACGTTGCCGGGGGGCGTGACGGTGGGCGCGCTCGTGGCGGTCAATGCGCTGGGCTCGGCCACGGTGGGCGACGGGCCAGAGTTCTGGGCGGCCCCGTTCGAGCGGAATGCAGAATTTGGCGGGCGCGAGGTGGCGCGGACCTATCCCGATCCGGTGCTGGCACCCACCAAGCTGGCGCAGCATGGCAATACGACCATCGGGATCATCGCCACCGATGCCACGCTCACTCAGGCGCAATGCACCCGTTTGGCCACGGCGGCGCAGGACGGGTTTGCGCGGGCGTTGGTGCCCTCGCATACCTTGATGGATGGGGACTTGATTTTTGCCGCAGCCATGGGCGCCCGGCCTGCACCCGATCTGGGCGGACAGGTGATGCTGGGTCATGTGGCGGCTTGCGTCATGGCGCGGGCGATTGCGCGGGCGGTGTATGCGGCGCGGTCGGTTGCGGGCGATGCGTTGCCGGCGTGGCGGGACAGATTCGGCTGAGGCGGAATCCCCCTTGCAGACTCAGGGAGAGGGGCGTATATGCCCCTCAACAGCGGCGCTTTCGGGTCCACTCGAATGCACCACCGGAGAGTGTAACGGGCCGCGCGCCCGTTTTTTTGTGCTTGGGAAAGATGACGAACGACCTGATTGCAAAAGCAGCGATTGATCGCCGGATGGCAGAGATCATCACCCCCGTGATCGAGGATCTCGGGTATGAGTTGGTGCGCGTGCGGTTGATGGGCGGGCAGTACCATACCCTCCAGATCATGGCGGACAAGCCTGATGGCGGCATCGAGGTGGATGACTGCGCTTTGATCAGCACGGCCGTGAGCGCGGTGCTGGATGTCGAGGATCCTCTGGTCGAGGCCTACACGCTGGAAGTGTCGAGCCCCGGCATTGACCGGCCTCTGACGCGGCTCAAGGATTTCGAGGCCTTTGAGGGCTATGAGGCCAAGATCGAGACGACCGAGTTGATCGACGGACGCCGCCGCTTCAAGGGTGTGCTGGCGGGCGTTGAGGGCACCGAGGTGCTGATCAATGTCGAGGAAGGCACGATCGGACTGGAATTTGACTGGCTGTCTGATGCCAAGCTGGTTCTGACGGATGAGTTGATCAAGGAAATGCTGCGGCAGCGCAAGGCGGCGGGCGTGATCAACGAAGAGCAATTTGACGAGATCGAAACCGAGAACGGTTCTGAGGAGGACTGACACCATGGCAATCACATCCGCCAACCAGCTGGAGCTGTTGCAGACCGCAGAAGCGGTCGCGCGCGAAAAGATGATCGACCCGGCACTGGTGGTCGAAGCGATGGAAGAGAGCCTCGCCCGCGCCGCCAAGAGCCGCTACGGCAGCGAGATGGATATTCGGGTGGAGATCGACCGCAAGACGGGCCGCGCCAAATTCACCCGCGTGCGGACCGTGGTCGCGGATGACGCGGTGGAAAACTATCAGGCCGAAATGACGGTCGAGCAGGCCAAGCTGTATCTCGAAGACCCCAAGGTCGGTGATACCTTTGTCGAAGAAGTGCCGCCCGTCGAGATGGGCCGGATCGCCGCACAGAGCGCCAAGCAGGTCATTCTGCAAAAGGTGCGCGAGGCCGAGCGGGATCGTCAGTTCGAAGAGTTCAAGGACCGCGTCGGCACGATCATCAACGGGGTGGTCAAGCGCGAGGAATATGGCAACGTCATCGTCGATGTGGGCCGGGGTGAAGCGATCCTGCGTCGCAACGAAAAGATCGGCCGCGAAGCCTATCGCCCCAATGACCGCGTGCGCTGCTATATCAAGGACGTGCGCCGCGAACAGCGCGGGCCGCAGATTTTCCTCAGCCGCACCGATCCGCAGTTCATGGCCGAACTGTTCAAGATGGAAGTGCCCGAGATTTACGACGGTATCATCGAGATCAAGGCCGTGGCGCGCGATCCGGGCAGCCGGGCCAAGATTGCCGTGATCAGCTATGACAATTCGATTGATCCCGTCGGCGCCTGCGTCGGTATGCGCGGCAGCCGGGTTCAGGCGGTTGTCAACGAATTGCAAGGCGAGAAAATCGACATCATCCCGTGGAACGAGGATCAGGCGACCTTCCTTGTCAACGCGCTCCAGCCGGCCGAGGTCAGCAAGGTGGTGATCGACGAGGATGCGCAGCGTATTGAGGTTGTGGTGCCGGAAGAGCAGCTAAGCCTTGCCATTGGGCGTCGTGGTCAGAACGTGCGTCTGGCCAGCCAGTTGACCGGGCTTGATATCGACATCATGACCGAGGCCGAGGATAGCGAGCGCCGTCAGAAGGAATTCGAAGAGCGCACCAAGCTCTTTGTCGATACGCTCGATCTGGACGAGTTCTTTGCACAGTTGCTGGTCTCGGAGGGGTTCACCAACCTCGAAGAGGTGGCCTATGTCGATGTGGACGAACTGCTCGTGATCGACGGCGTTGACGAGGACACCGCGGCAGAGCTTCAGGCGCGGGCGCGTGATGTGATCGAGGCACAGACCAAGGCGGCGCTGGACAAGGCGCGCGAACTGGGTGTCGAGGACAGTCTGATTGCGTTCGAGGGTCTGACCCCGCAGATGGTGCTTGCACTGGCCGAGGACGATGTGAAATCGCTTGAGGATTTCGCCACCTGCGCCGATTGGGAACTGGCTGGCGGCTGGACCACGGTCAAGGGCGAGCGCGTCAAGGACGAGGGTATTCTGGAGAAATTTGACGTCTCGCTCGAAGAGGCGCAACATATGGTGATGACCGCCCGCGTGATGCTGGGCTGGGTCGATCCGACCGAACTCGAAACCGATGCCGACGACAGCGAGCTCGACGGCGATGACGAGGAGGCCGAGGCCTGATCCTTCAGGCCTTGGAGCACAGGATGGGGCGCGGTGGTGAACCCAAAGACCGGAGCGACGGTCCGGAGCGTAAATGCATCGCCACAGGCGAGGTGCAGCCGAAACACGGGCTTATCCGCTTTGTCATCGGTCCCGAGGGGCAGATTGCCCCGGATCTGGCGGAAAAGCTGCCGGGGCGTGGCATCTGGGTTGCGGCGGATCGCGCGGCCTTGGACAAGGCGGCAACCAAGGGTCTGTTTGCCCGCGCCGCCAAGCAACCGGTGCAGGTGCCCGAAGGTCTGACGGATAAGGTCGAGGCCCTCTTGGCGCGGCGGGTGATCGACCTCATCAGCCTTGCCCGAAAGGGTGGGCGTGCGGTGTCGGGATATGAGAAGGTCAAGGACATGCTCATGCGCGAGGATGCGCGTGTTCTTATTCAGGCCAGCGATGGCTCTGAACGCGGAAAATCAAAGCTGAGCACGCCGCATGGCGGCTCATTCATCGGGTGGCTGACAGCGGATGAGCTGGGCCAGGCCTTTGGTCGACAAACCACAATCCACGCGGCACTGGGTGCTGGAGGTTTGTTGCAACGTGTTGTAGAGGAGGCGGCAAGGCTGAAAGGTCTGCGCGTCTCGGACGGCGAGACAGCGCGCCGGAAAGGAAAGTAGAAGACTATGAGCGACAACGACGGAAAGAAACCATTGGGTGTGCGTGGCGCGGGTTCCCGGCCGGGGAACGTGAAGCAGAGCTTCAGCCATGGCCGGACCAAGAACGTCGTGGTGGAAACCAAGCGCAAGCGCGTCGTCGTGCCCAAGCCCACCGCCGCCGCGACCGGCGCTGCCGGGGCTGGAACGTCTTCGGGTATCACCAGCGCGTCCAAGCGCCCGGCCGGGATCTCTGATGCAGAGCTGGAGCGCCGCATGCGCGCGCTCGCCGCAGCCAGAGCGCGCGAGACCGAGGATGCAGCACAGCGCGAAGCCGATGAAAAGGCCCGCGAAGAAGAGCGTATGCGTCGC
Source organism: Roseovarius sp. MBR-51 (assembly GCF_053628575.1). Classification (NCBI taxonomy): domain Bacteria; kingdom Pseudomonadati; phylum Pseudomonadota; class Alphaproteobacteria; order Rhodobacterales; family Roseobacteraceae; genus Roseovarius; species Roseovarius sp. MBR-51. Next base: position 145,337 of record NZ_JBRJGQ010000001.1, read on the forward strand.
CGTGAAGAGGCCGAGGCCAAAGAGCGCGAGCAGCGCGAGGCCGAGGAAAAGGCCCGCGCCAAGGTCGAGGAAGACGAACGCCAGAAGCGTGCGACAGAGCAAGCCGCCCTCAAGGCGGCGGCATCGGCGGCAGAGCCGGATGCAGTGCCTGCGGCGGCCCCGTCTCGGGCGCCCGCCTCCAAGGTGGCCCCTGTTGCGCGCAAGCGTGAGGAAGACGATCAGCAATCCCGCCGGGGCAAGGCGCGTGGTACGGATGATGCGCGCCGGTCCGGCAAGCTGACGCTCAATCAGGCCCTGTCTGGTGGTGAAGGCGGTCGCCAGAAATCCATGGCCGCGATGAAGCGCAAGCAAGAGCGCGCGCGGCAAAAGGCAATGGGCGGCTTGCAAGAGCGCGAAAAGATCGTGCGCGACGTGCAACTGCCCGAAGTGATTATGGTTTCGGAACTCGCCAACCGGATGGCCGAGCGTGTGGGCGATGTTGTCAAGGCGCTGATGCAAAGCGGCATGATGGTCACGCAGAACCAGTCGATTGATGCCGATACCGCAGAGTTGATCATCGAGGAATTCGGGCACCGTGTGGTGCGCGTGAGCGACTCGGACGTCGAGGATGTGATTGATCAGGTCGATGACAAGCCCGAGGATATGATCTCGCGCCCGCCAGTCGTCACCATCATGGGCCATGTGGACCACGGCAAGACGTCGCTTCTGGATGCGATCCGCGATGCCAAGGTTGTCGCCGGCGAGGCCGGGGGGATCACCCAGCATATCGGGGCCTATCAGGTCAAGACCGACAGCGGCGCGATGCTCACCTTCCTCGACACGCCCGGTCACGCGGCCTTTACCAGCATGCGGGCCCGTGGCGCGCAGGTGACGGATATCGTGGTTCTGGTCGTGGCGGCCGATGATGCGGTGATGCCGCAAACCATCGAGGCCATCAACCACGCCAAGGCGGCCAAGGTGCCGATGATCGTGGCGATCAACAAGATCGACAAATACGAGGCCAATCCGCAGAAAGTGCGGACCGATCTCTTGCAGCATGAAGTGATTGTCGAACAGATGTCCGGCGATGTTCAGGATGTCGAGGTTTCGGCCGTCACCGGACAAGGTCTGGATGAGCTGTTGGAGGCGATCGCCCTTCAGGCGGAGATTCTCGAACTCAAGGCCAACCCGAACCGGGCGGCTGAGGGTGCGGTGATCGAGGCGCAGTTGGATGTGGGTCGCGGTCCGGTCGCAACCGTGCTGGTCAAGAAGGGCACGCTGCGTCAGGGCGATATCTTTGTCGTGGGCGAGCAGTATGGCAAGGTGCGGGCGCTGATCAACGACCGGGGCGAGCGGATCAAGGAAGCGGGTCCGTCGGTGCCGGTCGAGGTTCTGGGTCTGAATGGCACCCCCGAAGCGGGCGACGTCCTGAACGTGGTCGAGACCGAGGCGCAGGCGCGCGAGATCGCGGAATACCGCGAGAGCGCGTCGAAAGAAAAGCGCGCCGCTGCCGGGGCTGGCACCACGCTGGAGCAGCTTTTGGCCAAGGCCAAGGAAGACGAGAACGTCAAGGAGATGCCGATCGTCGTCAAGGCGGACGTGCAAGGCTCTGCCGAAGCGATTGTTCAGGCGATGGAGAAGATCGGCAACGACGAGGTGCGCGTGCGCGTGCTTCATTCGGGTGTGGGCGCCATCACCGAATCCGATATCGGGCTGGCCGAGGCGTCAGGCGCGCCAGTGTTCGGCTTTAACGTGCGGGCCAATGCGCCGGCACGCAACAGCGCCAACCAAAAGGGTGTGGAGATCCGGTATTACTCGGTGATCTACGATCTGGTCGACGATGTGAAAGCCGCCGCAAGCGGTCTCTTGGGCAATGAAATTCGCGAGAAGTTCATCGGCTATGCCAAGATCAAGGAAGTCTTCAAGGTGACTGGCATTGGTCGCGTGGCTGGCTGTCTGGTGACCGAAGGCGTTGCACGGCGGTCTGCCGGTGTACGTCTCTTGCGCGACGATGTCGTGGTCCATGAGGGCACGCTCAAGACGCTCAAGCGGTTCAAGGACGATGTCAACGAGGTGCAGTCCGGTCAGGAATGCGGTATGGCGTTCGAGAACTATGACGATATTCGCCCCGATGATGTCATCGAGATCTTTGAGCGCGAAGAAGTGGTGCGCACACTGGCGTAAGTCAGGTGTTCAGGATGAACCAATGAAAAGGGCAGCCGAATGGGCTGCCCTTTTTCATTGGTCTGTCGATGGTGGTTCAGGCGGCGCGGGATGCGACCGGGTGCCCGGAATAGAGCCGGTTCCCAACTCTGACCTGCATCAAGCCATTGCTCAGCAGCCGAACGAATATTCCCTGAATTGAGACGCAAGAGCCTAGTTTAACGGTGCGCAGCATGTCATTCCCCCGAATGTAACAATCCCGTAAAGATACTTTGATTATTTCCATATCTAGTAAAAAAGAAACTAACATTTCCATAAATTGTGCATTTTCTTGCGCTGGACCGAAATACTATTTGTTTTCAAGAGAAATAGTTGACGGCTTAAATTTCATGACACCCGTTTCCGGTGCGAATCACGTCACAGCCAGTCCCGCAGGATGGGTATCAGGGGAATATCGGCCGGTGGCATGGGGTAGGACCGAAGGTCCGCCGCGCGCACCCATTTGAGCGCCTGACCCTCGCGCCCCTGCACGATTCCCTCCCATTTGCGACAGGCAAAGAGCGGCATCAGCAGGTGAAACTCAGGATAGGTATGGCTTGCAAAGGTCAGAGGGGCCAGGCAACTGGCCCAGGTGTTGATCCCCAACTCCTCGTCAAGTTCGCGGATCAGCGCCACCTCTGGCGTCTCGCCCGGTTCGACCTTGCCGCCGGGAAACTCCCAGAGACCGGCCATGGATTTGCCGTCCGGTCTCTGGGTCAAGAGGATGCGGCCATCCACGTCAATCAGGGCGACCGCCGACACCAGAACGGTTTTCACGAGCGGTAATCCGCGTTGATGTCGATATAGCCATGCGTGAGATCGCAGGTCCAGACGCGCGCCGTTCCGCCGCCAAGGCCCAGATCGACGTGAATGACGATGTCTTGCTGCTTCATATAGGTGGCGGCGGCGGCCTCGTCATAGCTGGGGCTGACAAAGCCGTCCTTGGCCACCTGCATGGTACCAAACCAGATCGCCAGCAGATCGCGGTCCGCCCGTGCGCCGGATTTCCCTATGGCCATGACAACACGCCCCCAATTGGGGTCTTCGCCCGCGATGGCCGTCTTGATCAGCGGCGAATTCGCGATGGCCTTGGCGTGAATATGCGCCTCAGCGTCCGAGGCGGCGCCGGTGACGGAAATTTCAACAAACTTCGTCGCCCCTTCACCATCGCGTACCACCTGATGCGCCAGATCGAGCATGACGCGGCGCAGCCCTTCCATGAAGCCCATGCTGTTCTCGGTCACGCGGATGCCCGAAGCCCCGGTGGCCGCCACAAGGAGAGTGTCAGAGGTTGAGGTGTCGCTATCGACCGTGATGCAGTTAAAGGTCGTGCGATTAAGCGCGCTGACCATGTCCTGCAAGATGTCCTGATCCATCGCGGCATCGGTAAAGATATAGACCAGCATCGTCGCCATATCCGGGGCGATCATGCCAGACCCCTTGGCGATGCCGGCGATATGCACGGCCTGCCCGTCAATCATCACGGTTTCTGAGGCACCTTTGGGAAAGGTATCGGTGGTCATGATGGCGCGGGCGGCCGTCTCTATCGCATGGGGTGACAGGGCAGCGGCAAGATCATCGAGCTTGTCGATGATGCGCTCATGCGGCAGCGGTTCTCCGATCACGCCGGTCGAGGAGGAAAAGACGCGGGTGGCGGGCATGCCCAGCGTCTTGGCCGCCGCCTCGGTGATGGCCTGTACCGACCCGGCTCCGCGCCGCCCGGTAAAGGCATTGGCGTTGCCCGAGTTGACCACGATGGCGGCCCCGGGGGTCGGATCGCCGCCGATCTTGTCCTGACAATCAAGCACCGCCGCAGAGCGGGTGGCAGAGCGGGTAAAGGTCCCCGCCATCGCAGTGCCGGGTGCCAAGCTGACCAAGAGCACATCGGTGCGATTCTGATAGCGCACCCCGGCCTCGGTGGTGGCAAAGCTGACGCCGCCAATCACCGGCAGCGCGGGAAAACCCGCCGGGGCAAGCGGGGATAGCGGCGGTTTGGCACCCATGGCTCAGTTCTCCAGCAAGTCGGTTTGGTTGATCACGGCCGGGTCCATGGCGCTGCTGTCGGTGCGCACAATCTCGGTTGCGGCCTCGCGTTCGGTGATGAAGGCATTGAATGCGTCTCGGCGCAGGGTGTTCGCCAAATCCTCGCGCACCGCATCAAGCGTCGGGCGTTCCTTGACGCGAGTCTCGTTGAGTTGGATCACATGCCAGCCGAATTGCGTCTGCAACGGCGCGGAAACATCCCCGACTTCAAGGGCTGCAACCGCCGCAAAGAACTCTGGCACCATCACGCCATCACCGAACCAGCCCAGATCGCCGCCCGAGGGGCCGGAAGGGCCGGTGGAATGCTCTTGCGCGAGTGCTGCGAAGTTTGCGCCGCCTTCCAACTCCGCCACCAGCTTTTGCGCCTCTTCTTCGGTCTCGACAAGGATATGCGCGGCCTTGTATTCGGTCTGATCCTCTTGCCCCGCATATTGCGCGTCATAGGCGGCTTGCAGGCGCTCTTCGGTCATGTCGGCGTTGACCACACCTTCGGCCACATCGGCAGCCAGCACTGCGCGGCGCTCGTTCTCGAGCCGGAGAGCGGCGGCGCGGGACATCTCGCCGTCATGCGCCTGCACCAACAGTTCCTGCTGGATGAGCTGTTCGAGCACCCCGTTGAACAACGCATCGGGGGGCGTCTGATCAAATTGCTCTGGCAGGGCCGCACGTACCGCCAACATATGCCCAAGGGTGATGTCGGTGCCGCCAACGGTGGCCATCACCGTCTCGGGGCTGGGGGTATCCTGGGCTATGGCGGGAGCCGTGAGGGCCAGTCCGGTGACCAGTATGGTGTTGGAAAACAGGGTGCGGAGCATGAAATCATCCTTTGGTGTGGTGCGCAGGGCGCGGGTGCGCGGGTGCGCAGCGTTGACACTGAACCGGCTGGCCCTTACATCGCCTTGAGACCAAGGCAGAACCGCCGTCTTGCGCCCGTTTTAGGGTGGTGCGGCAAGAGGGGCAAGCGGTTGCCTGTCACGGATAGTCAAAACACCGGAACGGATAGAACATGTTGGGTATTGGAACGGTCGCCAAAAAGATCTTCGGCACCCCGAATGACCGCAAGATCAAGGCGACACGGCCGCTGATCGCAAAGATCAACGCGCTGGAACCCGAGTATCAGGCGCTGAGCGATCAGGCGCTGATTGACAAGACCGCAGAATTCCGCAGCCGCATTGCCGGGGGAGAGACCCTTGATGCGATCCTGCCAGAAGCCTTTGCCAATTGCCGCGAGGGTGCGCGCCGGGCCTTGGGGCTGCGCGCGTTCGATGTTCAGCTCAAGGGCGGGATATTCCTGCATCAGGGGAACATCGCCGAGATGAAGACCGGCGAGGGCAAGACGCTGGTCGCGACCTTTCCCGCCTATCTCAACGCGCTGTCGGGCAAGGGCGTGCATATCGTCACGGTCAACGACTATCTGGCAAAGCGCGATGCCGAATGGATGGGCAAGGTGTTTGCCGCGCTCGGCATGACGACCGGTGTGGTCTATCCCCAGCAACCCGAGTCCGAGAAAAAGGCGGCCTATGCCGCCGACGTGACCTATGCCACCAACAACGAACTTGGCTTTGACTATCTGCGCGACAACATGAAATCCTCGCTCGAGGATATGAACCAGCGCGGGCATAATTTCGCCGTGGTCGACGAGGTGGACAGTATCCTGATCGACGAGGCGCGCACGCCCTTGATCATCTCGGGTCCAAGTCAGGATCGCAGCGGGCTCTATCAGTCGATCAACACTCTGATCCCGGAATTGCAGGACGATCACTACAAGCTGGATGAAAAGACCCGCAACGTCACCTTTACCGACGAGGGCAACGAGTTTCTCGAAAACCTGCTCAGCGTGCGCGGCGTGCTGCCCGAGGGGCAATCGCTCTATGATCCCGAGAGCACGACCATCGTGCATCACGTCAATCAGGCGCTGCGCGCACACAAGCTCTTTACCAAGGACAAGGATTACATCGTCCGGGGCGGCGATGTGGTTCTGATCGACGAATTCACAGGGCGGATGATGGCCGGACGGCGTCTGTCGGACGGGTTGCATCAGGCAATCGAGGCCAAGGAAGGTTGCAACATTCAGCCCGAGAACGTGACCTTGGCGCAGGTGACATTCCAGAACTATTTCCGCCTTTATGAGCGGCTGTCGGGCATGACCGGCACCGCGCTGACCGAGGCCGAGGAATTTGGCGAGATTTACGGGCTTGGTGTGGTCGAAGTGCCGACCAACCGCCCCATCGCACGGATCGACAAGGATGACGCGGTGTACCGCACCGCGCGCGAGAAGTACGACGCGATTGTCGAGGCCATTCGCACGGCCTCTGAAAAGGGGCAGCCGACACTGGTGGGCACCACCTCGATCGAGAAATCCGAGAATCTGAGCAAGTTGCTGACCGAGGCGGGGATTGCCCATAACGTGCTCAACGCCCGTCAGCATGAGAAAGAGGCGCAGATCGTCGCAGATGCCGGTAAGCTGGGGGCAGTGACGATCGCCACCAACATGGCCGGACGCGGCACCGACATCAAGCTGGGCGGTAATGTCGAGTTCAAGATCATGGAGGCCATCGCCGCCGATCCCGAGGCTGACCCCGAAGAGATCCGCACGCGGATCGAATCCGAACATGCCACCGATGAAGAGGCGGTCAAGGCCGCTGGCGGGCTCTTTGTTCTGGCGACCGAGCGGCACGAGAGCCGCCGCATCGACAATCAGCTGCGCGGCCGCTCTGGCCGTCAGGGCGATCCGGGCAAATCCGCCTTCTTCCTCAGCCTTGAGGATGATCTGATGCGGATTTTCGGATCCGAGCGGCTGGAAAAGGTGTTGGCGACGCTGGGCATGAAGGAAGGCGAGGCGATCATTCACCCTTGGGTGAACAAATCGCTGGAGCGCGCGCAGGCCAAGGTTGAGGGGCGCAATTTTGACATCCGCAAGCAACTCCTGAAGTTCGACGACGTGATGAACGAACAGCGCAAGGTGATCTTCAAGCAGCGTCTGGACATCATGAAGGCCGCCGATCTGAGCGAGATCATCAAGGATATGCGCGGCGAGGTGATCGACGATCTGGTCGATCAGTACATGCCGCCCAAAACCTATGCCGATCAGTGGGATACCCACGGGCTCTATGCGGCGGTGATCGAAAAACTCAGCATGGATCTGCCCGTTATCGACTGGGCCGCCGAAGAAGGCGTGGACGACGAAGAGATCGTCGAGCGGCTGGAAAAGGCCGCCGATGAGATGATGGCGGCCAAGGCGGCGCAATTTGGCCCCGAGAGCATGCGGATGATCGAAAAGCAGGTGCTCTTGCAAACCATTGACGGCAAGTGGCGCGAGCATCTCTTGACGCTGGAACATCTGCGCAGCGTTGTCGGCTTTCGCGGTTATGCGCAGCGCGATCCGCTGAATGAATACAAGAACGAGGCGTTCCAACTGTTCGAAAACATGCTCGACAGCCTGCGCATGGATGTGACCCAAAAGCTGGCGCAGATCCGTCCCATGACCGAGGGCGAACAACAGCAGCTGATGCAGGAAATGGCGGAACAGCGCGCGGCGATGATGGCGGCAGCGGACACCGGCGAGCCTGCGCAGGTCAGCGAGAGCGCGGCCTCCGGCTTTGATGAAGCTGACCCTGCGACATGGGGCAATCCGGGTCGCAACGACCCCTGCCCCTGTGGATCGGGCAAGAAATTCAAGCATTGTCACGGGCGGCTGGCCTAGCCGCCCGCCCGATTGCCACCTATTCCCTGCCATACGGGGGCCATTTTTCAGCGTTACCGCTTCCGAGACAATTGATGTGTCAGGGAGAACGGTATGTCCAAGGCCAGACGTTACATCACCGCAGGCGGAACGCTCGCCTGTGCGTTGGGGATCGGGTACTTCATGCAGGCGGGCGCGCAGGCCCCTGCGCAGAACGCCGCGATGATCTCCACCTCGGGTCTCGAGACGCCGGTTGAAATCACCCAGATCGAGCTGACGTCGGCAGAGGCGGTGCCACCGATGACCGCGCCAGAGCCTGTGGCCCTGCCCGCAGCCCCTGTGACGCTTGTGGTGGCTCAGGATGCGCCATTGACCGACGCGCTACCAGAGGAAGAGGCCGTGCCAAGTTTTGCCTGCGACTACAGCATGCAGGCGCGCGCCTTGCCCGCCGCGATGGTCGAGGTGACGTTGAGCGCACCCTGTCAGCCCAACACCGGGTTCACCCTGCACCACAATGGCATGATGTTCACGGCTGTGACCGACGATCAGGGCCAGAGCACGCTCAACGTGCCTGCATTGGCCGAGTCAGCGGTATTCATCGCGGCCTTTGAGGATGGTCAGGGCGCGCTTGCCACTGTGTCAGTGGATACGCTGGCGCTCTATGACCGCTATGTCGTGCAATGGCGCGGCGGTGCGGCGCTGCATGTACATGCGCTGGAATATGGCGCGGAATTCGGTGCGGCGGGTCATGTCTGGGCGCAGGCCGAACAGGACATGACGCGCGCGGCCTCGGGCGATGGCGGCTTTCTGACCCAACTGGGCGAGCGGGATATGGATCAGGCGCTGCATGCCGAGGTCTATACCTTTCCGACCGGCACGGCGGCACGCGAAGGCGCGGTACAGGTGCAGGTCGAGGCCGAGGTGACCGCCGGGAATTGCGGGCGCGATCTTGAGGCGCAATCCATCGCAACTGGCGCGACCGGGCTTGAAGTGCAGGATATTGTGCTTGCGATGCCCGATTGTGAGGGGGTCGGTGACTTTCTTGTGTTGAAAAACCTGTTCAATGACCTGAAGATCGCCTCCAACTAAGGCAAGGTCTTGCAGGGGGCGAGTGATGACAAAGATGCGTGCGGCGATCCTCGCCGCACTTTCATTTATAATGGCATTTGTGATGGCTCCGGGCCGCGCTCTGGCGCAGGATGTCACGCTGCGGTCGCATGATGGCTCGGTCGAGATTTCCGGCAATTTGCTGGGCTTCGACGGGGAGTTCTACCGCGTTGACACGATTTACGGTGAGTTGACGGTCGATGGGTCGGGCGTCGGCTGCGAGGGGCCGGGATGTCCGGATCTGGAACATTACGTGGCGCGGCTGGTTTTTTCCGGCGCGCCGACGATTGGCCGGGTGTTGATGCCCGCGCTGATCGAGGCCTTTGCCATTCGTGGCGATTACGATGTCACACGCGAGGATCTGAGCCCGCAGGAGGTGCGTTTTGCGCTGCATCAGGGGGCGACGGGCGTTCTGATCGGCGAATTCCTCTTTCGCATGACCAATACAGATGAGGGGTTCGCCGATCTTTTGACGGATGAGGCGGATATCGCCATGACCCTGCGCGAGGCGCGGCAGGACGAGATCACGCGCGCGCGCGAGGCGGGATTGGGCAATCTGGCGTCGCAGGGGCAGGTGCGGGTGCTGGCGCTCGATGCGCTGATTCCGGTCGTGGCCCCCAGCAACCCGGTGCAGGGCATCAGCCTGCGTCAACTGGCAAGGGTGTTGTCGGGCGAGATCGCCAATTGGGCCGACCTGGGCGGGCCGGATGCGCCGATTGACGTGCATCTGTGGGATGCAGCCACCGGCATCGGGCAGGCCAGTGTGGATCAGGTGTTGCGCCCCGAAGGCCGGCAGGTGCTGGACCGGGTGATGCGCCATGCCGATGGCGCGGCCTTTGCCGAGGTGGTGTCGCGTGATCCCTTCGCGCTTGGGCTGACGACGCGCTCGGAACAGGGCAACACTTGGGAACTGGCGCTGACGGGTGACTGCGGTTTTGCCCTCAGCGCCACGCGCCGCGCGGTCAAGACCGAGGATTATCCGCTGACCGCGCCGCTCTTTATCTATCTTCCGGCGCGGCGACTTCCCAAGCTGGGGCGTGAATTCATGACCTATCTGCGCGACCCTTCGGCACAGTTGGTGATCCGGCGCGCCGGTTTCGTGGATCAAACCCCCGAGGAAATAGAGATCAACGCCCAAGGCGACCGGTTTGCCAATGCGATTGCGCAGGCGGGCGCGGAATTGGGGCTGGACGAGTTGCAGCGCATGGTGCGGGTGCTGGGGCCGCTCAAGCGGCTGACCACGACCTTTCGATTCGAGGCCGGATCAGTACGGCTTGACGCGCAATCGCGCTCGAACGCCGAGCAATTGGCGCGGGCGATGGAGCTGGGGCATTACGATGCACGGCGGCTTGTCTTTGTCGGCTTTTCCGATGGGGATGGTCCGGCGGGCACCAACCGTGACATCGCCCTGCGCCGCGCTGAGACCGTGCGGCGCGCTGTGGTGCGCGCCGCCGAGACCGCCAATCTGGAGCGGATCAAGCTCGAGCTGGAGGCCTTTGGCGAGGCGATGCCGATGGCCTGCGACGACACCGCCTGGGGGCGGCAGGTGAACCGGCGCGTCGAGGTTTGGGTGCGCTGACCCGGCTCAGAGATAGCCCGCTGACCGAAAGCTGACCTCAGAGGATTTGCCGATCACGATATGATCATGCAGCGTGAGGCCAAGCGCCTCTGCGGCGGTCTGGAGCTGTCGCGTCATGTCGATATCGGCGGTCGAGGGCGTGGGATCGCCCGAGGGGTGGTTATGCGCCAGAATGAGCGCGCTGGCATTCAATTGCAGCGCGCGTTTGACCACCTCACGCGGATAGACGGGCACGTGATCGACGGTGCCGCGCGCCTGTTCCTCATCCGCGATGAGGATATTCTTGCGGTCGAGGTAAAAGACGCGGAACTGTTCGATCTCGGCATGGGCCATGGTGGTGTGGCAATAGTCGAGCAGTGCGTCCCAAGAGGACAGCACCTGACGCCGCAGCACACGGGCGCGGGCCAGACGATGCGCTGCCGCCTCAACGATCTTGATCTCTACCGCCACCGCCTCACCAATGCCGGACAGGGCAGTGAGCCGCTCCAGCGGGGCCGAGATGACCCCGTTGAAATCCCCGAATTGACGGAGCAGCGCATGCGCCAGCGGTTTCACATCGCGGCGCGGGATTGCACGAAAGAGCACAAGTTCCAGAAGCTCGTAATCCGGCATCGCGGCCGCGCCACCATGCAGGAACCGACTACGCAACCGGGTGCGATGATCGCGGATATAAGAGGGCAGTTTCTCAGTCGCGGTCGCCTCTGCCGCGTCGCAGGCAAAGAGGGGCAGGGGCATGTCGGAAAAGATGCGGGCTTTGCTCATGCGCCCAGCTTGCCGCAAGAGCCTTAGCAAGTGGTTAACGCGCGCAGGGCAGATGTAAAAACCCGGCCTGCTCGGGCCGGGTTTGACTTAGCTCTTCATCGAATCCCAGAAACTGCGGACCGAAGAAAAGAAGCTGTTGCTCTCCGGGTTGTTATCCTCGCTCAGCACCTCGAATTCGCGCAAGAGCTCGGTCTGGCGCGCGGTGAGGTTGACCGGCGTTTCCACTGCCATCTCGATGAACATGTCCCCATGCGCACCGCCACGCAGCGCGGGCATGCCCTTGGCGCGCAGACGCATCTGGCGGCCCGATTGCGAGCCCGGCGGGATTTTGACACGGCTACGACCGCCGTCAATGGTGGGCACCTCGATATCGCCGCCAAGGGCTGCCTTGGTCATCGAGACCGGCACGCGGCAAAAGAGGTTGGTGTCGTCACGCTCAAAGAGGTCATGTTTGGCCACGTCGATGAAGATATAGAGATCTCCCGCCGGACCGCCCCGCATGCCCGCCTCACCCTCACCGGCAAGCCGGATACGCGTGCCGGTTTCCACCCCAGCCGGGATGTTGACCGAGAGCGCGCGATCCTTTTGGACGCGGCCCTGACCCTGACAGACCTTGCAGGGGTTCTTGATGATCTGACCCAGACCGCCGCAGGTGGGACACGTCCGCTCGACGGTAAAGAAACCCTGCTGCGCGCGCACCTTGCCCATGCCAGAGCAGGTCGGGCAGGTGGTCGGCTGCGCGCCGCCCTCGGCCCCGGACCCCTCGCAGGCGTCACAGGGGACCGCAGAGGGTACCTTGATGGTCTTTTGCAGCCCGGAGTAGGCCTCTTCCAGCGTCACGCGCAGGTTATAGCGCAGGTCGGCGCCACGGGCCGCGCGTTGCCGCCCGCCGCCGCGTCCACCGCCGCCCATGAAATCGCCAAAGAGGTCGTCGAACACATCCGAGAAGGCAGAGGCGAAATCGCCCTGCCCCGCGCCGCCAGCATAGCCACCGGGGCGCGCGCCGCCATTGCCCATTCCGCCCTCAAAGGCGGCATGGCCAAAGCGGTCATAGGCCGCTTTCTTCTCGGCGTCCTTGAGCACGTCATAGGCCTCACCGGCCTCTTTGAACTGGCGTTCTGAGTCGGGGTTGTCGGAATTGCGGTCGGGGTGAAGTTCCTTGGCCTTTTTGCGGTAGGCCTTTTTGATATCATCGGCCGAGGCGCCCTTGGACAACCCGAGCACTTCGTAATAGTCACGTTTGGCCATCGGGGGATCTCCTTGGTATGACCCTTCAAGGGCCGGTCGACATCTCTGCCGAGCCGGCCCTCGCTGGGTTCAAAACGGCCTCAGGCGCGTTTGTTGTCGTCGAGATCCTCAAAGTCGGCGTCAAGGATGTCATCCTCATCGCCGCCACGATCCGCCGCGCGCGGCTCATCGTCGGGGTCGCTCTGGCTGGACTTGTAGATCGCCTCACCCAGTTTCATCGACGCTTCGGCCACGTTCTGAATGCCGGACTTGATCTTGCCGACATTGTCGGTCTCAAGCTCGTCCTTGAGCGCGGCAATGGCCAATTCGATCGCCTCGACGGTAGTCGGATCGACCTTGTCGCCATGTTCCTCGATCGACTTTTCGGTCGAGTTGATGAGGCTTTCGGCCTGATTGCGGGCCTCGACCAGTTCGCGACGGGCCTTGTCGGACTCGGCATTCTCTTCGGCGTCCTTGATCATCTTTTCGATGTCTTCGTCCGAGAGACCACCCGATGCCTGGATCGTGATCTTCTGTTCCTTGTTGGTGCCCTTGTCCTTGGCCGACACGGACACGATGCCGTTGGCGTCGATGTCGAATGTCACCTCGATCTGGGGCATGCCGCGCGGCGCGGGCGGGATGTGCTCCAGATTGAACTGGCCCAGCATCTTGTTGTCTGCCGCCATTTCCCGCTCGCCTTGGAACACACGGATCGTCACAGCCGATTGGTTGTCCTCTGCGGTCGAAAAGATCTGGCTCTTGTTCGTCGGAATCGTCGTGTTGCGGTCAATAAGGCGGGTGAACACGCCACCCAGCGTTTCAATCCCGAGCGACAGCGGCGTCACATCAAGCAGCACCACATCCTTGACATCGCCCTGAAGCACACCGGCCTGAATGGCGGCACCCATGGCAACAACCTCGTCAGGGTTCACACCCTTATGCGGCTCTTTGCCGAAGAACTTGGTCACTTCTTCGACGACGCGGGGCATGCGGGTCATACCCCCCACCAGAACCACTTCGTCAATGTCGGCGGCGGTCAGGCCCGCATCCTTGAGCGCGGCCTTGCAGGGCTTGAGCGAGGCGGCGATGAGATCATTCACCAGACTCTCGAGTTTGGCGCGGGTCAGTTTGACCACCATGTGCAGCGGCTGGCCATTGGAGCCCATAGAAATGAACGGCTGGTTGATCTCGGTCTGGCTGCTGGAGCTGAGCTCGATCTTGGCCTTCTCTGCGGCTTCTTTGAGGCGCTGCAGCGCCATCTTGTCCTTGGTCAGGTCGACGCCGTGCTCTTTCTTGAACTCATCGGCAAGGTAGTTGACGATGCGCATGTCAAAGTCTTCACCGCCGAGGAACGTATCGCCGTTGGTGGACTTCACCTCGAACAGACCATCGTCAATCTCGAGGATGGTCACGTCGAATGTGCCGCCGCCAAGGTCATAGACCGCGATGGTGTGGGTCTCTTGCTTGTCCAGCCCATAGGCCAGCGCTGCGGCGGTCGGTTCGTTGATGATGCGCAGCACCTCGAGACCGGCGATCTTGCCGGCGTCCTTGGTGGCCTGACGCTGGGCGTCGTTGAAATAGGCGGGCACGGTGATGACGGCCTGCGTCACCTCTTCACCAAGATAGCTCTCGGCGGTTTCCTTCATCTTGCCGAGAATGAAGGCGGAAATCTGCGAGGGTGAATATTTCTCGTCGCGCGCCTTGACCCAGGCATCACCATTGCCGCCGTCGATGACGGTGAACGGCATGTTCTTCTTGTCCTTGGCGAGAAACGAGTCGTCTGCACGACGACCGATCAGGCGCTTGACACCAAAGATGGTGTTCTCCGGGTTGGTCACAGCCTGCCGCTTGGCGGGCTGGCCGACGAGACGCTCAGTCTCTGTGAATGCGACGATCGAGGGCGTTGTGCGCGCACCCTCAGAGTTTTCGATCACGCGGGCCTGAGAGCCGTCCATGATCGCGACGCAGCTGTTGGTGGTGCCGAGGTCAATACCAATAACTTTGGCCATGTTGTTCGATCCCTTCTAACTTAGGCGATATGACAGAGGCCCGACCCGTTCCGGCATCCGGCCCCCGGTGAATGACAGGTCTGCCAATGGCATGACCAGTGTTTCCGGGCGTATATAGGCAGGGGAATGTGCCCCTGCAAGCGGTCGCTGTCGGGCTAATTCTCAAATTTGGTCCAAATTGGCCCTGTGTGAGGCAAAAGGAGGCATGCGATGACAGAGCCCACGCTGATCCTGAGGGATTTCGCGATCTACAAGGGATGGCTCAACCCGCAGATGCAGGCCGATCTGGTGACGGAATTGCGCGACGTGGTGGCACAGGCACCGCTCCTGCAGCCGGTCACGCCCTCTGGCAAACCCATGAGCGTGCGCATGACCTCTGCGGGGCGCTATGGCTGGATTAGTGAGCGGGGCGGCTATCGCTATGCGCGTCAGCACCCCCAAGGCATGGGATGGCCTGCGATCCCTGCACCGGTGCTGGAGATTTGGCAGGCATTGGTCAGCGATCTGCGGATGCCCGACTGCTGCTTGATCAATTTCTATGCGCCGGGGGCGCGGATGGGGATGCATCAGGACCGCGACGAGGCAGATTTCAACTGGCCGGTTTTGTCGGTCTCTCTGGGGGATGATGCGCTGTTTCGCATCGGCACGCTGGCGCGCGGGGGCAAGACCGAATCGCTCTGGCTCAATTCCGGCGATGTGGTGGTGATGGGCGGTGCCGCGCGGCTGGCTTATCACGGGGTGGACCGGATCAGACCGGGCAGTTCCAGCCTCTTGCGCGGGGGCGGGCGGATCAATCTCACTTGTCGCGTGGTGGAGTGATCGCGGATCTGCGGGGCAGACATTAAAAAGGCCTTGTCCGCACCCTATTGGCGGACAAGACCCGTGTTGAGAGGCACAAACGTGTCAGGCGTTGACCGACAGGCGTTCTATCTCTTCCTTGATCTTGAGTTTCTGCTTTTTCAGCTCCGCAATCTCTAGCGTGCTGCTGCCCGGCGCGCGCTGCGCCCGTTCCACTTGTTCCGAGAGCGCGTGATGTTTCTTCTTCAGTTCTTCGATATGCGAACTCAAGCTCATGGGCAGTCTCCTCTGTGTGGTGGGTGTCTATTCGACATGGGAAGTGCACCACATTTTTACAATACTGTCACGCTGCACCTGCAAACTGCGCGGTGCATTGCCTGCGGCATTTTAGATATATTATGCGGGGAAAGGCAGCGCTGCCGCATTCCTGAGCACATCTGACGTGGCAGGGGTGTAATCTTCGCCATCTTGCCCATGGTCGTGCCCGGCGTGCAGCAGCCAACCGTCGTGCAGCCGCAGCGCGGCGCGGCCACCCTTGCGCCCGCGGACCAGAATCAGCCGCGCGGCGCGGCCCCGGCGCGGAATCAGTGGCAAGATCTCGAGGCTACCTAGATGCGCTGCCATCGTCGCTAGAAAATCCGGCAATCGTTCGGCCCTTTGAATGACCGTCACGGTGCCGCCCGCGCGCGCGCGCCGCGCGGCCGCGCGCACCCAATCCGCCAGCGGCAGCGCCTCGCCCATCGCCCGCTCGCGGCCCGAATCCTCGGCGGCGGTGCTGTGGTCGCGGTCGAAATAGGGTGGATTGAGGATCACATGATCGAATTGCCGCGCGCGCAGCCCGGCGGGCAGATCCGCAATGTCGCCCTCCGTCACATCGAGCGCCAGACCATTGGTTGCGCTATTCCGGCGTGCCAGCGCCGCATAGGCGGGCTGAATCTCCAGCCCCGCCAGCGAGACCCCCGGCACCCGCGCCGCAACACAGAGCGCCGCAATCCCCGACCCGCAGCCCAGATCCAGCAGGGTTTGACCCGCACGCGCCGGAACGCTGGCCGCCAAGAGCACCGGATCGACGCCGGCGCGATAGCCTGTTTTCGGCTGTGCTATCCGTAGACGCCCACCCAAAAAGGCATCGTCACTCAGCTCTTCTTCGGCAAAGGGCTCAGTCCTCAAGCGAGAAACCATTGTCGATGAGCGTGGTGCGCGCCTCTTCGTAATCGGCCGTCGCAACCATCAAACGGCGCGGGAAAATGCCGATTGATCCTTCCAGGATGCTCATGTTTACGTCCATTTCAAAGCAGTCTATACCCTCGCCTTGAAGAAGCGCCTGAGCAAAGGCGATGGACGCGATATCGTTGGTACGTAAAAGCTGTTTCATAGGCCATAGATAAGAGCATGACGCGCACTATGTCGAGCCGTGTTGACGGGGGAAGTATGGGATTGGACGAAATCGCCACCAAGCCGCATGAACAATTGGCCGCCCATCTGGCGACCAAGATGGACGCGGTAAATGTGTTGATCCGCGAGCGGATGGCGTCCCGCCATGCACCGCGCATCCCGCAAGTGACCGCGCATCTGGTCGAGGCGGGCGGCAAGCGCCTGCGCCCGATGCTGGTTTTGGCGACCGCGGATCTCTGTGGCTATGACGGTCCGTTTGATGTGCATCTGGCCGCGACAGTGGAATTCATCCACACCGCCACGCTCTTGCATGACGACGTGGTGGACGAGAGCGCGCAGCGGCGGGGTCGCACCACCGCCAACCTGCTCTGGGACAACAAATCCAGCGTGCTGGTGGGCGATTACCTCTTTGCCCGCGCCTTTCAATTGATGGTCGAGCCGGGCTCGCTCCGGGTGCTTGATATCCTGTCCAACGCCTCGGCCACGATTGCCGAAGGCGAGGTGCTGCAACTCAGCGCGGCGCAGGATCTGGCCACAACCGAAGACATCTATCTGCAAGTCGTGCGCGGCAAGACGGCGGCGCTCTTCTCTGCCGCGACCGAGGTGGGCGGCGTCATTGCAGGCGCGCCCGAGGATCACGTCAAGGCGCTCTTTGCGTATGGCGATGCGCTGGGCATCGCGTTTCAGATCGTCGATGATCTGCTTGATTATCAGGGTGACGTCAAATCGACCGGCAAGAACGTCGGTGACGATTTCCGCGAACGCAAACTGACCCTGCCGGTGATCAAGGCGGTGGCGGCGGCGAGTGCCGAAGAACGCGCCTTTTGGAAACGCACTATCGAAAAGGGCGATCAGCGCGATGGCGATCTGGATCACGCCCTTGGCTTGATGCAGGCGCATGGTGCCTTGGAGCAGACCCGCGCCGAGGCGCTGGATTGGGCCACCCGTGCGCGCGCGGCGATAGCCGTGCTGCCGGATCATCCGGTGCAGCGTATGCTCGACTCCCTCGCAGGCTATGTGGTGGCGCGGATCAGCTAAGCCGCGTGGCCTGCACCCACCATCTTTGGTGTGCCGCGCTCAGCGCTTGCGCCGCGCGCTTGGCGGTGGCGGCATCGGGATAAAGCCCGAAACAGGTGGCCCCTGATCCCGACATCCGTGCCAAGGCACAGTGCTGCGTCGCGGAAATCGCGCGCAGCACATCGGCCACTACAGGTTCTTCGGCAAGCGCCGCGCCTTGCAGGTCATTGCGCTGTGCGCCTAGCCACGCAATCAACGCCCTAGCATCGGGCCATGTCGGCAATACCTCGGGCATCGCCGGATTGTCCCGCCGCGCGAGCCTGCCAAAGATTGCGGGCGTCGAGACCGGCACGCCGGGATTGACCAGCACAGCCTCGAGCATCGGCAGGCCCACCACCGGCGTTACATCCTCGCCAATCCCGCGCATCCGCGCGGCGCGCGCCAGCAGGCAAACCGGCACATCGGCCCCAAGGGCCAAGACATCGCTCGGGAGCGTCAGTCCGCCCATCTCTGACAGCGCCCGCAGGCAGGCCGCCGCATCGCTTGACCCGCCACCAAGCCCCGCCGCCGCAGGCAGATGCTTGTCCAGCGTGATGTCGGCGGCGATCCCCATCACCGCTGCCGCCCGCAGCACAAGATTGTCAGGGCCGAGCGGCACGCTCCCGGCCATTGGCCCGGTCACGTTCAGCCGGGACTCGGGGGCAGGTCGCAGACTCAGCCGGTCACCCACATCGGCAAAGACCACCAGCGAATCGAGCAGATGATACCCATCCGCTCGGCGCCCGGTGACATGCAGTGTCAGATTGACCTTGGCGGGGGCGAACCCGTCAGTTGCCATCTTTGACAAGTTTGAGAGGCTCCGCGCCCTCGTCCTTCAGCACCTGATCCAAGCCCACTTCGAGTTTGCGGCGCACGCGCTCCGGCTCCAGATCGGGCGAGGGCTCGCTCTCGTTCAGCGATAGCGCGCGCTTCCACTGGAACCGGGCCTCGACCTGACGCCCAACGGCCCAGAGCACATCGCCCAGATGGTCATTGACCACGGGGTCGGTCGGCATCAACTCGGCGGCGCGCTCCATATGCACGATGGCCTCTTCATAGCGCCCTAGACGATAGAGCACCCATCCCAGACTGTCGACGATGTAACCGCTCTCGGGCTGTGCGGCGACCGCGCGCTCGATCATGTTCAGCGCCTCGTCAAGATTGATGTGCTTTTCAACCATCGTGTACCCGAGATAGTTCAGCACCTGCGGATGATCCGGGTTGAGCTCCAGCGCGCGACGGAAATCGGCCTCGGCCTCGGGCCAGTTATCCAAACGCTCGTGGCTGATGGCGCGGGCATAGTGCACGAACCATTGATCGCTGCCCCGCGTGTTGTACAGGTCAAGCGCCCGGTCATAGGCGGGCACGGCGGACGCGAAATTCTCTTGGGACCGATAGAGATCACCGACCGCAACATGCACCTCCGGCAGGTCGGGATAGATTGTCGCCAGTTGCTCCAGCACCTCGATGGCCGCGTCCGGTTTGCCCGCGCGGCGCAAGACATCGCTGCGCCCGAGTTCCGCAAGATGATAGGATGGGTGATCGCGCGGCACCTGCTTGAACGCCTCGATCGCCAGATCATAGCGCTCCAGATCCTCGAGCAGTTCGGCGGCCATCAGGATGGCGTCCACATGCGCCGGTTTGATCATCTCGGCCACGCGGGCATAGATCAGGATATACTCGTCATTGGCCTCTTGCATCAGCGCGCGCCCGAGCGAGAAGAACACCTCTGAAATCCCGTCCGACGCGCTGTTCACCAGATTGAAGGGCACGCTTTCGCCCGCTTCCAGACTGGCGCGCAGGGCACTGATCTCGTGATCAAGGTCGCTACCGAACGTGTCGTCGATGATGCTGATCGCGCGCGTCTGCTGGCCCAATTGGCTCAGAACTTGCGCCCAACCGATGACACCGCGCCGGGTTCGCTGGATCGGAGCGTCATCCTCGCCGCTGAAGACCTTGTCTGCGCCCTCGAAATCCCCGACCGAGGCCAGCGCCAGCGCTTTGTGGTAAATCGCAAAGCTGCGCAGCCCACGTTCTTCGGCCACCGCATCGAACCTTGCCAGCGCCGAGGTCATGTCGCCCTTGCCCAGATCGGCCCAAGCCGCAATCATCCCATCCGCCAGATCGCCGACACCGCGATCTTCCTCGATCCGTGTCAACAGGGCATCCCATTGCCCCTCACGCGTTTCCTGCGCCACCAGCGCCATCTGGCTCACCTGACTGCGCAGCCCATCGGACTCGATCTTGCGCGCGATCGCGGCCGCTGCGTCCAGCCTGCCCAGCGCCAGATAGGCGACAGTGGCATTTTCCATCAGCGCCGGGTTTGACGGGTCACGGGTCAAGGCCTGTGCGTAATACTGCGCAGCAGCGGCAAAATCGCCTGTGGCGCGCGCCTGTTGCGCCGCAAGATAGGGGCCCGGTGCCTCTTCGGCCACCGCAGGCAGGGGCATGACCTGCAAGAGGGCGGTGAGTGCAAGCGCCGGAAGGGTTCGATAGGTCACGCTGTCCTGCCTTTTATGGTCTGATTTCACTCAAAGGTAATATGCCCGCCCCCCCAAGGCAATGCGGCGCAGCATTTTAGCCGCGCCGCACCCTTGATCTCACGGGATGGTTACATGTTTGGATAGTTCGGGCCGTCGCCACCCTGCGGCGTCACCCAGTTGATATTCTGGCTGGGGTCTTTGATGTCGCAGGTCTTGCAATGCACGCAGTTCTGGAAATTGATGACAAAACGCGGGTCCTTGCCCTCTTCGCGCACCACCTCGTAAACCCCCGCCGGGCAATAGCGCTGCGCGGGCTCGTCATATTTCGGCAGGTTCACGCCAATGGGCACCGATGCATCCTTCAACTGCAGATGCGCAGGTTGGCTTTCCTCGTGATTGGTCATCGAGAAGCTGACATTGGTCAGCCGGTCAAAACTCAGCTTGCCGTCTGGCTTGGGATAGTCGATCGGCTTGTGCTTGGCCGCCGGTTCGGTGGCGGCGGCATCGCTCTTGCCATGCCCCATCGTGCCCAGAACCGAGAAACCGAATGTGTTGGTCCACATGTCGAACCCACCCAGACCAAGCGAGGTCAGCAGACCATATTTCGACCAGAGCGGTTTGACATTGCGGACCTTCTTGAGATCTTTGCCAATCGCGCCGCTGCGCACTTCGGTCTCGTAATCGTTCAACTCATCACTCGCACGCCCTGCGGCCAGCGCGGCATGCGCCGCCTCTGCCGCCGCCTTGCCCGAGAGCATGGCATTGTGATTGCCCTTGATGCGCGGCACGTTGACCATGCCCACCGAACACCCCAAGAGCGCCACACCCGGCGCCACCATCTTGGGCATCGACTGATACCCTCCTTCGGAAATGGCACGCGCGCCATAGGCCACGCGCTTGCCGCCCTTGAGCAACTCGGACACCATCGGATGATGCTTGAACCGCTGGAATTCCATATAGGGATAGAGATACGGGTTCTTGTAGTTGAGATGCACCACAAAGCCCACGTAAACCTGATTGTTCTCAAGGTGATAGATGAATGACCCGCCGCCCGCGTTGCTGCCCAGCGGCCAGCCCATCGTATGCGTGACCGTGCCCTCGCGATGCTTGGCGGGATCGACCTCCCAGATCTCTTTCATGCCAAGCCCGAATTTCTGCGGCTCATGACCCTTGGACAGATCGTATTTGGCGATCACCTCTTTGGCGAGGCTGCCGCGCACGCCCTCGGACAGGAACACGTATTTGCCATGCAGCTCCATCCCCGGCTCATAGTTCGGGCCGGGCGTGCCATCCTCGTTCTTGCCAAACTCACCGGCGACGACGCCTTTGACCTCACCATTCTCGCCGTAAACCATCGCAGAGCAGGACATGCCGGGGAAAATCTCGACGCCCAGCTCCTCGGCCTGCTCCGCCATCCAGCGACAGACATTACCCATGCTGACGATGTAATTGCCGTGGTTGTTCATTAGCGGCGGCATCGGAAGATTCGGCACGCGGACCTTGCCCGCCTCGCCCAGCATGTAAAAATTATCCTCTTTCACCGGCGTATTCAGCGGCGCGCCGCGCTCTTTCCAATCCGGGATCAGCGCAGTCAGGCCGCAAGGATCGAGCACCGCGCCCGACAGGATATGCGCGCCCACCTCGGACCCCTTTTCCAGCACCACAACAGCGCAATCGGGATCAAGCTGCTTGAGGCGGATCGCCGCTGACAGACCGGCCGGGCCTGCGCCCACGATCACCACGTCATAGTCCATCGTCTCGCGTGTTATCTCGGTCATCGTCCTCATCCTTTTCCGGGGCGCTGCAACCATACCCTGCCGCGCAACAAAGTTGCGAGTGTGACTAGCCTGCGCAGGCGCCAAGCGTCAATTGAAACACGACGTAAAACCAGATGGAAAACGGCAATTTGTCACGCGTGTAGCGTTGAATCCGTCGCCTCGCGTGATCCGCTCTTGCAATCGGGCGCGCGCTTCGGGCAAGCTGGGTCGAAATTCGATGCGTGACCTGACGGGGCCTGCTATCCAGCGGCCCCGCTTCTGACAATGGACGGTTGATATGGAAAAGATCCCGATGACGGCGGGCGGCCATGCCGCGCTTGAGGTCGAGCTGAAACAGCTCAAATCGGTTGAGCGGCCCGCGATCATCCGGGCCATCGCCGAGGCGCGCGAACATGGCGACCTGAGCGAGAACGCCGAATATCATTCGGCCAAGGAAAAGCAGTCCTTTATCGAAGGCCGGATCAAGGAACTCGAAGGTATTCTCAGCCTTGCCGAGGTGATCGACCCAGCCAAGCTGTCGGGCGCGATCAAGTTCGGCGCGACTGTTACCTTGGTGGACGAGGATACCGACGAAGAACGCACCTATCAGATCGTGGGAGAGTATGAGGCCAGCATCGAAAAGGGTCTCTTGAACATAAAATCGCCGATTGCACGGGCGTTGATCGGCAAAGAAGAGGGCGATAGCGTCGAAGTGCGCACGCCCGGTGGTGATCGCGCCTATGAGGTGATAAAGGTCGCCTATATTTGATCAGGCAGCCAGCACATGCGCCCACCCCGCAGCGACACCGGACCCGCCAAGGGGTTCGACACGAAATCTGACACCGACGGCGTGACGTCGATTGAATTGATTGCCGTCGCGCTCTCTGCGCTCTGGCTGATCGGCACCGCGATCTTTTTTCTCGTACTCGCTCCGGGCGGCGAGGCAGGGGGCAGTGCGCTGCACTTCGTGATCGTGCTGATTGCGGTCTTCATGCCGGTCGCGATGATCTGGGTCGGAGCAACCGCCGCCCGCACCAGCCGCGTGATGCGCGAGGAAAGCCGCCGCTTGCGCGCGGCCATCGACGCGATCCGCAACGCCTATGTCACCCAGAGTCAGACCCTGGGCCAGACCGTCGACAAGACGGTCAGTCAGAAACTCGATGAAATCGCCGCGGCCCAACGCAAGACAGAAACGGCATTGGCAACATTCTCGTCGATTCGCGTCGGCCTGCCAGAGCCACGCCCGGTGCTGGCCCCGGCCCCCTCGCCCGCCGATCCCGGCGATCAGGTGTCGCTGCCGCTTGGCACCTCGGCCGAGGATATGCAGGCCCCTCTGGAACGCTCCGATTTCATCCGCGCGCTGAACTTCCCTGACAACCCCGAGGACAAGGTCGGTTTTGCCGCACTGCGCCGCGCGCTCAAGGATCGGCCCACTGCCCAGTTGATCCGCGCCTCGCAGGATATCCTGACCCTGATGTCGCATGACGGCATCTACATGGACGACCTGCGCCCCGACATGGCCCGCCCCGAGCTCTGGCGCCGCTTTGCTGGCGGCGAGCGTGGCCGCACCATTGCCGCCTTGGGCGGTATCCGGGACCGCTCATCGCTGGCGCTGACGGCGGCGCGGATGAAACAGGACACGATCTTTCGTGACGCAGCACATCACTTTCTGCGCCGCTTTGACCGGATGTTTACCCAATTCGCGGAAACTGCCAGCGATGCGGAAATTTCGGAACTGTCCGAAACCCGTACCGCCCGCGCTTTCATGCTCTTGGGACGTGTTGCCGGCACCTTCGACTGACCACCGGTCCCGGTTTCATCTGACCTAAAGTCCCTCTGGGGTTCGCGAGCAGCGCCACCGACTCTCCGATTGCCCCCGTCAAAATTCCACGGCATGATGCGCGCCTGAGGAGATTGGACCCATGCGCAAGTTTCTCGTCGTGCTGGACGACAGCCGCGAATGTCTTAACGCCATGCGCTTTGCCGCGATGCGTGCCGCCCATACCGGGGCCGGTGTGGAAATCCTCGCGGTGATCCCGCCCGAGGAATTCAACCACTGGATCGGCGTGGGCGATCTTATGCGCGAGGAACAGCGCGAGCGGATCGAGGCGCATTTCGAGGTCTTCGCCAAATGGATGCGCGACAAGCAGGGGATCGACCCGGAGCTGGTGATCCGCGAAGGTGATCCTGCGGTCGAGATCATCGCCCAAGTGCAGGACGACCCGGCCATCGGCGTGCTCGTTCTCGGTGCGGCCACCGGCAAGAAGGGGCCCGGTCCGCTGGTCACGCAATTGACCAAGACGGCAGGCACCCTGCCCATCCCGATCACCATCGTCCCCGGTGATCTGACCAAGGAGCGACTCGAGGCGATCACCTGAGCGTTGGACTGTACGGTTTGACCGCACAAGCGTACGCTAAGACACTGTCGGGCGTGCTCGGAACATCTTAGAATGGTTCTAAACCTTGACACCGCCCGATGCGGCGCGCATATCTAAGGCAACCACGAGAGGGCGCTGCCATGTTCATCCAGACCGAATCCACCCCCAATCCCGCGACGCTGAAATTCCTGCCGGGCCAGACCGTGCTGGACGCTGGCACCGCAGATTTTCCGACCGCCGAGGGGGCCGAGAAATCGCCACTGGCCGAGCGGATTTTCCGTGTGCCGGGCGTGTCAGGTGTGTTCTTTGGCAATGATTTCGTGACCGTCACCAAGGGTGAGGCGACCGAGTGGGACCATATCAAACCCGCCATTCTGGGGGCGATCATGGAGCATTACCAATCCGGTCAGCCGGTCATGCTGGGCGAGGGTGGCGGGGCCTCTGGTCATGCCGAACACAGCGGCGAAGATTCTGAAATCGTCAACCAGATCAAAGAGTTGCTGGATACCCGCGTCCGTCCCGCCGTGGCGCAGGATGGCGGCGACATCACCTTTCACGGCTTTGACCGTGGCGTGGTTTATCTGCATATGCAGGGCGCTTGCGCCGGTTGTCCCTCTTCGACCATCACGCTCAAGATGGGCATCGAGAACCTGCTGCGCCATTACATCCCCGAGGTGACAGAGGTGCGCCCTGTTGGCCTCTGAGCCACTGACGCTGGGATTTGACACATCGGCCGCGCATTGCGCGGCCGCTTTGTTGCGGGGCGACCGGGTGGTGGCGTCACACAGCGAAGAAATGGGGCGCGGGCAGGCCGAACGGCTCATGCCACTTTTGCAAGAGATCCTGGATGAGGCCGGGGTGACATGGCGCGATCTGACCCGGATCGGCGTCGGCATCGGCCCCGGAAACTTTACCGGTATCCGAATTTCTGTAGCCGCAGCAAGGGGTTTAGCCCTCAGCCTTGATATTCCCACGATTGGCATCAGCACGCTTGAGGCGATCCGGTCGCAGGCGCGCGACGGCACGCCCTGCGTGCCCGCCCCGCGCGACATGGGCTATGTGCAACGCCTAAACACCACACCGGAACTAACAGAGATGCACTCGGTCGCCAGCCCCCTCCTGCCCCCTAAACCGGCAGATTTGGCCACACTCATCGCGCGGCTGGCCTCTCTTGCGCCCGAGGATAGCCCGCCGCCCGCACCGCTCTATGTGCGCCCCGCAGATGCCGCACCCGCGCGCGATCTGCCGCCGGTGATTCTGGATGACGCCTGAGACGCTGGCGACCTGTCACGCCCGCGCCTTTGCGGGCTCTGGTCGTGCTTGGACAGCGCCGGAGTTTGCTGGGCTTCTGGAGAGCAGTTTTGTATTTACCGTGGGCGATGCGCGAGCCTTTCTTTTGGGTCGAGTGATTGCCGAGGAGGCTGAAGTCCTGACTCTGGCCACCGACCCCGCGTATCGCCGCCTAGGGCTTGCACGCCAATGTCTTGCCGCGTTCGAGGATGCGGCCCGAACACGGAGCGCTGGGGTCGCCTTTCTTGAGGTGGCCGAGGACAATGCGGCGGCGCTGCGCCTATATCTTGGGGCGGGGTTCGCAGAGGCCGCGCGCCGGGCTGGCTATTACACACGCGCCAAAGGCACCAAAATTGACGCCCTGATCCTGACCAAGGCGCTGGACTGACAGCAAAGACCGCCGCATAGGTCCAGATTTGAGAAAATCATCAGACCTGCTTGCCCGAGCGCGCCCCCGCCCTTGCAAACCGCAGGGACATGGCGCTAGGAATTGCCATGCAGATTTACCTCCCCATAGCCGAGGTGTCGGTCAACGCCTTTCTCCTGTTGGGGCTGGGTGGACTCGTGGGGATTCTTTCGGGCATGTTCGGCGTGGGCGGTGGATTTATCCTGACGCCGCTGCTGTTCTTTATCGGTATTCCGCCAGCGGTCGCGGTGGCGACTGGGGCCAATCAGATCATGGCCGCGTCCTTTTCCGCAGTCCTGGCGCATTTCAGGCGCAAGACCGTTGACCTTGAAATGGGTACGGTCCTGTTGATTGGCGGCCTGATTGGTGCGGCAATGGGGGTTTTTGTCTTCAATTACCTCAAGTCGCTCGGCCAAGTCGATCTGCTGGTCACGCTCTGCTACGTGGTTTTTCTAGGCGTTATCGGTGGGATGATGTTCATCGAGAGCCTGCGCGCTATCCGCAACACTCGGCGCGGCGTGGTTCCCAAGCGCAAGAAACATGGGTGGGTCCATCGCCTGCCGTTCAAGATGCGGTTCCGCACCAGTGGTCTCTACATCTCAGTGATCCCGCCGCTCTTGGTTGGCACCAGCGTTGGTATTCTGGCGGCGATCATGGGCGTCGGCGGCGGCTTTATCATGGTGCCCGCGATGATCTATTTGCTGGGCATGCCGACCAAGGTCGTGGTTGGCACCTCGCTCTTTCAGATCATCTTTGTGACTGCCTTCACCACGCTCTTGCATGCGACAACCAATTACACGGTTGATATCGCATTGGCCGTGCTCTTGCTGGTGGGGGGCGTGATCGGCGCACAGTTCGGCACCTCGATCGGCACCCGGATGAAAGCCGAGCAATTGCGCATCCTCTTGGCGATCATGGTTCTGTCGGTCTGTGGCAAGCTGGCGTTCGATCTTTTGGCCACGCCGTCGGAGCTGTATTCTCTCGGTACGGACGGGGGACCGTGATGCTCTGGCGTCTGGCGCTCTTGCTTGGTCTGGCCGCAATGCCGCTGCGCGCCGAAGAGGTGGTTCTTGGCCTCAGCAAGGCCAAGGTGGCCATCACCGCCACCTTTGAGGGGTCCGAGATCCTGATTTTTGGGGCCGTCAAGCGCGAAGCCCCAATCCCCGATGTGCCGATGGACGTGGTCATCACCGTCGCAGGACCGTCAGAGCCGGTTACCGTGCGGCGCAAGGACCGCCGGTTTGGCATCTGGGTGAATACCGATATGGTCGTGCTTGACGCAGCCCCGAGTTTCTATGCAGTGGCCACAACGGGGCCGCTCGATAAGGTGATGTCGGATACCGAGGATCTCCGACACCGGGTGTCAATCCCGCGTGCGATCCGCTCTGTCGGGGCGGCCAGCATGGCAGAGGATGCCGAGCGTTTTACCGATGCCCTGATCCGTATCCGCCGCGATCAAGGGGCCTACGCCATGCGCGAAGGCGCTGTGGTGCTGGATCAGGAAACGCTCTTTCGCGGTGCGATCCAACTCCCGGCCAACCTGACCGAAGGGGAGTATCTCACGCGCATATTCCTGACCCGAGAGGGGCGCGTCGTGTCACAATTCGAGACCGTGATCGACGTCCAGAAGGTGGGGCTGGAACGCTGGCTTTACACCTTGTCCCGGCAGAAGCCGCTGGTCTATGGCCTGATGTCGCTGGCCATTGCCATCGCAGCAGGCTGGGGTGCGTCTGCAGCCTTTCAAGCGATGCGGCGCGGCTAAAACCCGTATCGGGCCGCGCACCTTACGCCGTGACACCTAACCCTATGATCAAGGTAGTGAGCCAATGCGCCTGAACATCGACGTGACCATGGACTATCAACTGACGGGGCATGACACCGTGCTTTTGACGTTGGAGGCGGCCCAGACCGATGGGCAGATCGTGGTCGAGAGCACACTCGATGTCGAGGGCGCCGATCTGCGCTGGATCAACGTCGAGGGCATGCCGGGGCGGCGGGTCTGGGCGCATGTGACCAGCGACCGGATGAAGCTGCGGTATCGCGCATTGGTCGAGGTCACGCGCGTCGGCTCGGGGCTAGAGGGGCTTGCAGCCACGCCGATGCGCGACCTGCCCGGCGACGTGGTCAGCTACCTGCGCCCCTCGCGGTTCTGCGAGTCGGATCTCCTGACCGAATTCGCAACCCAACAGTTTCGCGGCCTTGAGGGTGGCGCGCGGATTGCGGCGATTGTGGATTGGGCCCGGTCCGAGATCAGCTATGTGTCTGGCTCATCCGGTGCCACAACCTCGGCCGTGGATAGTTTCATCGCCCGCAAAGGGGTATGCCGGGACTATGCCCATCTTGTGTGCAGTCTGGCCCGTGCGGGCAATATCCCGGCACGCTACACCTCAGTTTATGGCGCTGATGTGGACCCGCCGGATTTTCACGCGGTGGCCGAAGTCTGGCTGGAGGGGGCGTGGCACCTTGTCGATGCCACCGGCATGAGCAGCGCCGCCGACATGGTGGTGATCGGCTCTGGCCGGGACGCAAGCGATGTGGCCTTCATGGAAACCGAAGACTGGGCGCGTCCACTCTGGCAAACGGTCGATGTGCGGCGGGTGTGATCCCCGGCCTTCAACCGCGCCCAATATACGGCATTTTTGTCGCCATCAGTGTCATGAATTGCACATTCGCCTCTAGCGGCAGATCAGCCATGTGCAGCACCGATGCGCCCACATGCTCGACGTCCATCGTGGGCGGCGGCGCGTCGGGATTGGCGGCGATGATCCCTTCCAGCAATTCGGTCCGGGCGTTGCCGATGTCGATCTGGCTGCACGCGATATCATAGGGGCGTCCATCAAGGCTGAGCGTCTTGGTCAAGCCGGTGATCGCATGTTTGGTGGTGGTATAGCCCACCGAACCGGGGCGCGGCGCATGGGCGCTGATCGAGCCGTTGTTGATGATCCGCCCCCCCATCGGGGATTGATTGCGCATCTGGGCAAAGGCCGCGCGCGCACAGAGGAACATGCCGTGCAGGTTCACATCCACGACCTGCCGCCATTCCTCATAGCTCAGCTCGTCGATCATCGCGGCGCGGCCAAAGCTGCCGGCGTTGTTGAAGAGCACATCCAGTCGGCCGGCCCGCGCAATGAAATCCTCGAACACCCGCACCACATCGCCGGGGTCAGTGACATCTCCGGGCAGGATCACGGCATTGTCGTGGCCTTGGGCCACCTGTTCCAGCGCCTCGGCCCGACGCGCCATCAGGCCCACATTCCAGCCCGCCTCTAAAAAGCTCCGCGCGCAGGCGGCCCCGATACCGGCGCTCGCCCCGGTGATCAGAACGGTTTTCATGTCTCTTCCTCCTGTTCGAGTTGCAGGGGCGCAGGCCCTCCGCGTAAATCATCGACCGTGAGCGGTGCCGTAGGTTTGGACAGCCGGTTGCGCACGATCCAGTGCAGGCGCTCTTCAGCGCGGGTGATCGCCACATAGGCCAGCCGTTTCCAGAGGGGTTGTCCCGCTTCTGACCGGCCCATCTGCGCGGCGGCGTAGATGTCAGGCGCGAACACTTGCACATCAGGCCATTGGCTGCCCTGCGCCTTGTGAATCGTTACCGCCGCGCCATGCAGAAAGGTGGCCCCCATGTTCGCGGCAAAGGGAATGAACGGTTCTTCCTCATCCGGCTTCTCGATCTTGACGATGGAGGCCGCCGAGATTTGCGGGTCTTCGGCCCCGATCACATGCAGGCGCGAAAAGCCGGGTTTGCGCCCCGGCCCGAGGTAAACCACCTGCGCGCCCTTGATCAGCCCGCGCGCCTCGAGATCAAGCCGCTTCTTGCGATGCTTGAGCGGCAGCTCGATCCCGTCACAGATCAGCGGCTCTCCCGCCAAGAGCGCGGTCTCGGGCGCGCCATGCACGGCACGAAAGGCGTTGATCAGGCGGATGCGCGTGGCATTGCGCCAGACAAGGACCGGCGAGCGCGCCATCAGATCGACCTCGACCCGTTCGGCCCATCTTACGCGTTCATCGCGGCGGGCGGCGTCCTCGATCATCCGCTCGAAATGGTGAAACTCCAGCGCAGGATCAGCGAGGGCGTGGGCCAGATCAAGGATGGGATTGTCTGCGTCCTGCCGATGAATGCGGCTCAGTTCCAGCCGCGCGGGCGCGGGCAGGGTTTCAAACACCATACCGCCGGTGGATTTGACGGGCGGCAACTGCGCCGGATCGCCAAAGAGCAGCAGGGTCGGGAAAATCTCTTGCAGATCTTCGAATTGCTGCGTGTCCAGCATGCTCGCCTCATCGACAAACCCGATATCCAGCGGCTCTTCCCGCCGCTTCCAGCCGGTGATGAAATCGGATCCGCGCAGACCCGCAGCGGCCAAGGCGCCGGGGATGGATTTGTTGCTCTGGTAAAAGGCAAAGGCACGGTCGAGCGCCAGATCGGTCAGCCCTTCGATCTCTGGCCGCTCGCCCTGGCCTGCCAGCCATTCGGCGATTTTCTCGTATTCCGGATGATAGACGGGTGTGTAGAGAATGCGGTGGATGGTGGTGGCGGGCACGCCGCGCATGCGCAGCACGCTCGCGGCCTTGTTGGTTGGGGCGAGGATGGCCAAGGTGCGTTTATCGCGACGTTTTCGGCTCTCGTAATCGCCCGAGACGATATCGACGCCTGCCTCTTCCAACGCGCGATAGAGCGCGGCCAAGAGCAGCGTCTTGCCTGACCCTGCCTTGCCGGTGACGGCCAGCACAGATCTTTTGCCTTCGCGTGGCGGGGTCAATGCCCCAGAGTCGAGATCGACCCCGACCGTGCGCAGAGCCTCGGCAATGCGGTCATGCGCCTCGGCCTGATCCGGCGAATATGTCAGTGCAGTTTGCGTCATGGCGCGACCCTAGCGTTCCCTCAGGGCAGGTGCCAGAGCCAAAGGCGCTTGACCAGTCGGGGCGCACTTCCCTATTGCAGCGCAGGCGGTTACTGTCAGGCAAAAAGACCGGGGGCGTCGGAGACGCGCATCTCGCGACCAAGGGGAAATAGACAATGGCGCATATCATCGTCGTCGGCAACGAAAAGGGCGGCGCGGGCAAATCTACCGTGTCGATGCATGTGGCAACCGCTCTGGCCCGCATGGGCCATAAAACCAGCGCGCTGGATCTCGATCTGCGGCAAAAAACCTTTGGCCGCTACGCCGAGAACCGTGCGAAATTCATGGAGAAATCCGGGCTCGACCTGCCCAGCCCGCGCTATCATGAGCTGCCGGAGGTGGCGGCGGATCAGCTCAAACCGGGCGAGAATGTCTATGACCGACGGCTTTCGGCTGCGGTCGCTGAGCTGGAGGCAGATAGCGATTTCATCGTGATCGACTGCCCCGGATCGCACACCCGTCTCAGTCAGGTGGCGCATAGTCTTGCCGATACGCTGATCACCCCCCTCAACGACAGTTTCATCGACTTCGACTTGCTGGCGCATATCGACAGCGACGGCAAGAAAATCCTTGGCCCCTCGGTCTATTCCGAAATGGTCTGGAGCGCCCGACAGTTGCGGGCGCAGGCCGGTCTGCGCGCAATTGACTGGGTCGTGGTCCGCAACCGTCTGGGCGCACAGCAGATGGTTAACAAGAAGAAGATGGGCGATGCTGTCGACAACCTCGCCAAGCGGATCGGTTTTCGTGTGGCGCCGGGGTTCAACGAGCGGGTGATCTTTCGGGAATTGTTCCCGCGCGGTCTGACTCTGCTTGACCTCAAGGATATCGGGGTCAAGGGGCTCAATATCTCGAATATCGCCGCGCGTCAGGAGCTGCGCGATCTGATCAAGGCGCTCAAGCTGCCGGGGGTTACGGCAAACTTCTGAACCGCCGCAGACCAGTCAGACTGGTGGTCCCGTGCGCGGTTGCGGGCGGTTGCGCAACCGCTTGTTGCGCGACAACGCCCAGAGGTTTGAGGCAAACAACGCCCCGATCACAACCGCTCCACCGATGATCGCCCAAACTCCGGGATCCTCGCCCACCACGGTCCAAACGAGCAGCGGGGCCAATACGGATTCGAGCAGGATCAAAAGTGCCACTTCAGCCGAGGCGATGTAGCGCGGTCCAAGCGTCAACAGACAGGTCGAGACGCTGATGAACGCCCCATGCGCAAGAATGAGAGGCCAGTTGCCCTGCCAGACTGCCATGGGCTGAGCAAATGGAGCAATCGCCAGCGACGCCCCCAGAAAGGCCAGCGGAATCGACGGGATCATCGACACAGCGCGCAATTGCCGTGCCGTGGTCATCGCGCCCGCAAAGCTGGCCGAGACCCCAAGCGCAATCAGATCGCCATGCCAATGCGCGCCATGTGTCTCGCCTGATCCCCAGGCAATCACGCCCAGCCCTGCGAACACGCCCAGCATGGTCAGGATCATGCGTTGGCTGATCGCCTCGCCCAGAAAAATGCGGCTGAAAATCGCGGCAAAGACCGGCATGGACGCAAGGATGAAGACCACATTCGCCACACTGGTGAGGCTGACGGCAAAGACGAAACCCGGTGCTGTGATGGCAATCAGGAAGGTATAGAGCAGACCCGGCTTGCCGGTTTGCACCACCTGCCTGATGCCGCGCAGCCCTTGGGTGGTCAGCACACCCGTCAGGATCACAGACCCCGCCGTGATGCCGCGCCAAAAGGCGATGCTCGCCGCGTCCCCGTCAATCAGCCGCACGAAAAGCGAGTCCGGCACGACGAAAAGCACGCCGAGCGCGGTGATGATCAATCCTTTGAGATGCGTATTCATCGGGCAATCTCTGGGGGGATTGCGGGGCAAAGTAAACCCCGTCTTGGCTCTCGCCAAAGCGCGCGGGCGCGGTCTATGCTGCGCCGGTCTGTCAAAGGAGTGCCGCCCCATGCCCGCCCCAGAAAACCGTTTCAAATCCGCGCTGATGCGTGGCGAGCGCCTGATTGGATGCTGGGCCGGGTTTGCCGATCCTTACGCGACCGAGGTTCTGGCCAGCGCCGGGTTTGACTGGTTGGTGATCGACGGAGAGCATGCGCCCAACGATCTGCGCTCGATCTCGGCGCAATTGGCGATGCTGGCGGGGCGGCAGAGCCGGCCGGTGGTGCGCCTGCCGATGGGCGAGGCTTGGGCGATCAAGCAGGTGCTGGACGCGGGCGCGCAGAGCCTGATTATCCCGATGGTCGAGAGCGCGGAACAGGCCCGCGCCCTCGTGCGCGCCACACGCTATCCGCCCGAGGGTATTCGCGGATCGGGCGCTGCTCTGGCGCGCGCGTCCGATTTCTCTCGGATCAAGGACTACATCCCTACCGCCAATGCGCAAATCTGCCTGATCGTACAGGTCGAGAGCATGGCGGGGATTGAGGCGCTCGAGGATATTCTCGCGGTCGAAGGCGTGGACGGTGTCTTTATCGGCCCCTCGGATCTGGCGGTTGATATGGGCTTTGTCGGCGATAGCCACGCGGCAGAGGTGCAAGAGGTCATTCGCGGTGCCTTGGCCCTGATCGCCGCCTCGCCCAAGGCGGCGGGCATTCTCGCGCTCGATCACGCCACTGCGCAGCGCTATGCCGATTGGGGCGCGCAGTTTCTGGCGGTGGGCATCGACGTGGTGATGCTGGCACAGGCAGCGCGGGCGACGGTGGCGCGTTGGCGCGATGGCTGAGGGGCTCGTCGCCGATGTAGGCGCGAGCCATACACGGCTGGCGCTGACTTTGGACGGGCGGCTGATGCCGGGCAGCGTGCAGCGCTTTGTAAACGCGGAGTTTGCCGGTTTGCTGCCGATGCTGGTGGGGTATCTCGCGGACCGGGGCGCGCGGCCCGATGCGATCTGCGCCGGGGTGGCGGGGCCGGTACGGGCGGGCACGGCGCAATTGACCAATCTCGACTGGTTCATCGACGGGGCCGAGATTTCCCGCGCCACGGGCGCAGCCGAGGTGCATCTGATCAATGACCTTCAGGCGCAGGGCTATGCGCTGGATGATCTCGATCCGCAGAACATCACGCCCATTTTTGCAGGGCATCCCGACCCGGACGGCCCGCGCATGGTGCTGGGGCTGGGCACAGGCAGCAATATTGCGGTGGTGCATCGGGTTGGCGCTGACCTCTTGGTGCCCCCCGCGGAGGCCGGTCATTCCGGCCTGCCGTATCTGGGCGATGCGGCCAACGCGGTGATTTCGGCCTTGGGCACAGAGGTGCCGCATCGGCCTTATGAGGCGCTCCTGTCCGGCTCAGGTCTCATGCGTCTGCATCGCTTGCGCACTGGCGTGACGCCCACCGCTCCGGAAATCCTTGCGCAGGCGGCACAGGGGGAGGGGGATTGCGCCGAGACTCTCACCCTCTTTCTTGAAATTCTGGGTAATGTCATGGGCAATCTGGCGCTCTCCCATATGGCAACCGGGGGCGTATTCCTGATTGGCGGGCTGGCGCGTGCCTTGGCCCCGATGCTGGGCACGCCGGAGTTTCGCGCGAAATTCAGTGCCAGAGGCCCCTATCGGCCGATCATGGAGGATATGCCGATCCATCTGATCACCGATGATGCCGCCGCCCTCGTCGGCTGCGCGCGCTATCTGCAGCAGAGGTTGAAGTAATGTGTATTCGAGTGTATATTAAAACATGCACCCAAAGGATCATCCCATGAAACGCCTCTTGACCAATCAGATCTGCACCATGACCGAATTGCGCGAACCGCAAAAGGTTTTCGACGCGGCAGGCGGCAAGCCGGTGGCGATCATGAAGAACTCCAAATGCATCGGCTATCTCGTGCCCGAAGAAGCCACGATGCAACAAGAGCCGCGCTATGCGACGATGGACGAGGTGATGGCCTCCATACGCAAGCGGAGAGCCGAGAACCAGCCAGTGCTTGAGTATCTCAAGGACAAATGAGCTTTCTGCTTCTCTCGGTCGAGCTTGTCGAGGCGATTCACGATGCGGTTCTCAACCCCGGTGAACTGCCGGGGCGTGCGCGCGACAAATCGCTCGAAGGGGCCTTGGCGCGCGTCGACAATCGTATTCTTTACGGGATGATCGAAGACGTCTTTGATCTTGCGGCCAGCTATGCCGAGGCGATCTCGCAGGGGCACTGCTTCAACGATGGCAACAAGCGCACGGCGCATCAGGCGATGGACGTCTGCCTTGACCTGAATGGCATCGAGATTGTGTGGCAGCCCGAAGACGTCGGGCAACGGATCATCCGATTGGCCCAACGCCTGAGCGATGCCGGGGAAATGGCCGATTGGTTACGGGCGCAGGCAGGCGTGTAGGCCGCAGCCACTTCCCCCGCCCAGCCCGCTCTGTCATACTGTCGCCCAACCCAAAAAAACATAAAAGAGCAGTGGCATGAACGATCTTCTCTCGCCCACCCCGAAATCCGACTATGACGCCTCTTCCATTCAGGTGCTCGAGGATATGGAGCATGTCCGCCTGCGCCCCGGCATGTATATCGGCGGCAAGGATGATCGCGCCCTGCATCACATGGTGGCCGAGATCATCGACAACTCGATGGATGAGGCGGTCGCGGGCCATGCGACATGGATCGAGGTGGAATTGCACGCCAATGGCCATGTCAGCGTGCGCGACAACGGGCGCGGCATTCCGGTCGATCCACACCCCAAGGACCCCAAGAAATCCGCGTTGGAGATCATCTTTTGCACGCTGAACGCAGGCGGCAAATTCTCGGGTGACAGCTATCAGACCTCGGGCGGCCTGCACGGCGTCGGCTCGTCGGTTGTCAACGCGCTCTCGGATCATCTGCGAGTCGAGGTGGCGCGCAACCGCGAGCTTTACATGATGGAGTTCTCGCGCGGCATGCCGCAGGCACCCTTGGCGAGGATCGGTGCTGCCCCAAACCGACGCGGCACCTCGGTGACGTTCCATCCCGACCCCGAGATCTTTGGCTCTCTCACGCTGAAACCGGCGCGGCTCTTCAAAATGTCGCGCTCCAAGGCCTATCTCTTTTCCGGCGTCGAGATCCGTTGGAAGACCGAGATTGCCGATGGCGAGACACCGCAGGAGGCCACGTTCAAATTTCCAGGTGGTCTTGCGGATTACCTTGGTGAGGCGCTGGGCGGTGCCACCACCTATGCCGAGCGCCCCTTTGCCGGGACCGTGGATTTCCGCGATAAATACAACGTGCCGGGCAAGGTGGAATGGGCAATCAACTGGACGCCCGCGCGCGACGGGTTCATCCAATCCTATTGCAACACCGTGCCCACCCCCGAGGGTGGCACGCATGAGGCCGGGTTCTGGGCCGCGATCCTCAAGGGAATCAAGGCTTACGGCGAGCTCTCCAACAACCGCAAGGCGGCGCAGATCACCCGCGAGGACCTGCTTGCGGGCGGCTGCGCGCTGGTGTCCTGCTTTATTCGAGAGCCGGAATTCGTCGGCCAGACCAAGGACCGCCTTGCCACCACCGACGCCGCGCGCATGGTCGAAGGCGCTGTGCGCGACCATTTCGACAACTGGCTGGCGGCGGATACCAAATCCGCAGGCGCAATCCTTGATTTCCTCGTCCTGCGGGCCGAGGAACGGCTGCGGCGTCGCCAAGAGAAAGAGACGCAGCGCAAGACCGCGACCAAGAAACTGCGCCTGCCCGGCAAGCTGGTGGATTGCTCCTCCAGCACCCGAGAGGGCACGGAATTGTTTATTGTCGAAGGCGATTCTGCGGGGGGCTCAGCCAAAATGGGCCGCGACCGCAAGATTCAGGCGCTCTTGCCCCTGCGTGGCAAGATTCTCAACGTGCTGGGCGCCGCCTCGTCCAAGCTGGGCAGCAATCAGGAGATCAACGATCTGACACAGGCGCTGGGCGTCGGGCTGGGGACGAAATTCAATCTCGATGACCTGCGTTATGACAAGATCATCATCATGACCGACGCCGATGTCGATGGGGCGCATATCGCGGCGCTTTTGATGACGTTCTTCTTTACGCAAATGCGGCCGATGATTGACGCGGGCCATCTTTATCTCGCCTGCCCGCCGCTTTATCGCCTGACGCAAGGGTCAAAGCGCGTCTACTGTCTGGATGAGGCCGAGCGTGATGTCTGGCTGGCCAAGGGTCTGGGCGGCAAAGGCAAGATCGACGTCTCCCGCTTCAAGGGTCTGGGTGAAATGGACGCCAAGGATCTCAAAGAGACCACGATGGACCCGAAATCCCGCAAACTCATCCGCGTCACCATTGACGAGGACGAACCGGGCCAGACCAGCGATCTGGTCGAGCGGTTGATGGGGAAGAAGCCGGAACTACGGTTCCAGTATATCTCCGAGAACGCGCGGTTCGTGGAGGAGTTGGATGTTTGAGGGGTAAGAGAGGTGGTGGGATATCGCCCACTCTGATCGCACCACCTCAGACCTGCCCATATCCAATCATGCCGATCTGAAGAGATGCATATGCCGATGGGTTCAGTTGGTGAACTTCACCGCTTCCCCGGTTCCTTTACGAGTTCCCCAGCTGAGCGCCGATACAGTTACGTCAGTGACCTTTGCATTGACCACAGCGTCAGCCCCAATCGAGGCGGCATCGGCCTTGAGCTTTTCGATCACCATTTCACTCGTCGGACTTGGGTGAAAGGCTGTGGTCTTGTTCACCGCAACCTTGAGATCTGCTATTTTCTGGTACGGACGATTTGTAATGTCCCCTGATGTGACCACAATAGTGTCAGGCGCTACGGGGGCGCCCGCCGCAGCCGGGCGATTCTGCTCGACATTCGACGTATCCCATGTGGCACAACCGGCAAGACTCAAAGCCACGCTACCAATTAAAAGCAAATTCCTGATCATTGAATAGAAATCCTATATTAGTTTATTGGGTCACTCAGGGACACACACCATCATCCACCTTGTCAATAAAAGGTTGCGTGAGTGCGTCGTGGCGACCCTAGGGCAGGTACTCACCAACCATTTGAAACCACAATTTGATCCGGCCTTGGCGGGTTTCATCTACCCTTCCCAAAGACCAGAGACTTTGGCCCCATCCCCCCTTGTCGCCACCACCGCGCACGCATATCTTGCGTCTTGTAGCACGGGCCATGCGCCGTGCCTGCTGCGCCCAAGGCTATCGCCTCCACGGCAACCGTAGGGTGGGTCAAAACCCACCCCAAAGCCGCCGCACGCTCAGGCGTAGAACAGATCACAGTGGACATGCCGTGCAAT
Organism: Roseovarius sp. MBR-51; assembly: GCF_053628575.1. Taxonomy (NCBI): domain Bacteria; kingdom Pseudomonadati; phylum Pseudomonadota; class Alphaproteobacteria; order Rhodobacterales; family Roseobacteraceae; genus Roseovarius; species Roseovarius sp. MBR-51. Next base: position 183,590 of record NZ_JBRJGQ010000001.1, read on the forward strand.
CTGGTTGCGGCTGATCCCCAGAGCGGCGAGGTCCGCGTCGCTTTTAGCCTCAAGCTCGGCAATCAAATTGCGGCGCGAGACGGCGCTGGTCAGCACGTCGAGCCCCTTCGCGATGGCCCGGACGACCCGCGCGGGCAACCCGCCACGCTCTGTTGTCGGCTGATATCCTGCGGTGATCGGGTGAAAGAGAGTTGATGACATTGTTTTGTCTCCTGTTTTGTCTACGAACAGAAAACACATTTCTTGATCAGCTATCAATATTGATATTCCGTTGTTTGATTGGATTTACCTATCAAGAACTATGCGATGAGCCGCTGAAATTGATGTGAGTAACTCTGCGCTGCGTTAAATGTGCTGCCCTAAAGCTCACCCCATCGGCAATCCTGAGACCGTCCACCAACAGCACCGAGTAGCGATTGGGGCGGATGACCTTAATTCAATCTGCGGTCGGGGGATTTGCGCGGGTGGTCGGGGGTCACGTCCTGATACTCGGTCTCGACCACGTCTTCTCTGGCGGGAGGTGGGCGATTGCCCATCTCAAACCGTTGCACATGCACGCGTTGGCGAACCTGCGCAAAGACCGCTCGTCGGACCGACGGTATCAGAAGGGCAAACCCCACCGCGTCGGTGAAAAACCCCGGTGTGAGCAAAAGCGCCCCCGCAAAGAGGATCATCGCCCCATGGGCCAACGGCTCTGAGGGGTCATCCAGTTCAGAGAAGGAGCGGCGCAGGTTTGACAAGGCCACCGCCCCCTGCATCCGCAGGAGCCATGTGCCGATCACGGCGGTCAACACGACAATCGCCAGCGTCGGCCAGAGCCCGATCAGCCCGCCCACCTGAATGAACAATGCGATCTCGATAATCGGAACGGCAAGAAATGCCAAAAAAAGCCACATGCGCGGCCCTCCTTTGTTTTATGACCCTTACGGTGGACTTGGCCCTGTCCAACCCCTACATAAGAACGAGCGTTGACGCTTACCATGCCCCGCACAACAAGAGGTGCCCATGAATTCGCCGATTTTGCAGTTACTGGTGCTTGCCGGTATCGCCATCTTTTTGATTTTGCGGCTGAAGAGTGTTCTGGGCACGCGAGACGGATTTGAAGGTCCGGCCCGCAGCACGCCCACACCCGATACCAGCCGCCGCCGTGAGTTCGAGGTGATCGAGGGCGGACCGGATCACGACATCGTTGATCATGTGCCCGAGGATTCTGAGGCAGCCGGCGCCTTGGCCGATATGAAGCGGATCGAGCCGGATTTCAGTGTCACGACCTTCTTGCAAGGGGCGCGCGGCGCCTATGAGATGATTCTGATGGCCTTTGAGCGTGGCAAGCTGGATGAGATCACGCCGTTTCTCGATCGGGAGGTCTATGAGACCTTTGCGCAGGTGGTCGATTCCCGCGAGCAGCAGGGGCTGAGCATCGAGGCGGAATTCATCGGAGTACGGGAATTGTCGCTGTTCGATTCAAAATTCGATGCAGCGACGCGACGTGCGGAAATAACGGTGCGCTATGTGGGCGAACTGGTGTCCGTCGTGCGAGATAGCAACGGCGAAATCGTCGAGGGAGCACCTGGCCAGTCAAAACGTCAGAAGGATATCTGGACCTATGAGCGTATCATGGGGTCGGATGATCCCAACTGGCGGCTTGTCGCAACGGGCGAATGACCAAAGGGCTGTGGCGGATCGTTCTGGGGCTGTGGCTCTGGTGCGGAGCACCGGCCACAGCGCAGGACGTGTCGCACGAAATCCTGGGCTTTGATGATCTGAACGGCTGGTCCGAGGATGATCACGCGGCGGCACTCTCGGTGTTTTTGAACACCTGCCCCGATATGAAGGACCCTGATTGGCGCGCGCTCTGTGCGCTGGCGCAGCAGAGACCAGACGCGCGGGGTTTCTTTGAACTGTTTTTCCGGCCAGTGATCGTTTCCGAAGGCAAGCCTGCGCTTTTTACCGGCTATTTTGAACCTGAGTTGAATGGCGCGACGCGCCCCGATGGGCGCTATCGCTACCCGGTTTACCGAGAACCACCGGAAGCGCGGCTGTCGAACCCGTGGATCACACGCCGCGAGATCGAAACGACGGATGTGATGCGCGGTCGCGGGTTGGAGATTGCCTGGGTCGATGATCCGGTGGAATTGTTTTTTCTACAGATCCAAGGGTCAGGGCGGATCAGGCTCGAGAATGGACAGGTGATCCGGGTGGGTTATGCCGGAGCCAATGGTCACCCCTATCGGTCGATCGGCGTCGAACTGGTGCAGCGTGGCATTTATTCGGTGCATCAGGTGTCGGCTGAGGTGATCAAGAACTGGGTGCGGCGCAATCCGGAAGAGGGGCGTGAGTTGCTCTACCACAATCCGTCCTATGTATTTTTTCGCAGGCTGGATAATGTGCCCGCAGAACGTGGACCACTCGGGGCGATGAACCGTTCTGTGACGACGGGGCGCACAGTGGCGGTCGATCCGGCCTTTGTGCCGCTTGGTGCGCCGGTCTGGATCGAGAAAGAGGGCGATGGTCCGATCCGCCGCCTGATGGTGGCGCAGGATACCGGATCTGCGATCAAGGGTGCACAACGGGCTGATATCTTCTTTGGTACTGGAGATGCGGCAGGGCAGGCGGCGGGACGGCTGCGAGATCCGGGGCGGATGGTGGTGCTGATGCCGATTCAGCGCGCCTATGCGATGCTACCGGAGCAGGCGCCGTGAGCCGCAGGCGCGTCCGGCCTGACGAGTTGGAACTGTGGCATCAGGTGGCGCGCACGGCGCAGCGCATGCGACCCGAAGAGCCACGATCCGACGACAGAACGCCCGAACCCATGATCCGCAATCCGCGGAACGCCCCGGTCCTGCCCCGGCTGGAGGATTTTCAGATCGGCACCACGTCTGGGCGCGCGAGTCCTGCTCATGATGTGCTACCTGCGATCTCAGAGCGGCTGGCCGCCGCGCCGGTCAGCATGGACAAGAAGGCGTTTCAGCGGATGAAACGCGGAAAACTGGTTCCTGAAGGCAAAATCGACCTGCATGGCATGACCATGGACCGAGCGCATCCTGCGTTGACGGGGTTCATTCTGCGTTCGCATGCGGCGGGGTTGCGGCTGGTTCTGGTGGTCACGGGCAAAGGCAAGGATCGTGATACCGGTGGCCCGATCCCGGTGCGGCACGGCGTTCTGCGTCATAATGTGCCGCAATGGTTGCGAATGCCGCCGCTCGCGCCTTTGGTGTTGCAGATCACCGAGGCGCATCTGAAACACGGCGGTGGCGGGGCCTATTATGTCTATCTAAGGCGTCAGAGATAGAGACGGGCGCGCCCGCGACACCCCGATGGCCATCATGACGCTGGTAAAGATGAAATAGCCAGCAATGATCAAGAATTGCGTTTCGATTCCAAGACCCAGATCTATCCCCAGCCCAGTCAGACCCGGCCCGATGGCAGAGCCAAATACCATGAGTGCGGCGGCCATGGCCTTGATGCTGCCAAGGTGGGCGGTGCCATAGAACTCGGCCCAAAAGGCATTTGGCAGGGTGCTGTTCGCCCCTGTGGTCATTGCGAGAAACACAAACCCCGCGAGCAACAGGCCCGGACCATCCGCCATGGCGAAGCAGAGAAAGGCCACGACCATCGGCAATTGCATGAAGGGCAGGAGCCGCGCCGTGCCGATGCGGTCAAGCGCCCAACCCGAGAGGATCATCGCGCCGATGCCCACGGCCGTATAGATCGGAAACATTGCCACCAAAGCCACGTGGCTGACCGCCTTGACCTCTGCAATATGCACTTGATGAAAGAAGAACGCAGTGTTGAAGGCCGAGGGACCAAGAAGGGCTGGCACCATGAACCAGAACAGGTAGTGCCTGAGCGACTGGTTGCGGGTCCAATGACGCGCGTCCATGCCGAGCGATTGGCTAGTCTGCGCCCAGCTCTGCGGTGTGCGTTCACGTCGCAAGAGAAGGAGCAGGAGGGGAATGCCGATGGCTGCAACGATGCCGGCGGCAACCCAGAGGAGCCGCCAGTCGTGCACCTGCAGGAGCGAGACGAAAATCAGAGGCAAGAAGGCCTCGCCAAGGGCAAAACCCAAGGTGGCGATGGAGAGGGCTTTGCCGCGTGCGGCCACGAACCAGCGGGCCATCGCGACCACGGCGAGGTGGCTCATCATGCCCTGGCCGGTGAGGCGGAGGGCGAAGATCACCAGGGGCAAGAGCCACCAGACCGGGTTGCTGGCCATGAAAAGACAGGCTCCGACCATCATCACCAGCACGATGGGCGCAAGCCGTCGCACCCGAAAGTGGTCCGTCAGGCCCCCGGCCCAGACCATCACCAGCGCCGAGGCGGTGGTGCCCAGCATGTAAATTCCGCCCCATTCCCCGTGGCTTAGCGCAAAAGTCTCACGGATCTCGCCCGCGAAGATCGAGATGAAATAGGTCTGCCCGAAACTGCTGAGAAAGGTCAGCACAACCCCGGCGCTAAGCCAGGGTGCGTTGTCACGGAGAAAGGCGAGAATCGGCATGCCCCTTGTTCGCGTGAAACGGGGGGAGAGAAAAGCGCTTTCCGCCCGAGGGGGCGAATCAGGGGGTCAGGCCCTTGTTAACACGGGAAAACCCTTTGCGGCATCGCTTCGGTATCGGGGCCCGAAAGCGCAGGGTTAACGGGACGGTCGCGCCGCGCGCCTCACGCCGGGGGCGGCGTGCCCATACCATCGAGCCAGAGCGCCCCGTCGCGATACCCGCCCCGGATGAGCCGCCCCGGTTCGGTGACTTCGGGAAAGGCAGCGGCCCAATCGCGGTAGCGGTCATTGGTGACAATGGGCGCGCCCACATCCCGCGCGACGGTCAAGAGATAGGTATCCGCAACGGTGCCCTTGGGCACGACCATCACCCAATCCTCGGCCAGTCCCAGATACCTGCCCATGGCGTCATCGTGTTTGTAGCGGCCCTTGAGCAGATAGCCCGCATTGGCATCAAAGACGACGCCCGGTGCAAAACCCATCCGGCGCAGAGTGGCGATGACCTCGCGCAGCGTCTCGATCTGCGGGGTGTTGTCGCGCCAATACATGACATTGGAGCCGTCGATCAGGATACGGTTCGGCTCTGGTCCGGGGTCGGGCGGGGCCGTGATCCGCTTGGCAAGGGCGCGCAAGAGCAGGATCAGAGCGGCGACGGCACAAGGCCCCGCCAGCAGGATCAGATCGCCATAGCCGGGCAGCATCAGCGCCACGGCAACGCCGATCAGGGAGAGGGCAAGGATCAGAACCGGAACAACCATGAGAGATGTTTAGCGCGGGGGATGGGGAGGGGGAAGTGGGGGAGTTGGTCAAGTGGAGGGCATTGCGCCCGCCGGGTCTCTAACACGTCATCCCCGCGCAGGTGGGGATTGCGAGGGGTGGCGGCGACATTGAAGGAAGAGATTCCCGCCTCCGCGGGAATGGCCGGGGATGGTGGTAGGTTTGCTTATCCTACGCTTACCAATAGCGCCCACTTTACCACATTTATCTAGCGCACTCTGAGCTTTGAGCACAATATATTGATACGATCAACTATAGAGGGTAGGCTAAGCAATTGTTGGTTCAATGGAGGTTCTGATGACTGATTCGAAGTCACAGGTTGCCAAGATCAAATTAAAAGTTGGCTCAATGGAGCTTGAGTATGAGGGCGACCCCGAGTTCCTAACAGGTGGCATCGAGGCGCTGTTGGAAACTATGGGCGGGTTGGCTTCCAAAGTTCCCGATGAAACTCCGCCGCCTGCACTTGCAACCGTTACCCTACCAACTGGCACAAACGGCAACGCTGTCCCGACACGTGCGCAGGGAGGGTTGTATGACTTCTCGACAAATACTATTGCAGCCCATCTAAATTCCAACTCCGGTGCAGATCTAGTGATTTGCGCAATTTCAAATCTTGAATTTGTGCAAGGAAAAGCATCGTCTACTCGCTCCGAAATCTTGACTGAAATGAAAACAGCTACGACCTACTACAAGACCAAATACTTACAGCAATAACTTGAGTAAGAGCATTGAAACGCTCCTAAAGAACAAGCGTATTAACCAGATTTCCAAGGACACCTACGCTCTAAGCGCGAGCGAGAGAAAGCAACTTGAGGTTAAAGTTGCTAACATCGGTTGAATTAAAAGAGTGGCTACACAAAGACCTTGGTAAGCTCGACAAGATTTTGCTTGTTTTAGCAACTCAGGACGAGCCTATCTCGGTGTCGAAGATTAACGAGCTTGCCGATACTGCAGGCTTTAGAGCAATGCGGAAATGGAACGTCTCTTCGACACTAAGCGCGTCTAAGGGCAAAGCAATCCGCACGGCTGGATGGGAGTTGACCGAAGCCGGAAAGATGCACTTACGGGACTTGGGGGTTGCTACTATAAGTCCCGCTGCAATGCAGGTCGCTGTCGACCTCCGCAATCACCTAGCCAAAATCACTGACCCGCAAACACGAGACTTTGTGGAAGAGGCCATTAAGTGCCACGAAGCCGAGTTGTATCGCTCTGCTATCGTCATGTCTTGGTTGGGTGCGGTTGACGTGCTACAGAAGCACATCCACCGGAACCACCTCGCCAAGTTCAACACCGAAGCAATGCGCGTCAACAATAAATGGAGGCCTGCCAAGTCTCAGGATGACATTGGCAAGATGACTGAGCGTGACTTTCTGGACCGGATTGAGATGCTTTCGATCATTGGCAAGAACGTCAAAGCTCAGCTCCAAAGCTGTCTTGATCTACGAAACGGTTGTGGTCATCCAAACAGCTTAAGGGTCTCAGTAAACAAGTCTGCAGCTCACATCGAAACCTTGTTGCAAAACGTGTTTGAGAAATTCTGACCTAGAGCCATTCCCCCCTCTACAAAACATACCTGCTCAAATCCGCAGACCGCATCAGCTCCCCCAAATTCGCCTCAACGAACGCGGCATTGACCACCACGGTCTCGCCGGCGCGGTCGGGGGCGGTGAAGGAGAGTTCTTCGAACACCCGTTCCATGACGGTGTAGAGGCGGCGGGCGCCGATGTTTTCGACCGACTGATTGACCTCGGCGGCGATATGGGCGAGGGCGGCGATGCCGTCTTCGGTAAAGCTGACCGTCACCTCTTCGGTGCCCATGAGGGCGGTGTATTGAAGGGTGAGGGCATTGTCGGTCTCGGTCAGGATGCGGACGAAATCGGCCTCTGTCAGCGCGCGCAACTCGACCCGGATGGGCAGGCGACCTTGCAATTCGGGCAAGAGGTCGGACGGCTTGGCGATGTGAAAGGCCCCCGAGGCGATGAAGAGGATATGGTCGGTCTTGACCGGGCCATATTTGGTGCTGACGGTCGTGCCCTCGATCAGCGGCAGCAGGTCACGCTGCACACCTTCGCGGCTGACATCGGCGCCGCGCGCATCGGAGCGGGCGCAGACCTTGTCGATCTCATCGAGAAAGACAATGCCGTTCTGTTCGACCGCCTCGAGGGCTGTGCGATGGACAGCCTCATCATCCAGGAGTTTGTCGGCCTCTTCGCCGATGAGCAGCGCGTAGCTGTCGGCGACGGTGACGCGCTTGGTGGTGGTGCGCTGGCCGAACGCCTTGCCGAAGATGTCGCCAAGGTTCATCATCCCCATCTGGCCGCTGGGCTGGCCGGGGATATCCATCATGCCCAATGGGTTGGAGGTATCGGCCACCTCGATATCGATCATCGTGTCATCGAGCAGGCCATCGCGCAGCTTCTTGCGGAACATGTCGCGGGTGCCGGGGCGGGCATCCTCACCGGCGATGGCGGTGATCACGCGTTCCTCGGCGGCCTGTTCGGCGCGGGTCTTGACGTCGTCGCGCATCCAGTCGCGGGTCTGGGCGATGGCGCTGTCCAGCAGATCGCGGATGATCTGCTCGACATCGCGCCCGACATAGCCGACTTCGGTGAACTTGGTCGCCTCGACCTTGATGAAGGGGGCGCGGGCGAGTTTGGCGAGGCGTCTGCTGATCTCGGTCTTGCCGACGCCCGTGGGGCCGATCATGAGGATGTTCTTGGGATAGACCTCATCGCGCAGGTCGTCGGCCAGTTGCTTGCGCCGCCAACGGTTGCGCAGGGCCACGGCGACGGCGCGCTTGGCGTCGCGTTGGCCGATGATGTAGCGGTCAAGCTCCGAGACAATCTCTCGCGGGGTCAGGTCGGTCATTTGGAAATCCTTTCCACCGTCAGGTTGCCATTGGTGTAGACGCAGATATCGGCGGCGATGGCCATGGCGCGGCGGGCTATGTCTTCGGCACTCAGGTCGGGGTTTTCGGCTAGGCCGCGCGCGGCGGCGAGGGCGTAGTTGCCACCAGAGCCGATGGCAGCCACGTCATGCTCTGGCTCGAGCACATCGCCCGCGCCTGTGATGACATAGAGCTGATCGCCATCGGTGACGATCAGCATCGCCTCGAGCTTTTGCAGGTATTTGTCGGTGCGCCAGTCCTTGGCGAGTTCCACGCAGGCGCGTTGCAACTGGCCCGGTGTCGCCTCGAGCTTGGTTTCCAGACGTTCGAGCAGGGCAAAGGCATCTGCGGTCGATCCCGCGAACCCGGCCACCACCGGATGACCACCGGGCGAGAGGCGGCGCACCTTGCGGGCGGTGCCCTTGATCACGGTCTGGCCAAGGCTGACCTGACCGTCACCAGCCACGACAACCTCGCCGCCGCGCCGCACACCGATGATGGTGGTGCCGTGCCAACCGGGAAATCTGGTCTCGGACATATGATATTCCTTCCGTTTCGCGGCCCTATATGACTGTCGCACTCAATGTTTACAACCTTTGCCCGGCTTTCAAGCGGCTTGAGCAAAGGAGTGGTGTGGATTAGGTTTTGCGCCATGATGCAAGGTCACCGCGCGCGGCTGTATTTCCCAAATCCGATGGACGCGCGCGCCCGGGCGGGCGACCATAATTTCGTGAACAAACTGCAACAGGCATTGGCGCTGTCCGGCTGGGCGCTGGATATTTGCACGGCAGGCCCGGTGGATACATGGACCGCTGCGGACGCGGACGAATACGCCCTCTTTCTGATGCAGGAACCGGCCCATGCCAAGGGGCTCAGCCTGCGGGTTGCCTATCTCATGCCATTCTGGCGGATCGAGCGGACAGCGGAGCGGTGGAATTTCGATGTCGCCCGCGCGGAAATTGACCCCAGCCAGATTGACCCGGCAGAGGCCACGCGTTTTGCCAAATACTGGGCCAAGCGGAAGTTTGACTTGGACCCCGACGACACCCGCCGCGACGGGACAATCTATGTGGCTCTGCAAGGGCATATCGGCGAGCGGCGCTCGTTTCAGGTGGCGTCGCCGCTCGAGATGCTGCGCGACACGCTGCACCGGGCGGACGGCAGGCGGGTGATCGCGGGGCTGCATCCCAAAGAGCAATATTCGGGCTCTGACATGCAGAAGCTGGAGGAGTTGCGCCGCGCCCATCCTCTGTTGGACGTGACCACAGGCGGGATGGAGACGCATCTGCGCGACTGTGATTTTGTGGTGACGGAGAATTCATCGGTCGCGTTGATGGCGATGTTTTTCCGCAAGCCCGCAATCGTTTTTGCCAAGATAGATTTTCATCACGCGATGCTGAACGTGGCAGATATTGGGGTGGAAAAGGCCTTTGATCTGGTAGAGCGGCACGCCCCGGAGTGGGACAAATACCTGCTCTGGTTTCTCAAGCTGACGTCCATAAATGCCGGTGCGCCAGAGGCATCGGACCAGATCGCCGCGCGGCTCAGAGTGCTTGGCTGGCCGTTGGAGTAAAGGTCGGTTTCACCCAAGCATGTCGCGGGCGACCTGATGAAAGATCCGCGCGCCGATGGGGATGAGGTCATCAGGGAAATCGTAATCTGGATTGTGCAGGGCGGCGTGATTTGTGCCCGCGCCAAGAAAGAGCATCGCCGCCTTGGCGCTATGACCGAAGCGGCCAAAGTCCTCGGAGGCGCGCATCGGCAGGCCGCGTGCGTCATGGGGCATGTGCAGCGTATCGAGCGCGCGGCGCAAGATCAGGGTAGCCTCAGGGTGATTTTCGCAATGGGCGAAAATGTCATGGTAGGTGATCTCGGGGATGAGACCTTGTGACATGGCTGCGTCCGTCACCAGTGTTTCGGCCGCATCGCAAAGCGCCTGCATACCGCCATCGGTCAGCGTGCGAAGGGTAACGTAGAGTGTCGCCTCGCCCGGCGCGATGCCAAAGGCGGGGGCGCCCATCAGGGCATGCGTGACCGTGGCCAGCGTGAAATCGCTGTCTTGGGGCGTGCCGTGGCTGAGGGTCGTCAGCGCGGGCATGAGATGCGCCAATGTGTGCATCGGTGAGCGGCCATTTTCCGGCTCTGACGCATGGGCGGATTTACCGATGAGAGTGACAGCCATGCCGCGCGAGGCGCAATTGACCGGGCCGGGGATCAGGCCCACATGGCCAAGCCGTAGGCCGGGCATATTGTGCAAGGCAAAGGCATATTCGGGTGAAATAGTCTCGAATTCTGGGTCACTCAGCACGGCCCCAGCGCCTGCGCCGGTTTCCTCGGCGGGTTGAAAGAGCAGGACAACACGACCCCGGGCAGGGCGCTGACGAGACAAGAGGCGCGCGAGCGCCAGAAGCACCGTCATATGCCCGTCATGGCCACAGAGATGGCCCGTGCCTGGCACGGTCGAACGGTGGGGCAGGTCGCCCTGCTCGGTGATCGGCAGCGCGTCGAGTTCGCAGCGAAAGAGGATCGTCGGGCCATGGTCTCGGCCCTGATAGACCGCCGCCACGCCATGCCCGCCAAGCCCGGTCAGGAGCCGGTCGGGTGTGTGAGCGCCAAGCGCCTCGGTGATGCGCTGTGCGGTTCCCTGCTCGTCCCCCGACACCTCAGGGTGTTGGTGCAACACGCGGCGCAGGGCGGTCAGCTCTGTGATGTCGGCATTGGTCAGGGTCATGGGGCGATCATGCAGGTTTTCTGGACAAAGAAAAAGGGCCACGACAGGCGTGGCCCCCTTCCAAGACGTATTTCTGCGGTCTCAGATGCTGTCTTCGATCCAGCTCTGGAGTGCGGCCTTGGGGGCAGCGCCAGCGCGGTTCGAGACGACCTGCCCATCCTTGAATATGAAGAGCGCGGGAATGCCGCGCACGCCCATGGCGACGGCGGAATTCGGATTGCTGTCCACATCGACTTTGACAATCTTGACCTTGCCGGACAGTTCGCTAGACAGCTCTTCTAGAACCGGACCGATCTGTTTGCACGGGCCGCACCATTCGGCCCAGAAATCCACCACGACGGGGATGTTGGAATTCTTGACTTCGGCGTCGAATGTGGCGTCGGTGACGGCAACGGTGGCCATTTCATTTCTCCTAGCGGTCAGGGTTTCGAGCCTGAACCTATGTAGCCGGACCGGGCGCGTCAAGCGATGGTGGTGGATTCCAGCGCCGCAGTCACAAGATCGTGGGGTAAGGACATGAGCGTCGCGGTGCGGGTCCAGAGAATTGCGGTCTCGATACGGTGGTCAGGGTAAAGCTGTGCGAGCGCATGCGCATAGGCGCCCATCTGGCGCAAGAGGGCATCGGGACAGTCGGTGGCGGTTTCGGGTACAAGCGCGTTGGTCTTGAAATCGACGGCAAGGATGCGCGTCTCTTCGATGATCAGACGGTCCATGATGCCATGGATGCGCCGCCCCTGAAGCGGGCCAAGGTTGGCGGTAATCGCCACCTCGGTCAGGGCATCCGGGGTAAAGAGGGCCATCAGGCTGGGCCGCGTCAGCACCTTGTCCGCCTCGGCAAGAAGGAGTGCGAGTTCCTCGCCAGTGGCGGCATCGCTGCCGTTGGAGAGGAGCCGCGCGGCGGTGGCGGGCCAGTCGGAGGCAGGCACGGTGGGCAGGAATTCAAGCAGGCGGTGAATCTGGCGACCGCGCCGCTTGGCGGCCTCTTCATCCAGCCCGCGTTCGCCGGGCAGCGCCTTGGCCCCGCCAAGATCGGAGGGGCTGAGCGTTTTGAGGCGCACAGGCATCAGCGCGGGGCGCTGAAAGAGCGGATCGAGAGCGAGTGTCAGAGGCGGCGCGGAGGGCGTCGATTTCGTCTCTGTTTCGGCCCAAGTGCAATGATCGAGACGCAAGCCGGGGCCATGGGCAAAGCTGTGGGGCTGCGCACCTGCCGCCGCCATCCCGCGTTTCACCTTGTCATACCACGTGTCGCCCTGCTTGCCCAAATCGCCATGGGCGGCGACGATGAGCCAAGTTTCGGCCCGGGTCATAGCGACATAGAGCAGGCGGTCACGTTCCGCGAGCAGCGCGCAGCGTTCGGCCTCAATCGCTTCGGCCAAGGTGGGTGGCATGTCGTCGGCGCGCCCGGTCCAGAGCGCATGGCCGCTTTGCGTCACGATCTGCGGTGTGTTCGGCATGCGCCATGTGCCGCATTCAGGCAGGATCACCACGGGCGCCTCCAGCCCCTTGGAGCCATGCACGGTCATCACGCGGATGCGGTTGCCGGCGCTGTCGAGTTGGCGCTTGATCTCGAGATCGTCGGTTTCCATCCAGACGAGAAAGCCGGTGAGGCTATCGACCGCGCGGCTCTCATAGGCCATCGCCTGCGCCAAAAGCGCGTCAATGCCATCCTCGGCCTCGGTCCCCAGACGGGCGAGCAAACGACGGCGGCCATCGTGGCGGGTCAGGATACGCTCGATCAGGTCATAGGGGCGAAGGAAATCGGCGTTGTCGAGCAGGTCGCGCAGGATCGCCATCGTCTCGGGATACTCGGCCTCGCGGGCGCGGAACTCCTCCCAGAGATAGGGATGGTTGCGCCCTTGGGCGAGATTGTAAAGCTGCGCCTCGGACCAGCCAAAGAGCGGCGAGCGCAGGGCAGTGGCGAGCGCCAGACTATCCTCCGGCGTGGCGAGAAAGGACAAGAGCGCCTCAAGATCGCGCACGGCAAGCTCTGCCCCGACCTTGAGCCGATCAGCCCCGGCGATGGGCAGGCCCTGCGCCTTGCACTCGCGGATGATCTCGTGAAAGAGCGCGGAGCGACGACGCACGAGGATCAGGAAATCACCCGGTTGCACGGCGCGAAATCCGCTGGGCGATTTCGGGTCGGGGATCGCCTGTCGCGCGGCGATCATGTCGCGCATGGCGGCCGCCACCTGCCGCGCCAAAAGGATCGCGGGATCGTTGGTGGCGCGGATGTCAACGGGCATGTGCCAGGCGGGTGGTTCATCCTCTTCCGGTTTTTCGACCAAAGGCCAGAGATCGACCCGGCCGGGTAGCGTGTCAAAAAAGGCTTTGTGACCCTCTTCCGGCGTAAAACCGCTCTCGCTGCTCTGATCAAAGCAGCAATCGACGGTGGTCAGGATGGCCCGCGACGAGCGAAAGGAATAGGCCAGCACGCGCGATTGCAAGGGGCGGTTGGTGGCCCCCAGACGCAGGCCAAACTCCTGCTGCATGCGGTCGAATTCGCGCGGATCGGCCCCCTGAAAGGAATAGATCGATTGTTTCTTGTCGCCCACGACAAAGATGGTGCGGGCCACATCGGCGCGCGCACCCTCGCCACTGGTGAATTCCTGCGCCAGACGTTCGATTACCTGCCATTGCACCGGGCTGGTGTCCTGCGCCTCGTCCACGAGAATGTGGTCGATGCCGCCATCAAGCCGGTAGAGCACCCAAGCCGCAACCGCCGGATCGGTCAGAAGATCACGGGCGCGCAGGATCAGGTCGTCGAAATCAAGGAGGCCGCGCAACTGCTTGGCGCGCTCATAGGCAGGCAGAAAGGCGCGGGCGAACTCATGCAAGGCGCGGGTTTTCTGCATGGCGAGGAGAGCAAGGCGCGCGGGGCGCGTCTCCTCGACGCGCAGCATCCATTGCTCGATCTGCGGCATCGCATGGGCGAGGGTGCCTTGGGTCGCCTTGGTTGGGAAAGAGCCTAACTTGGCGGAAAAGGGGGATTTCGCCCCCTTGCCAGTGAGAAAGACATCCTCCAAAAGCGGCAGCGCGCCGGTGTCGAGCGCGCCAATTCGCGCTAGTTTGGCGGCAGCCTTGACGTCATTGGCGGACCCGGCCTGAAGAGCAGGCAGGAGGTGATCAAGAAGCGCCTGTTCGTTGCCCAAAAACACCCGGTCGCGGATCATTTCAGGGCTGAGGCCCTCGGGCTGATCAAAGAGGGCGGCGAGGTCGGCACGGCTCAGCGGTTGCGCGAAACCGGTGCGGTGGCGCACGATCTCGGCCGTCAGTTTTTCCAGAGTTTCGCCGGAATAGTGTCTGGCAAGCGCATAAAACGTGGATGCGTGTGGTCCGGCAGCCAGCTCTTCGACAATCTCGGCGCGCAGGAGGGTGGCGGTGCGATCCTCCATTTCTGTGAATTGCGGTGTGACGCCCGCCTCGAGCGGAAAGCGGCGCAAGAGCGAGGCGCAAAAGGAGTGGATTGTCTGGATTTTCAGCCCACCCGGCGCCTCGATCGCGCGGGCAAAGAGGCGGCGCGCCTCGCGCAGGGTCTGATCCGTGATCGCGCCCTCATGGCCCAAGAGGTCCAATTCCTGCTTGAGCGCGTCATCGGCCAACATCGCCCAAGCGCCAAGGCGGCGAAAGAGGCGGTTTTGCATCTCACTTGCCGCGGCCTTGGTATAGGTGAGGCAGAGGATATGCTGTGGGTCGACCCCGTCGAGCAAGAGCCGCGCCACGCGGTCGGTCAAAACGCGTGTCTTGCCCGAGCCCGCATTGGCCGAGAGCCATGTCGAAAGGTCGGGACGCGCGGCCTCGACCTGCGCCTGAGTTGCGGCGTCACGGGCGGTCATTGGCCCACCTTGGTCACGTGCGGGGTGTCGGTCATTTCCCATTCGCCATAGCGCGCCAGTTGGTCGTAATCGCCATCATCCTCGGCCATGCGCGGGGCGCGGCGGGCAGTATAGCCCATATCAGGGTCGAAATAGGCCGACATCAGCGCGTGAAACTCGGACCAGATTTTCTCCGGCGGCTCTGCGTCAAGCGGCGCGTCCAGCTCTTTGGGATCGCTGCCCAACCCGATGAACACCGCGCGGGCCACGCGGCTGGGCCCCATATCGGCAAAACCTGCGCGGGTGGCAATCGCGGCCTCAAGCAGCAATTGCTTGTCGAAACGGGTCTGTTCCTTGGCAGAAGGGCGCGCGCCGGTCTTGTAGTCATAGATATGGACCTGCCCCAGATCATCGAGATCGAGCCGATCCGCCTTGGCCGAGAGGGTAAAGCCCAGATCGGGCAAGGTGGCGCGGCCCTTGGCCTCGAACGCGACGGGATGCGCACGCGCGCGGCGGGCGAATTCCGTCTCGATGAACCAGTCGGCTGCACGTTCCAGACGCGCCAGCCAGAGGGCACGCGCCTCGGCCCAAGGGACGTTTTGGGCTAGAACAGTCTCTGCATGCTGCATCAATGTAGCGTGAGTACAGTGTGCGGGATGCTCCAGTGTTTCGCGAATGAAGCCTTCGAGGATTTCGTGCAGCACCGTGCCGCGTAAGAGCGCATCTGGCGCGCGCATCAGCGGATCGAGCGGGCGCAGCTTGAGGATATGCCGGGCGTAAATGGCGTAAGGATCGCGGATGAGCCGCTTGATTTCCGTCACGGTCAGGTGATCAGGGCGCACGGCAACGGGGGGCGCGGGTGCCGGACGTGTGGCACGGGGCACCTCGCCTGGTTCCTCCAGTGCCGTGGCGCGGTCGAGCCAGAGGCGGCCTCGGGCGCGCATAGAATCAATCGCCGCCTGCCCGCCCTGATCCGGCAGGCCAGAGAGCAAGTTCAGAATACGGTTGAGCCAGCGCGAGACCACGGTTTCGGCATCCGCAGAGCGCACGGACCGGGTGAGCCAGACCTCGGGCGCGGCAATCGCCTGTTGGAAATCATGCGCCGAGAGGCCCATGCGCCGTTCGGGCAGCAAGAGACCCACCTGATGGCGCAGCGCGCGGTTGAGCCATGGGTCGGGCTTGGGGGATTCGGGCCAACTGCCCTCATTCAGCCCGGCGAGGATCAAGAGATCGGCCCCCTGAACGCGCGCCTCAAGCGTGCCCCAGATGAGGATCTGGGGGTGGGGATCGACCGGATTGCGTACCTCGCGGGCGCTCAGGATCTTGTGAAACAGGCTGGAATAGTCACTGGCGCTGAGCGCGCCTGCGTGATGGGCCTCGGTTTTCAACTCGGTCACCGCCTTTTGCGCCTCTTGGCCCGCATCCTTGAGCCATAGTGTGCCAGAGCCTGTGCCATGGCAGCCTTGGGCGATCTTTTCGGCCAGGTCCAGATGCACCGCGACACTGGTTTCCAGCGGCATTTCGCCGGAATAGTCCCTGTTCACAAAGCAATCACAGAGCCAGTTCACCCAATCGGGGGCGAGCGTATCCTTTTGCCCCGCACCCCAAGCGCGCAGGCTTTCGTCCGTTGGATAGGGCGGACCATTGCGGCGCAGGTGCAATTCCAACTCGCGTGTGAGGCGCAGATGCGAACCGCGCTCGGCCCCCTGATGCGCCAGCGGATGCTTGAGCAGCGTGAGGAGCGATTCGGCGCTGAGCCGGTTGCGGAAGAGATCCGCGACATGGCGCAGGAAGCGCCCCGGCGGCGAGAGGTGCAGCGGCAGACCGGCACTGTCATCGGGCAATATATCCCAGCGGTCGAGGGCTGCGGTCACTTGGCGGGTCAGCGTGCGGTCGGGGGTGATGAGGGCGGCGGTGTGCCCGTCCTCGGCCGCCTGACGCAGGCGCATGGCGATGGCCAGCGCCTCTTGTCGCTGCGATTGGGCCTCGACCAGCGTCACATCGGCCATGGCCCCGGCAATGTCCGCCAGATGCGGGCCGTCGCGCAGCCATTGATCGGTCACGGGCGCGGGGCGCAGGGCCAGCGACGCGAGCGCATTGCGCGCCGGGTTGGCGGGGGGCGTATCGGACCATGGGCGAATGTCCGAAGGCGTGATCCCGGCCCCCGCTGCCACGCGGCAAAAGCGGTATTGCGGATGATCCTCGGACAGCATCGCATCGCCCAGCGCGTCCCAGACGGAGGCGGGCATGTCAAAGTCGAAGCCGGGCAGCACCACCGCACCCTGCGGCAGGCGCGCGACCGCCTGCATGAGATGCTGCGTCGCCCCGCGCGAGCCGGTGGAGCCTGCGAGGATGACGGGATGCGTTGGCGGGGTTTCGGCCCAGAGGGCGGCCAGCCGTTCGATCACGAGCCGTTGGCGGGTTTCCACATCGGGGGCGGCACCGCCTGCCTCGAAATAATGGCGGACGATGCCGAGAAAGGATTTGATCCGCGCCCAATGGCCGGATTGGTCGCTGACATCGAGCGCCTCGATGGCGCGCGGCGAGACGCCTTCGCCGTGCATTTCATCCATCAGCCCGGCAAGGCTATCGGAAAGGTCGTAGATCGCGCTGCGCGGGGCGAGATCGGGGGCGTTGTCGAGCAGCGTGGTGATGAGTTGCACCAGTTCCAGCCTGCGGCGCAGGGGCGGTACCGGATCGGGGATATGGGCGAGATCCCACAGCTCTCCGAGATCGGTCAGAAGGCTGATGCGCGGCAAGAGGCAGGGGGGGCCTTGGTCGAACAGCTCGCGGATACGGCGAGCCATGCGGCGGGTGTTGACGATGAGCTGCACGCGCGCGAGGGTTTCGTGCGGCTGGCCTGCGTGACGCGCGCGCAGGCCCTCGACCAGAGCGCGGGGGAAATCCACGCCGGGGGGCATGCCATAGAGGCGTGGGGTGTCGGAGGGATCAAACATCAGGGGCCGCCAGCAGGGTTTCGGCAAGGGTGATGCCCTCGGGGCGACCAACATCGCACCAGTGGCCGGGGTAATCCGCGGCATAGAGCCTGCCCTTGGCCAGCATCATGTCCCAGAGGCGGTTTAGGGAAAAGACGCGCTCGGGGATCGTGTGGAGCAGGTCGGGTTTCACGATCTGAAGCCCGGAATAGACAGAGCCCGCGCCGCGTGTGGCGCGCCCGTCGGGGGCGATGTGAAAATCCCCGGCCCCGTTATGGCCCACGGCCTGTGCGCGCGGGATGCAGAGCAAGAGCGCGTCCATCTCGGCGGGGCGCCAGAGGCGTGCCAAGTGGTCGAGCGGGTTGGGGCCGCGCCAGACCGCATCGGTGTTCATGGTAAAGACCGGGCCGGGGCCAAGCAGCGGTAGAGCGGCGCGCAAGCCGCCGCCGGTTTCCAAAATCTCAGGCGTTTCGAGAGAGAAGCGGATAGCGCGTCCGGCCAGATGCTGCGCCAGTTGATCAGGCAGATAGTGCAGGTTTGCCACCACCGGTGCCGCGCCATGCGTCGTGACCAGATCGAGCGCGTGGTCGATGAGCGGGCGACCTGCCACCTCGATCAGCGGTTTGGGACGGGTCGCGGTGAGCGCGCCCATGCGCGTGCCAAACCCGGCGGCAAAGAGCATCAGCGGTAGGCTCATGGCGCGCGTTGCGCGCGCAGGCGCTCTCTGATGGCCGCAGTTGGCGCAGGCAGGGCAGCGCGCAAGATTTCCGCGACCGGGGCCAGCGCCAGGTGATCCAGATCCCGCTGCAGATGATCCCAGACGCGCGGCATGAGGTCGATATAATGCGCCTTGCCATCGCGCAGGCAGAGCCGGGCAAAGACACCGAGGATACGCAGATTGCGCTGCGCGCCGAGACAATGATAGGCGGCCTCGAAGGCGGTCTGGTCGGTGCCGGTCGCAGCACAATAGCGGGAGATCATCGCGGTCTCGATACTGTGGGGCACATCACGGCGGGCGTCTTGCAGCACCGAAACCAGATCATAGGCGCGGTGGCCGGTCATGGCATCCTGAAAATCGAGGAGGCCGACACGGGCCGCGCCAATGCGCCCAGGCAGCCAGAGCAGGTTTTCGGCGTGATAATCGCGCAGGACGAGGACATCAGTGGTTCCGGCATACTGGCGCAAGAGGCTGTGCAGCGCGGCGAGCGCCTCGGCCCGCTGCGGGCTGTTTTCACCCGTAGCGCCAGTGAGATACCAATCAAAGGCGAGGGCCGCCATTTCGGTCATGGTATCGGGGCCGTATGGTGAGAGACCCTCAGGCGGGGGGGCGCGGTGCAATTCGGTCAGCACATCGGTGGCAGCGGCATATAGCTGTTGCTCCATTTGTGGTGCAACCGGGATGACGCGGGCAAAGAGTGCGTCGCCCAGATCCTCAAGGATCAAAAAACCCCGCGCCTCATCCCGTGCAAAGACCTGCGGGGCGCTGAGGCCGAGGCCGGTGAGATAACCGGCAATGTGCAGGAAGGGGCGCACATCCTCGCCACGTTCGGGTGGTGCATCCATCAGCACGGCACGCGCGCCGGTGTCGCGCCGAAGCCGCAGATAGCGCCGGTTAGAGGCATCGCCTGCCAAAGGGGAAAGTGCCGCATCGGCCCAATCAGTCCCTGAGAGAAAACCCTGCATCAGGGCAGTGCGGTCAGTCATTCAATAGCCCCTCTAGTCGCTGTTCCCACCTGTCATCCTGCCACGTCAACCGCAAGAGGCGGCGATCCTCCGCGCCGGGGTCTGTCAATGGGTCGAAATGCAGCCAGAGGGCATCAATCGGGGTCAGATCCCCGAGACGGTCGGGCCATTCTATCAGGCAAATGGCGTCGGAAAACGCCTCTGTCAGGCCGAGTTCGACAAGCTCAATTGCGTCGCTCAAGCGGTATAGGTCGGCGTGCCAGATGTCGGCCGTCCGCCCCGGATAGGTCTGGACAAGCGTGTAGGTGGGCGAGGGCACATCCTCGGGGGTGATCAGCAGGGACTGGATCAGGCAGCGGGCGAAATGGGTCTTGCCCGCGCCCACGCCGCCCGAGAGCAGGACCGTATCGCCGGGTCTGAGCCGGGGTGCTAGGCCTTGGGCCAAGGCGCAGGTCGCATCGGGGCTGGCGAGGGGGATGAGTGCGCTGTGATCGGACATGCTCCGACACTACACACGCCGCGTTCGCCCGCAACCCGGATCAGCGTGCGGGCAGGCCAACAGGGTCTGTTGATGTGCTTTCCCGGCTCTTGAGGCAGAGCATGAACTGGCCTCGACCAAGCGGCACCACCCGCACGTCCGCCCCCTTTTGCCCCGGTGGGCCGGCGCTGTCGTGGAGAGTTGCAGCGAGACGCCGCGTCGTGATGCGATCCTCTATCTCCGGCCAGAGGCCGGGATCGGGATAGCGTGCGTTGCACGCGGTGATCACGTCATGCAGCCTCATCTCGGCAAAGGTGACATCCGGGTCGATCCCCAGCATCTCGCCAAATGGGGTGTTGCAGAAGAGAAGACGACCATCCTGCGCGAGCACGGCGATCCCGTCCTCCAGCCGGTCGATGACGGATCGGTGCAGGTCCATCTGGAGCCTGTGACGCCGGGTGGCCGAGACCTCGAGCGAGATATCCTCGATCAGAAAGGCCACGGCGCCATCAGGATGGGGCCGCCCGGTAACGCGGTAGGTCTGGCCCGAGGGCAGGGTCCAGACCTCGTGATAGAGACCGCCCGTGGCGCTCTTGACCATATCGGCGATCTGGCCGCGCCAGCTTGCGTAGTTTTTGGGTTCGGGCATCACCATCCGGTCGCGCAAGGCGTCGAAAAAGCCAAAGAGACTCGGCCGCGCGCTGAGAAATTCAGGCGAGAGACCTGTGAGATCGGTCAGCGCGGGGTTGAAAACCGCCAATGTCTTGGCCCGGTCGAACACCACCAGCCCGGCAGTCAGATCAGCAAAGGTCTTGCTGAGCGTCTGGACAAAATCGCGTTGCGCTGTTTCTGCCCGGATCAGGCGTGTGATGTCGAACGCATAATGAATGGTGCCGGACTCTGTGCGGGTCACATGCAGATCATACCATTGATCCGCCGATCCCGCTTCGCCCGTCAGGGTCAGCCGTGTCCGCAGGGTGTCACCGATGTCAGGCAGATCATCGGGAGGTCCAGTAAGGCGCGCGGCGTGTCGAGGTGCGATAGTGCGTGCGCGGTCATTCTGCCAGATCACGGTGCCGCCTGCGTCCATGATCCAGACGGGGAGCGGCGCGCTCTGCGCGGCGAGGGATTGGGATTGAAGATCGTGGTGGTGACAGGCCTGAGCGTGGCGGGCGGCGGCATCGGCGGGCGCATCGTCCCGCAGCACAGCGCGCACTGACTCGTTCTGACGGGAGAGATGGAGGTGCGCCGTGCCGTCCGACAGCAACCGAAGGCTCTCCCCGTCGGTCAGATCCTCATACCCGTGCGGCAAACTCCCAAAGCGAACGCCCATCCACCTGCGGAACCGCGCCCAATCGTTCTCTTCCTCCCGCGCGTCGGGAAGGAGCAGGTTCGCAGCGTCGTGATCGACCAAGATCCCGCCCCGAAAGAGAAACACTGTCTCTTGCTTTCCAGTTTCATCAGCGGCGGCGGTGGTCGCGGTGCGGCCCATCAGCCAGAGAGCAACCATCGAAAGCATCAGAGCCAGCGGCGCCAGAATGGCAATATCCCAAACGGTCATGTCAGACATACGCATCCCTCGCAGGCTGTTCCTGAGAGCGAACTTGGCGCAGAGTGGTTAAAGGGCGATTAACGTCAGTCGGGATCAGCCGCGAATAGGCTGGTTGACTCCCAAGGCCGGGTTGAGCGCGCCTGATGGGGCCTCGATAGCGTTGCGGGGCCATGAAACCTCGACCAATGCCCCGGTGCGCGTTGCATGGCTGACCTGCGTGCGGAACGAGTCCGAGCCGTTGGCAAAGGTGAGATCGGCGCCTGACCGCTCCAACAGGGTTTTGGCGATAAAGAGTCCCAATCCCATGCCCTCGTATTCCGGGCGCTGCGGATCGCTGGTGGGCGCACGGCGGCGGATGAAGGGATCGCCGATGCGCCCCAGCATGTCCGGCGGATAGCCGCGCCCATCGTCCATGATCCGCAGGGTGATGGCATCTTCGGTCCAGCCGCTCTCGACCCATACATTCTCGCGCGCGAAATCCACGGCGTTCTGGATCAGGTTGCGCAACCCATGGATCACCTCGGGGCGGCGCAGCACGGTGGGCTGGGTGA
This sequence comes from Roseovarius sp. MBR-51, assembly GCF_053628575.1. NCBI lineage: Bacteria > Pseudomonadati > Pseudomonadota > Alphaproteobacteria > Rhodobacterales > Roseobacteraceae > Roseovarius > Roseovarius sp. MBR-51. The sequence goes on from NZ_JBRJGQ010000001.1 coordinate 205,492, forward strand.
TCAGAGCGCCTTCGCCATGATCGAAATGAATCCGTTTCCCCCGGTCGACATGCGGCTCTGCCGCCTCTTCGATGAGCGCGGTCAGGGGCGCGCTGCGCAGGTGCAGATCATCCTTGCCCACGCGACCCATGGAGCGAAGGATGTCGCGGCACCGGTCGGTTTGCTGCACGATCAAGAGCGCATCCTCGCGCAGGTCCGGGTGATCGGCCAGTTCCTCGGCCAGCTCCGCGCTGGCCAGTTTGATCGTCGCCAGCGGCGTGCCCAATTCATGCGCGGCGGCGGCCACCACGCCGCCCAGATCGGTCAGTTTCTGCTCGCGAGCGAGCGCCATTTGCGTGGCTTGCAGAGCGTCGGACATGGCGTGCATTTCCTGCACGATCCAGCGCGAATAGACCCCAAGGAAAAGGACCGCGATGACAATGGCCACCCAGTTGCCAAAGCGGAACACATCCGGCATCGCCAGAACGAACCCATCCTGAAGCCGCAGCGGCAGGTAGAACTGCATCAGGAGTGTGACGATCATGATCGCCATCGCACCCAGAAAGGCGGTCGAGCGTCCCGAGAGCGCCGAGGCCGACACCGTGACCGGCCCCACGATCAGGATCGAAAACGGATTGTGCAGCCCGCCGGTGAGATAGAGCAAGAGCCCCAGTTGCAGCATGTCGAAGAGCACGACCAGAAAGGTATCCTGCTCCGACAAGCGCTTGTTTTCGGCAAAGACGAAGGCAGCGACGAGATTGCTGGTGATGGAAACCCCGATCACCAGAAAGCAGAGGCCGATTTCCAGATCAAGGTGATAGACCCGTTCGGCGATGATCAGCGCCGTCGCCTGACCCACGATGGCCCACCAGCGCAACAGGACCAGCGTGCGCAGCCGGATCCAATTGCCACGTTCGCGGGATTTGAACAGATCAGGGGAGGGATGAGCCATATGTGCGCCTGCGTCCCATTGCATGCGGGGGAGGGGATGTTACATAGGCCGAACGTTGCACTCTGCCCGTTCGAACGCAAGGACATCCCATGACCCGCCTGATCGCCATTTCTGCCGCTGCTGTCTTGATCTTCGGTTTGGGGATCACCTATGTCATCACGATGGGCAAGACGGGCAATGACCCGTTTGCGCAATGCCGGGCGTCGAATGTGGCGGGCGGGGCTGCACAGATCGGTGGAGAGTTCACCCTTGTCAGCGAGACCGGCGAGACAGTCACAGACAAAGAGGTGATTGATCAACCCGCTCTGATCTATTTCGGCTACACCTTCTGCCCGGATGTCTGCCCCTTGGACGGGGCGCGCAACGCGGCAGCGGTCGATCTGCTGGAGGAGCGGGGCGCGATGGTCAAGCCGGTGTTCATCTCGATCGACCCAAAGCGGGACACGCCCGAGGTGATGGCTGAGTACACCGAGTATCTGCATCCCCGGATGCTGGGTCTGACGGGCAGCGAAGAACAGGTGCGCGCCGCCTCAAAGGCATATCGCACCTTCTTTCAGGCGCATAAGCCGACCGAGGGCGAGGAAGAGTTTTATTTGGTGGACCATTCCACCATGACCTACCTGTCTCTGCCTCAGCACGGCTTTGTCGAGTTTTTCCGCCGCGACGTGACCCCCGAGCAAATGGCTGATCGCGTTCAATGTTTCATTGACGCAAGCTAGAATAGCGCGTTTGTTTGACGCAGGTCATGCAGCGGGCTAGAACCTACGACAGCGTTGCGCAACAGGAGGATCGGCATGGCCGACGACATGCAGGACATCGGTGAAGACAGGTCGCTTCTGCTTGTTGACGATGACGAGGCATTTTTGAAACGTCTGGCCAAGGCCATGGAAAAGCGCGGTTTTGAGGTTGAAACCGCCGGATCGGTCGCCGCTGGGCGCGCAATTGCCACGGCACGTCCCCCCGCCTATGCGGTGTGTGACCTACGGTTGGAGGATGGCAACGGGCTCGACGTGGTCGAAGTGATCCGCGAAAAGCGGCCCGATAGCCGGATCGTGGTTCTGACGGGCTACGGCGCGATTGCGACCGCGGTGGCTGCGGTCAAGATCGGGGCCACGGATTATTTGTCCAAGCCAGCAGATGCCACCGACATAACCAACGCGCTTTTGGCGAATGGTGCGGAATTGCCGCCGCCGCCCGAGAACCCGATGAGCGCGGACCGGGTGCGTTGGGAGCATATTCAGCGGGTCTATGAGCTGTGCGATCGGAACGTGAGTGAAACCGCTCGGCGTCTGAATATGCATCGGCGTACATTGCAGCGCATCTTGGCAAAGCGATCCCCAAAGTAGGTTCTAACGATCTAAAATCTCGTTATGTTTGTATTCTGGTCACTTTGAGACAACAGACTCTATTTTTAGCTAAGATTGTTTCAGAAAAGCTCGTATTAATCCTGAAGGACTAATGTTGAGCAATTCAGAGCGGGCAGCAGGGCATAATCTTTGGGGGCATGGCAGTCATATCGGATGCGGTTGCGACGCAAACGTGCGAAAATTCGCGCGTTCCGCAAGCATTTCTCACTGACTCCGGTCATCAACCGCACCGAACGGATCAAGCCGGGCGATGTCCTTCTGTTCTCGACGATGCGCGATGAGCATATCCGCCTGCCCTATTTTCTGCGCTATTACAGAGAGCTGGGGATTTCGCATTTCCTGATCGTGGACAATGGCAGCACCGATGGCGGCGCAGAATATCTTGCGGCCCAAGAGGACGTATCGCTCTGGTCCACGAAATCGAGCTACAAGCGGTCGCGATTTGGCGTCGATTGGCTCAACTGGCTTCAGGGTAAATATGGCCATGGCCATTGGACTCTGGTGGTCGATCCCGACGAGTTCTTTATTTATCCTTTCTGCGACACGCGGCCTATTCGCGCGCTGACCGACTGGCTGGATACCTCTCAGGTGAAATCCTTTGGGGCGATGCTGCTCGATATGTATCCCAAGGGGCGGATTGACGCCGTGCCCTATCAGCCGGGACAAAACCCGATGGAGATCGCCGCGTGGTTTGATCCCGGCAATTACATCGTTGAGAAAAACAAGTTCTACGGCAATCTCTGGATTCAGGGCGGACCACGGGCGCGGGTCTTTTTCCCGGATAATCCCAAGAAGGCACCGGCGCTCAACAAGACACCTTTGGTCAAATGGGACAGGCGCTATGCCTATGAAAGCTCGACCCACATGATCTTGCCGCGCGGTCTGAACCTGACCTATGACGAATGGGGCGGGGAAAAGGCCAGCGGCATCCTGCTGCACGCCAAGTTCCTCGACACCTTTACCGTCAAGGCCGCCGAGGAGCTGACGCGCCGCCAACATTACTCGGGCAGTGTCGAATACAAAGCCTATGCCGAGATTGTGAAGGACAATCCCGAACTTTGGTGTAAATGGTCGGAAAAATATATAAACTGGCGGCAATTAGAAATTCTCGGGCTCATGTCCAAAGGAAATTGGGCATGATCACAGGGGCAGTGACTCGATGAGCGTAGGCATCATCATGCTGGTTCACACGGCCTTTGGTCGCGCCGAACAGGTGGCGCGCCATTGGGCGGCATCGGGCTGTCCGCTGGTGATCCATGTCGACAAGGCGGTGCCTCGCAAGAGCTACAATGCCTTTGTGCAGGCGCTTTCGGATATGACCGATGTGCGCTTTGCCCCACGTCATCGCTGTGAATGGGGCACTTGGGGTCTTGTCGCCGCGACGCAGGGGGCTGCGGAAATCATGCTGCGTGATTTCAAGGATGTGCGGCATGTCTATCTTGCCTCCGGTTCTTGCCTGCCCTTGCGCCCGGTGCAAGAACTGATCGACTACCTCGCAAAACGGCCCCATACCGATTTCATCGAGAGCGCAACAACGGCGGATGTGCCCTGGACCATCGGGGGATTGGATCAGGAGCGGTTCACCCTGCGCTTTCCGTTCTCATGGCGCAAGAACCGGTATCTCTTTGACAAATACGTGGCGATGCAACGGTTGGTGCGGTTCAAGCGGCGCATCCCCAACGGCATCGTGCCGCATATGGGCAGCCAGTGGTGGTGTCTGACGCGTCAGACCCTGTCGGCCATTCTCGAAGATCCGGATCGGCGGGTTTATGACCGCTATTTCTCCAAAGTCTGGATTCCGGACGAGAGCTATTTTCAGACCCTGGCACGGCAATACTCCCGTCAGATCGAGAGCAGGTCACTGACGCTGTCCAAGTTCGATTATCAGGGCAAGCCGCATATTTTCTACGACGATCACCTGCAACTCTTGCGGCGCTCCGACTGTTTTGTCGCGCGCAAGATCTGGCCTTTTGCCGACCGCCTCTACGAAGCATTCCTGACCGATCAGGCCAGTGCGATGAAGCGGACAGAACCGAATCCCGGCAAGATCGACCGCATTTTTGCCAAGGCCGTCGATCGGCGCACGCGCGGACGTCCCGGTCTCTATATGCAGAGCCGGTTTCCGGTAGAGGGGCGGGAAAATGGGCTGACCTGCGCGCCCTATTCGGTGTTCGAGGGGTTTAGCGACCTCTTTGAGAATTTCCAGCCGTGGTTGGCGCGGATGACGGGCATGCGGGTGCATGGCCATCTCTTTGCGTCTGAACGGGCCGAGTTTTCGGATGGTCAGACGGTGATGAACGGCGCGCTTTCGGACAGTGCAGCGCTGCGCGATTACAATCCGCGCGCCTTTTTGGCGAGCCTGATCTGGAACACGCGCGGCGAGCGGCAATGCTTTCAGCTTGGACCGCGCGATGTCTTTGAGGATATCGAGTGGCACATTGCGCGCGATCCGAATGCGCAGGTTTCGGTGATCTCTGGCGCTTGGGCGGTGCCGCTGTTCAAATCCAACGCCAATTTCTCGGATATTCGGCGAGAGGCTGCGGTGCTGCAAAGGATCGAGAGCAAGCATCTCGAGGTGCTGCGTTCGCAATGGATCAAGGCGCGGGTGCGGATCTGGACCATGGCCGAATTCATCGAGGCCCCGATGGAGCCATTGCAGACCATCATTGACGAGATCGGGCAGCAGAACCTACGCGGTTTGGCCGAGGTCCCGCGCATGGCGGATCTGACCGGCTTTGGCCAGTTCCTGCAAAATCTCAAGAATCAGGGCATGCATCCCTATGTGATGGGGGATTTCCCGGTTGAGCAGGGGCTGATCGAACCGCAGAGCAATCCCCGCAAACCCTATCTTGTGCGATAAGGTCGAATGACAGCCATTTTTGATTATTTCGTGGTGTTCGCAGAGATGCGCACCGGGTCCAATTTTCTGGAAACCAACCTCAATTCCTTTGACGGCATCGAATGCCATGGCGAGGCGTTCAATCCGCATTTCATCGGCTATCCCAACAAGACCGAGTTGCTGGGTCTGACACAGGCCGAGCGCGACGAGGTGCCAGAGCGCTTGATCGGCGCAATCAAAGGACAGTCGCAAGGGATTGGTGGGTTTCGCTATTTCCATGATCACGATCCGCGCATTCTGGACCTGATGCTGAACGATCCGCGCTGCGCCAAGGTCATCCTGACGCGCAACCCGGTCGAGAGCTATGTGTCGTGGAAAATCGCGCAAGCAACCGGGCAATGGAAACTGACCAACGTCAAGCGCCGCCGCGACAGCAAGATCACTTTTGATCCGGCCGAGTTCGAGTTGCATGTCGGACGGTTGCAGGCATTTCAGGTGTTCTTGCTCAACCGCCTACAAGCGGCCGGGCAGACGGGATTTTACCTTGCCTATGAGGATTTGCAGAGCCTTGAGGTGATGAACGGTCTGGCGCGCTATCTGGGCTGCGCGGCGCGGCTAGAGGCGCTGGATGCCTCGCTCAAAAAGCAGAACCCGGAGCCGCTGGAAAGCAAGGTCGAGAATTTTGCAGAGATGGAGCGGGCGCTGGCGGGCCTCGACCAGTTCAACCTCACGCGTACACCCAATTTCGAGGCACGGCGCGGGGCGGCGGTGCCCGGTTTCGTGAGCGGCGCGCGTGCGCCTCTGCTCTATATGCCGGTGCGCTCTGGTCCTGAGGCCGAGGTGTGCGCGTGGCTGGCCGCCCTCGACACTGTGCCAGTAGAGACGCTGCCCACAAAGCTCAATCAAAAGGCGCTACGGCAATGGATGCGGCGCAAGCCGGGGCATCGGCGCTTTACCGTGTTGCGGCATCCGGTGGCGCGGGCGCATGCCGCCTTTTGCGACAAGATCCTTATCAAGGGGCCGGGATGCTATCGCGACATTCGCCGTACGTTGCGCAATTTCCACAAGCTGCCGATCCCCCAAGGAGAGTTGGACGAGAGCTATGATCGCGTGGCGCATAAGCAGGCCTTTGCCGCCTTTCTAAAGTTTCTCAAGGCCAATCTGGCGGGGCAGACCGGCATAAGGGTGGATGCGCATTGGGCGACGCAGGCCGCCGTGCTGGAAGGGCTGACAGAATTTGCCCTGCCCGACATGGTGGTGCGCGAAGCGGAAATGGCGGGCTATCTGGCAGCCTTGGCGCGGCAAGTGGGCTATCCCAAGCCGCCAGCGCCGCCCGCCGTTCAGGACACCGGGCCGTTTGCTTTGGCCGAGATTTACGATGCCGAGATCGAGACGCTCACGCGCGAAGCCTATTTGCGCGACTATATGACCTTTGGTTTCGGCGACTGGGCGTGATTCCACCGGACCTCACGCAAGGGTGACGCGGGCGCTCTGTGCAGGGGCGGCTGAATATGGGAGGTTTGGGGCAACCTTTCGCTGACCGGAGCCTCTGATGCGCCTCGTCTCTGTTCTTGCCCTCTGTCTGGGCCTCGCCGGGCCGTTGGCCGCCGCGCCGCTCTGCGGCGATCCTGACACGCCCTGCGAAACAGCGACGGGCAGCTATCACATTGCCCTGCCCGAGGGGCCGGGGCCGCATCCGGTGCTGGTGTTTCTGCACGGGTATGGCGGGCGTGGTGGCCAAATGGTCGAGGGTGAGACGGCACGGGAGGCGACCGCGCGCGGCTATGCTTATATTGCGCCCAATGGCCTTATCCGTCCGGGGCGCAATCGTCCGAGCTGGAATTTCCACCCGGATTTCCCGGGGCAACGGGATGAGGCGGCGTTTCTGCAAGAGGTGATGCAGGATGCCGCTATGCGGTTCGACATCGACCCCAAACACAGTCTCTTGGCAGGGTTCTCTATCGGTGGATCGCTGGCCAGCTATATCGCCTGCGCTACGCCCAAGGCGTTCAGCGCCTATGCGCCGGTATCCGGTAGCTTTTGGCGGCCACATCCGACGGGCTGCGCCGGGCCTGTGCGTCTCTTGCATACGCATGGCTGGCGCGACGAGGTGGTGCCGCTAGAAGGGCGGGTGATCCGGCAGGTCATGGGGCGCGATTTTGCGCAAGGCGACGTATTTCACGCCATGGGCCTGTGGCGCGCGGCCAATGGCTGTGAGAATCATCGCGCGGATCGGTTCGAGACAACGGGGAACTACTGGCGGCGTATCTGGACCCGCTGTACCCCCGGCTCAGCGCTGGAATTCGCTCTGTTTGACGGGGGGCACACGGTGCCGAAAGGCTGGAGTACGTTTGCGCTCGACTGGCTCGAGACACTGGACGGGCCGGGCCAGTAATCGGCTCACTCAGCGGCGATCGGTGGGCTCTCAGGATGGCGGAACATCATCCGGTGGTTGCGCGCCAGTTGCAGGATCGGCGGAGTATCGACCATCTCGGGCGTGGCCATCACGGCGGACAGGCCGCGCCGAAGGTCCATCCGCAAACCGGACATCATTGACAGCGGCACCGCGCCGATCAGGCTGATCGCAATCGGCAAGAGCCAGAGCGACACCACGCCGGCCACCATCCCAAAGGTCAAGAGTGCCCCACTCACGGTTTCCAGCGCGTGAAACTTGAGCACGGTTCGGGCACTGTAATCGCCGCCCTTGCGCGCCTGTGGCGACCACGTCGGACGAATGCCGATAACGGTCCGCAGCACGGCAACCACCTGTTGCACCATCATGATCGGGGCAAACAGGATCGACAGGAGGACTTCGACCAGCAGCGAAATGGTGAACCGGGGCCCCCCGCCGAATTGTGTCATATGCCGATCCGTCATGCCAATCACCAGCGCGCCCAGCATCTTGGGGGCCAGCAGCATGCCATACATGAAGAGCAAGATCAGAACCGAGCTGACCCGGCTCAGTTCCGGCCAGACCGGGTAGAGCGGATTCTCCATGGAGAAGTAGCTGATGACGCTGTCTTGCCCATTGCCCAGAATGGCCCAAATCACCAGAAGTCCGAACCATGCGGGCGACAGAAGATAGCTCATCGCGCCGTGAAACAGGTGAAACCGCGAGACAGGGTGCAGACCGCGTGTTGCCAGCAGGCTGAGGTGCTGCAGGTTGCCATGGCACCAGCGGCGGTCACGCAGCGCATAGTCGATCAGGGTGGCGGGCGGTTCTTCATAGCTGCCGGGAATGGTGGGGATGAAGCGCACCGCCCAACCGGCACGGCGCAACAGCCCGGCCTCGACGAAATCGTGGCTGAGGATCAGCCCGCCCTTGCCTCGAAGCGATGGCATGCGCGGCAAGCCCGCGCAATCGGCAAAGGCGCGGGTGCGCAGGATGGCGTTGTGACCCCAGTAGTTGCCCTCGGAGCCGGTCCAGCCCGCCAGCCCCTCAGACAGAAGCGTGCCATAGACCGAGGCCGAGAATTGCTGCATCCGGCCAAAGAGCGTGTCAGAGCCCACCACCAGAGGTGCTGATTGAATGAGACCCGCCGTTGGGTCAAGGGACATCTCATCCGAAAGGGCAATCACCGCTTCGGGGCTCATGAGGCTGTCGGCGTCGAGAACGAGCATCGCCTCATAGGCGCCGCCCCAGTTTTCGAGCCATTGCGCGATATTGCCGACCTTGCGTTCGGTGTTCTGCACGCGCCTGCGATACCACACGGGCGCATCGGGTGGCATGGTGGCCCGCAGCGTGGCATAGGCGCGCTGTTCGGCCATGGCGATTTCCGTGTCCTGTGTATCCGACAGGATGAAAAGCTCGAACCGATGCGCGCTGCGCGCCACGCGTAGGGCACTCATCATGGCGCTGGCATTGCCAAAGACCTCGGCCGTGTCCTCGTTATAGATCGGCACGAGGAGTGCAACGCTCATTGGCTCAGGGGCGGCCTGCGCGCGGGCGCGTTGCTGTTTGAGGTGAACGGCAAGACCAAGCGTGGCCGTGCCCATAGCCAGCGCAATCCAGAAAAACGTAACCACGACAAAGGCCAGCAGCACCCATTCCAGCCACCAGATGCCATTCGTCGACAACCAGTCCCCAAAGGCCCAGGCCAAGGCCCCCGTGGTCAGGATCGCAGGAAGAAAGGCCGCCGCACGGCGCCATTGAAACACGGTCGATGGTTGCCATTTCGGCGCGTTGGGATCGCGATAGACACGGCTGAAGCTCTGGACCGGATGGTCCAGAGGGGCACGCGCGGGCATCAGCCCGGTGCTGGGAAAGGGCGTCAGACGGTCCATCGGTAGAGCCAAACTTCGGACACGGCTTGTCCTTGGTGGTAGAGTTGCGCGCGCAATTCGGCTGCCGTCACATCGGCAGGGTCGAATGAGAAAACCAGACGCGGGCCGTCAGTATCGGGGTTGCGCTGGATCTGCGGCACCGAGGGTTCAAAGGTGTTGGCCCGCACATAGGGGATCAGGTCTTGGTAATCCTCGGGCAAGGCGGGATGTGGCGCAAAGTCGATGACAACGAGTTTGTGATCATTCTGCGCAAAGCCCTTGCCCAGACGCGTGTTAAGCACCTGCGTCACCGGCTTGCTTGATTCGATCTGGTCGGTCCATGTCATGCGATACGAGAACGCGTGTTCAGAGCCCTCTGCCAGTGGTGTGCGCGGCTTCCAGTAGGCGACGATATTATCGTAGATTTCCTTGTCGGTGGGAATCTCGACCAAAGTGATCGCGCCCTGACCCCAGTCTTCGCCCGGCGTAATCCAGAGACTCGGGCGGTCCTGATAGTGCGCCTCGAGATCCTCAAAGTTGGAAAAGGCTCGCTCGCGCTGTGCCAGACCAAAGCCCTTGGGGTTTTCATCCGCAAAGCTGGAAATCTGGATAAAGGTTGGGTTGGCCAGAGGCCGCCAGATCAGCTCGCCGTTGCCGTTGAGGATGCTCAGCCCGTCGCTGTCATGCACGGCGGGACGGAAATCGTCAAAGCGGCCACGGTTTGTCTCATCAAAGTAGAACATCGAGGTGAGCGGCGCGATGCCGACATTCACAAGCTCTGTGCGCGGCCAGAGGGTGCAGCGCACATCGACCTCTGTGGTGGTGCCGTTGGGCCGCAGGGTGAAATGGTAAATGCCGGTGACAGAGGGACTCTCCAGCAGGGCGTGCACCTTGTGTTCGGAGACGCCCGGTGCCGGCTTTTCAATCCAGAAACGGGTGAAATCCGGGAACTCTTCGCCATCCGGTGAGGCGGTGTTGAGCGCCAGACCGCGCGCCGAGAGGCCATAGGCGAGATCGCGAGCGATGACGCGGAAATAGCTGGCCCCTTGGAACACGGCGTATTCCTGAAAGAAGCCCGGCTTTGCGATCTCTGCCCGCAGGCGGATACCGGAATAGCCCAATGCCTCATCCACCGGCAGATCCGGCACGATTTCATGCAGGTCATAGAGCCCGAAATCGAACGGCATTCTGTGCGCGATGCCATTCTCGACCATGTTGACCTCGACCGCATGCGGGAAATAGAGGCCCGGCGGAAACATGTCGAATTCGAGCGTGGTGTCAGTCCCGGCCCAGATCGCCTTGTCGGTGTTGTAGCGAATGCCGCGATACTGATCATAGGTCAGATCACGCCATGCGTCGGGTACGAAGGGACGCTCGGCATAGGGGTTGGCCGCGATTTGACGGGCCAATTCATGCAGCCCCGACTCGGAAAAGGCGGTGCCAACCGAAGCACGGGCCATGCCCGGCCAAATCGCGAGAGCGGCGAGAGATTTGAGAACATCGCGGCGGATCATTTTGCACCCCGCCAAGGATGAGATTTAAACCAAGCTACGGTATAGGCCACCGCGATAAGCGCCCCGAACCCGATAAAGTTCGCAAGCGTGATGTTCCAGGTATTGCGTCCGATCTGGTCCATGACGAAACCCGAAAAGCGGGCGAACACCATGGAGAAGACGAAGACCGCCAGCGATTGCTGCCCGACCTTCAGAATCATTTTGAGTAGAACTCCCCAAATGTAAGAGATGATGCCGTTGCCTGCGACGCGGAGGCGGTTACCACCTTCTCCGGCCGCTGCCCAGCACAGATATGCAAGGGCGAGAAAATGTACATAGCGCAGGATGCCGAAATCGGACTTGTTGAACAGCCAGTTGTTGGCACCGCGCCAGTCGCGGGCCCATTCAAAGCCGAATTCGCGCACGCCGATGTTGGAAAGTGGGATATTTGCGATCACAAGCGCCAGAGCAAGGCCGATCAACACTTTGTTCACCGGCGGCTTGGGCAGCCAGCCGCGCATGAACGCAAAGCCGGTGAAAAAGATCAATTGCCAGCCGAAGGGGTTAAAAAACCACTCCCGATTCGACCATGGCTCTGCCGGAAAGGCGAGATGAAGATGGCCCAGCCCAAGTGAGTCGAGGATGAATTGCTGCGCCATGAGCCATGTGAAACCCATTGCCGCCGCCACCGCCCAGAGGCTGATCCGGCTGAGCGCCATGACGACCGGCATCATCACGAGGATGACCATGTACATCGGCAGGATGTCGAAATAATTTGGCACATAGGTGAGCGTGAACAGCCCGACCAGTTGAGGAGCGGGGTTTGCAAAGAAGTGCTGAAGATTGAGCGAACTGACGTAGCTCTTTTCAAAATTGCCCAGTACATCAAAGGCGGCAAGCATCGTGGCAATGACGAAAAACATCCCGATATGCGCCCAAAAGACCTGCCAGACACGATAGCCCACACGTCCGGTTCCCAGCGTCCAGCCCGCGCGGTCGAAGGTGCGGCCAAAGGCGATGGCCGAAGCCATGCCGGAACAGAACACAAAGATTTCGGTGGCGTCCGAAAATCCCCAGCGCGCCGGAATCCAGCTTGTGAAAAAGTTGCGCGGGGTATGCGCGGCCAAGATGATAAACATCGCAAGACCGCGAAAGAAATCCAGCCGGATGTCGCGCGTGCTCGCGACCGGCTTGGCAACCGCAGCGGTGGCGCGGCCATGCAACATGGACGGATCTGCAACACTCGTCATAACGGTGTCGGCTCCTTTTCGTGAGTTAGTCCGCGCCTATTCCGCCGGCAAACGACCGGCTTCATCCCAGTCAACGCGTGACCCCGAGATAAGTTCCAAACGGGCGCTGGCGTAGGAATCAAGACGGCCTGCGCGCTGCGCGGTGCGCTCGTGCAAGAAGTTTTCGGCCTCATCGAGGAAACCTGCACGAATGGCCGCATCAATCGTGAGTCGTTCAAATACGTCTCGTTGGGCATGGCTGCCCCCGGCCAGTTGCATGGAACGTCTCGCTCGTCCAAGGTTGAGGAACGCAGTTTTGTAATCGCCTTCCCCAAACGCCTCAAGGCCCGTGGCCGCCGATAGGCCGGGATTCGCCATGCGCGCCAAAAGCTCGCCTGCGTTGGTCTGTTTGGCATCGCGGTGCATCCGCGCCAGCATACGCTTGACGGCCACATCGCGATTGCCGCCGATGAGCGCCAGAAGATAGTGCAGATCGGCAAAGAGCAGACAGGCATCTTCGGTGCGCCGCTCGGAGATATCGGCCAGCTCGTCCCAACGATGACCAACATCGACCCCTTCCAGTTCCAGCCGCATCAACAAGGACGTAGCGTTGGATATATCACGGAAATCGTCGGTATGATCGCGCCGCACCTCGGTGTCATAGAGGTCGAGCACCGCGTCAATCTCACCCTGATCGAGATGCATCAGCGCCTTGTGCCACCAGACGTGGTAGCGAAAATTGTTGCAATGGGCCCAGGCGTGTTCGCGCCCTTCCAGCCAATTCAGCCCGGCGCGCGCATTGGCTGTCATGTCAAACACATGCGCCACGGCATGCAGGCCCCAGGCATCGTCAGGCGAGAGGCTCAGGCCCAACCGACCAGCGGTTTCAGCGCGGGCATAGTCGCCCGTCTCTTCCAAGGAAAAGGCGTGGCAGCCAAAGAGATAACCACGCGCTGGATTCTTGGCGTCATAGGCGGGAAGCAGCGCTTCGATCGAGGCGCGCATGCCCTTGCCATCACCCATGATGAAACGGGTAGCATGGCTGATTTTCATCGCCAGCGCATCCTCGGGCCAGCGCGTGAGAATCGCTTCCATCTCGCGTACGGTCTCGGAGGGACGTCCGTCGAGCCATGCGCCCAGCCCTCGGATATAGCCCATCTCGCGCGCCGTGGGGGCGCTGCGCAAGGCTGCCTCTTGTGCTGCGCGATACCCCTCTTGCGCGGTCTGGGTCATCTCGCGCCGCCCAAGCATCAGGAAAAATAGACCCTTGGTGGCATGTGCCATCGCAAAATCAGGCTCTTGGCTCAGCACGGACCCCAGATATTCGGGTGTCTTCGCGGCATGGGCAAGAAAGGCCAATACCATCTTGTCCCAAGCCTCGGCAGCGGTGGGTGATGATATGGTCAACTCATACCCAAATTGATCTACACGCATGACCCGAATTCCTTCTGATATCTTTGCATCACAGCTAGCCCGCTAAATGTGACAGCGGCAACATACCTGCCGCTTAATTCACCAAGTCGTTATCCGCACTGTAGCGAATGTGACAGGTATCTTGCAGATGCTGCCGCGTAATGCGCTAGAAAATAGGCGTAATTTTGCTCAGGCAGGGAGAGAGCCCTACCAGTTCGCCAAAATTTCACTCGGCAATGGCGGTTTGCGCGACGGTTTTGAAAACACCATCCAATTCGGTCGCGAGCGCGCGGAGATCGTCCCCGCCTTCGTCAAAATAAGGGGCAAAGACCGCTGTGGGCGTTTTATAACTGAGCGTGGCGGTGCCATCTACCTCTTCGGTCACATAGAGGCGGATCGGCGCCTCGATTCCGGCGGCGACGCTGGCGGCCAACATGCGGCGGGCATAGTCGTTGCGGTAGAGACCAAAAATGCGATTGCCGGAGATCGTGATCCCCTGCCCGCGCGCGCCATCCGAGGCGCTGGCCTGTGTGACAATGGCGATGGGCGCGGTCTCGACCGCTGCGCGCACCGCCTCGACCAGCGCGTCAAAGCCTTTGGCCGTGTCGTGGATCACCCAGCCTTCGCGGGGTTCCAGCGCCTTTGCGGTGCTGGACAGAAACAGGAAAACGCTCAGAATTGTCAGAAATCGTTGCATGAAACAGTCCTCCGGTTGTGCCCGGAGGGGTACGACATACCTCGAGTCGCGGCAAATCACGTGGCCGCGAGGCAAGGTTACAGATCGCGCCTGAGCGGTCCAAGCACTGCGTCGGTATCGGTCCCGGTCGTGGGTGGGGCACTCCGATAGCTGACCGGCGTGCGCGAGAATTTGAGCGGGTTGCCAATGAGGCGCACGTCGCCCTTGGCGGTGTGCGGCGCTGGCACCGTGATCGTCATGCCGCGCGCCCGCGCCTGTTCGGTCTCCAGCGCCTGACCGATGGTGTTGACGGGTCCCACCGGCACCTTGCGCGCCTCTAGCCCCTCGATCACATGCGCCGTTGTGCGGGTGGCCAGAACCTCGGCAATCATCGGCACAAGGGTGTCGCGATGCGCAAGCCGCGCGGTATTGGTGGCGTAACGTGAGTCGGTGGCCCAATCCGGCTGGTCTAGGTAATCGCAAAAGCGGGCGTATTGGCTGTCGTTGCCCACGGCCACGATCACATGGCCGTCGGCGGTGGCAAAGACCTGATAGGGCACGATATTGGGATGGGCATTGCCCGCGCGGGTGGGCGAAACTCCGGAGGTGAGGTAGTTGAGCCCCTGATTGACCAGCCACGCCATCGTGGCATCGACCAGCGCGATGTCGATATGCTGGCCCTCGCCGGTCGTGTCGCGGTGGCGCAGCGCTGCCAGAATGCCGGTCGAAGCATAAAGGCCGCAGACCACATCGGCGACGCCCACGCCCACCTTCATTGGCTCACCATCCGCCTCGCCGGTGATCGACATGATGCCGCCATAGCCCTGGGCCATGAGATCATAGCCGGGCTTGTCGCGGTTGGGGCCGGTCTGGCCGAAACCGGAAATCGAGCAATAAACAAGGCCGGGATAGGCGGCGCAGAGGGTTTCGTGATCGAGACCGTATTTGCGCAAGCCACCGGGTTTGAAATTCTCGATCACCACATCGGCGCGCCCGGCTAGGGCATGCAGAAGGCGCTGCATCTCGGGATCGGTCAGGTCCACCGCCACGGATTTCTTGTTGCGGTTGGAGGACATGAAATAGGCCGAAAGATCGGTGGGATTGCCCTCGACATCCAGCGCAAAGGGCGGCCCCCATTGGCGGGTATCGTCGCCCTCAAGGCTCTCGATCTTGATCACCTCGGCCCCCAGATCACCCAAGAGCTGCGTGCAGGTCGGACCCGCCAGAATACGGCTGAGGTCGAGGATAACGAGACCATCCAACGGGCCGGGCATGGGCATCTCCTCAGATACGGTTGTCGTAAGAGCCGCGATCAATCTCGGCGGCGATGACAGTGAAGGTGTCGGCCTCTTGCGCGGCCTGCAACGCCGCGCGCAATTCGGCACGGTTGGTCACGCGCACGCCATGCCCGCCAAAGGCGCGCCCGATGGCGGCGAAATCGTGATGGCCGAAATCGACCGCGAGATTGACCATCTGCCGCTCACGCTGTTTCTTTTCGATGAGCGCAAGGCTGGCATCGACAAAGACGACAAAGATCACCGGCAGTTTGAGCTCGGCCACGGTCGAGAGTTCGCCCGCGACCATCAGGAAGCCGGCATCGCCCGAAAAGCTGACGACCGTGGCCTCGGGTGTGGCGAGTTTCGCGCCCATCGCAAGGGGCACGGCACAGCCCATGGTGCACAGGGCCGTGGATTGCAGCAGGGCGCGGGGGATATAGCTCGTCCACATTTGCGACAGCAGGATGCGATGCGCGCCGCTATCGACGGTGGCGATGGTATCCTCGGGCAACACGGCACGCGCCTCGGCGATGACCCCTGCCGCGCCCCACTCGTCATCGGTGGGAAAGGCACGCGCCAGCGCCGCACGCGCCGCTGTCACCTCGCCCCCGACCCAAGTGGCGCGAGGGGGGACACCTTGGGTAATGGCCGCGAGAGAGGGCGCACAGGCCCCCACGATATTCATTGTCGCCTGATGCATGTATTGATCATTGGGCACGGCGGCGATGTCGATCACCTTGACCTCTGCCGGGTCCCAGATTTCGCGCCAGCCGGGGCGCATTTCAATGGGGTCATAGCCCACGCAGAGGATCAGATCGGCCTCTTGCACCAGCGGCACGAGGATACCGTCCGCCAAAGGCGAGAGACCCGCTCCACCCAGACAGAGCGGATGGGTTTCAGGGATGATCCCTTTGGCCTTGTAGGTGGTGATGACGGGCATGTTCAGGCGTTCGGCGGTCTCGAGGATGGCGGCGCTCGCCCCCTCATTGACAGCATCAAGGCCCACGATCAGCAGCGGACGCTCGGCCGCCGTCAGCCAATCGCGCGCCGCCTGAGGGGCAGCGGGCTGCATCGGCACGGCATCGGGGCGTCGGCGCAGGCGCGGTAGGGTCACGCGCATATCCGCCACGGAAATCGGCACGTCGATATGCACCGGGCCGGGGCGCCCCTCGGTGGCGATGCCGATGGCTTTGTCGGCGATGATATCGGCCCCTTGGGCGGTCAGGCGAAAGGTCGCCTTGGTGATTGGTGCCAGCACCGCCTCATGATCGAGTATCTGGTGGGTATATGTCAGCGCCTCATCGGCATCGACACAGCCGGAAATCACGATCAGCGGCACACGGTCCTGATGGGCGTTGGCGATGGCGTTGACCCCGTTCAAAACCCCCGGCCCCAGTGTGGCAAGCAGGATGCCAGGTGCGCCGGTGCGGTGCCAGACGCCTTCGGCCATGAAGGCGGCGGCGTTCTCATGCCGCGCCAATGTCACCTCTATCCCGGCCCGTGCCAACGCATCCATCACGGTCAGAACCTCGCCGCCCGGCATGCCAAAGGCATGGCGGCACCCCGCCTCGTATAGACGCCGTGCAAGATAGTCGGCGGCGCGGTTCTGGGTCTGTTGGCTATCGTTCACGGGGCAGGCTCCTCTTTCGTCCTTGGGCACTTTGTGGCCGAGGGTCGGGGCAACCGCAAGCCCGCTTCGGGGCGCGAATAACAGGGCGCTACTGGTTTTCCTGTGACCGCAGACCTAAATCCGGGTTGAGGGACCAAGAGAAAGCGCCTAATCACGAGGCTATTCGCCCAGTTTCACGGCCCCGGTCCGCTCCGGGCAAAAGGATTTTCAATGGCCAACCATCTCTATCAGAACGACCTGCCCGATGGGCTGGACCTTGGCTCTGTCGTCGCGATTGATTGCGAGACGATGGGTCTGCACCCGCATCGTGACCGGCTCTGTGTCGTGCAGCTTTCGGGCGGGGATGGGCATGCCCATCTGGTGCAGGTCGCCAAGGGGCAGACGAGCGCGCCCAATCTGGAGCGTCTGCTGACTGATCCAAATGTCCTGAAACTGTTTCATTTTGGTCGCTTCGACATCGCGGCAATGCACAATGCTTTTGGCGCGCTTGCGGCTCCGGTCTATTGCACCAAGATCGCGAGCAAACTCATCCGCACCTACACCGACCGGCATGGGCTCAAGTATCTGTTGCAAGAACTCTTGAACATCGACATCTCCAAGCAGCAGCAAAGCTCGGATTGGGGCGCCGAAAGCCTGACGTCCGCGCAGCTCGACTATGCCGCATCGGACGTGCTCTATCTGCACCGCTTGCGGGACGAGTTGAACACACGTCTGATCCGGGAAGACCGGATGGCGTTGGCGCAGGCCTGCTTTGATTTCCTGCCGCAACGCGCTTTGCTCGATCTGGCCGGATGGCCCGAGATCGACATCTTCGCCCACTAAGGAATGGCACGCGCGCAGAACACCTATTCGCGGATCGTGGCGTGGATGAAAATCATCCTGCCGCTGACTGCCCTCGGGCTGCTCTCGACGCTGTTTTTGTTTTCGCGCACCGTTGATCCGACGCAAACGGTGCCCATTGACCAACTAGATCTGGAACAACGCGCTCAGGATCTCGGGGCGACAAAGCCGCGGTTTGCAGGGGTGACGGTCGACGGCGACGAGATTACCTTTGCTGCCGAGATCGCACGCCCCGACCGCAAAACGCCCGATCAGTTGATTGCCGAGGATATCACCGCACAGTTGCGGCTGAGCGCAGGGACAGTCATCGACATCACCTCTGCCAATGCCGAAATGCAGCAAGGTGACATGACGGCGAGCTTGACGGGCCGAGTACACATCACCACGTCGACCGGCTATGAGATCGACACCGAGCGGCTGAATGCCAAGCTGGATGAGGTCTATGCCGAAACGCCGGGACGGGTCGAGGCCACCGGACCTCTGGGAGAGGTGACGGCAGGGCGGATGCTGTTGCATAACAACTCCGAGAGCGCTACGCCGGAATTGCTTTTCACCGAGGGTGTCAAGCTGATATACCGCCCGGAAGAAGCGGGGGAATGACACAAGTGCCAAGAATTTCCAGTTTGATTTTGGCGTTCGCGCTGCTTCTATCGCCTGTTGTCACACTGGCGCAGGGCGCGCAGGTGGCCTTTGGCAACACCCAAGCGGATCGCAACCTGCCCGTCGAGGTGACATCCGACTCTCTCAGCGTCAATCAGGCGGACAATACCGCCACCTTCACCGGCAATGTTGTGATCGGTCAGGGCGAGATGCGGCTGGCTGCACCAGAGGTGCTTGTGGTCTACTTGCCCGACAAGAGCGGGATCGAAAGCCTGAAGGCAACAGGGGGCGTTACGCTGGTCAGTGGTGAAGATGCCGCCGAGGCGGAACGAGCCGACTATGACATCACCACAGGCATGATTGAACTGCGCGGCAACGTCCTCTTGGTGCAGGGCACCAATGCGATCACAGGCGAGACCGTGTTCGTAGATACCGCGGCGGGCACGGCGCAGGTCAGCGGCAGGGTCAAGACCATCCTGCAACCGGGCAGCAACGAATGAGTTCTCCGAACTTGACACTCGCGCATGAAAATGCCGGCCTTGTGGTTGAAAACCTGCGCAAGAGCTATCGCAAGCGATTGGTGATCCGCGATGTATCGCTCTCGCTCAAGCAGGGCGAGGTGGTGGCGCTGTTGGGGCCGAACGGGTCGGGCAAGACCACGACATTCTATGCCATTGCCGGGCTGATCTATCCCGAAGGCGGACATATCCATATCGACGGTCAGGATGTCACCAGCCTTCCGATGTATCGCCGCGCCAAGCTGGGCATCGGCTATCTGCCGCAGGAAATGTCGATCTTTCGTGGCCTGTCGGTCGAAGACAATATCCTTGCGATTCTCGACATCGCAGAACGTGACCGTCACAAGCGGCGCGAGCGGCTGGAAGAGCTGCTCTCGGATTTCTCGATCGAGCATTTGCGCCGCGCGCCCGCCTTGGCCCTGTCCGGCGGCGAGCGACGGCGGGTCGAGATTGCGCGCTGTCTGGCCGCCAATCCGCGCTATCTCTTACTGGACGAACCTTTTGCGGGGGTTGATCCGATCTCTGTCGGCGACATTCGGCATCTGGTTGCCGATCTCAAAAAACGCGGCATTGGGGTGCTGATCACCGACCATAATGTGCGCGAGACGCTGGAAATCGTTGATCGCGCCTATATCCTGCATGACGGCAAGGTTCTGATGTCCGGCAGTCCACGCGACGTTGTGGAAAACGAGAACGTGCGCCGCGTCTATCTGGGCGACACCTTTCGGATTTCCTGAGCATCAGAGCCACGGCGAATCCGCGCCCCTATCCTTGAAATCAGATTGACAAGCTGCGCGGAAAGCGCGTCAATTGAGCTATGACATGTGTTGATCTCGCGCTGTTCCCCGAATGGCCCCCGCGACAAGGGCCTGTCTTGGGACAATTTCAACACCTGTCGTGTACCCGCATCCGGGATTAGGCAATCCCGCGGCGCAAGCGTGCCGCGCATGCCCCCGGCTTGTCAAACGAAGGAGATGAGATGCGTTATCAAATCAGTGGAAAGCAGATCGACATTGGCGAGGCCCTTCAGGTTCATGTGAAGGATGAGTTGGGCAGCGCGGTCGCGAAATACGCGGACCGGCCGACTGACGCGATGGTCGTTTTCTCCAAGAGCGCCAGCGAATTCGTCTGCGAAGCCATCGTGCATCTGTCCACCGGCCTGACCGCGCAGGCCAGCGCCAAGGCGCATGAGATCTACGCTGCCTTTGATGCCTGTTGCGCCAAAATGGAGAAGCAGCTGCGCCGCTACAAACGACGCCTCAAGGACCATCACCGCGAGCGGGCGGAACCGGTTGAACTCTTCGGTGCGTCCTCCTATATCCTAGCCTCAGATAGTGTGGAACCGGAATCAGAGCCCGACAGCCTGCAACCGATCATCGTCGCCGAGATGGAAACCAAGATTCCGTCGCTCTCGGTTGGTGAAGCGGTCATGCAGATGGAGTTGGCAGGTGCCCCGGTGCTGGTGTTCCGCAAGCAAGGCAAGGATACGGTCAATGTCGTGTATCGCCGTGAGGACGGCAATATCGGCTGGATTGACCCATAACGAGAGGGTGACAGGCGGTGACACGCTTGTCTAAGCAACAGAGTTTATGGAAATTCCAATGATCCTCAAGCCAGAGGCAGTGCGCGTGCTATCAGGCGCGACCAGCAAGAAACGCCTGATGCACGAACTTGGAAGCATTGCAGAGGCCGCCTACGGCGTGTCCCATTCCGCCGCAGTCGAAGCGCTGTTGGAACGCGAAAGCCTTGGCCCGACAGGGGTTGGTCACGGTGTGGCTCTCCCCCATGCGCGCCTTCCAGGGTTGGAGCAGGTCGTTGGTGTGCTGGCGTTACTGGAGAAACCGATCAACTTTGACTCGGTAGATCGGCAGCCGGTGGATCTGGCTTTTGCGCTCTTTGCGCCGCTAGATGCCGGGGTTGAACACCTCAAGGCGCTTGCGCTTGTGTCACGCACTCTGCGGGATGTCGGGCTATGCGCCAAACTCCGGTCGAACAGTGATCCCATGACACTCTATACCATCGTCACCGAGGCGCAGGCGGTGCAAGCCGCCTGACGCCCAGCCGGGCCTCGGGCTGTCTCAGACCAGCCTGTCGCCGGGCTCTTGCCCCGCAAAAAACGCATCCAGATTGTCCAGAGCGCGAAAGCCCATGGCGTCCCGCGTGGTGCGTGTGGCGCTGCCGATATGCGGCAACATGAAGATGTTTTCATGTGCTGCAAAGGCAGGATTGCCACCCGGTTCAACCTTGAAGCAATCCAGCCCCGCTCCGGAGATATGGCCGGATTGGATGGCAGAGAGCAGGGCGTGTTCATCAATCAAAGCGCCGCGCGCGGTGTTGACCACAACGGCCCCCGCAGGCAGGCGCGCAATGCGGTCAGAGTTCAGCAGATTGGTCGTATCGGGCGTGGCCGGGCAGTGCAGCGACAGAAAATCCGAAACCTCAAGCAGGCTCTCGACATCCGCATGAAAAATCGCGCCATGTTCATCCTCTGGCGAGAGGCGCGACCGATTGTGATAATGGATTTCCATATCAAAGCCGCGCGCCTTGGCCGCGAAGGCACGGCCAACACGTCCCATCCCAAGGATGCCCAAGCGCGCGCCGGTCATCTGCTTGCCAACCATGAAGGAGGGTGACCAGCTGTCCCACTGACCTTGTCGCACGATCCGGTCGCCCGTGATCGCATGCCGCGCCGCACCCAACATCAGAAGCATGGCAATTTCGGCCGTTGCGTCCGACAGCACATCAGGCGTGTTGGTGACAACGATACCAGCGGCCTTGAGCGCCGCCAGATCGCAATGATCCACGCCCACCGAATGATTGGCGACGATTCTGAGCCTCGGATCAAGCTGCGCCACCACATCGGCGCTGAAATGCTCCGAGTGGCAGGGGATCATCCCGTCCACCCGTTGGCTCATGGCGATGATGTCCTCAGCGGTGCCGGGGGTGTCCGCCTCGTTTACGATCACCTCATAATTGCGACGCGCGCGCGCCAGCGTGGCATCGGACAGACGACGCGGGATCCAAATAACCTTCTTATCGGGCATGTCAGCTTTTGTTCTTGCTCGAGGTCACGAAATCATAGCCCGCCAAGGCCGCCGTCAGGCCAACCACGACCCAAAGGTCCAGCGTGCCGACCTTGCGCACGAGGATGTAGAGAAAGGCGGCAAAGACCGCGAAGGCAAAGAGTGCCAGAAATCTGTTCATATCGTCATCCTTTTCTCATGCTCCGGCTTCATTCAGCCAGCCCGTAAACCAGTTTGCATTGCGCAAGAGACGCGCGTCATTGCCGCGTGCGGCAACCAGTTGTATGCCCATCGGCAGACCGTTTTCCGCTGTAAAGGCAGGCACGGTCACCGCAGGCGTGCCAGTCAGCGTCCAGAGCCCGTTGAAAATCGCATCGCCGGTGAATTCCAGCCCTTCAGGGGCGGGCCCTGTGGCTGCGGGACAGAGGATTGCGTCGCAGCGCTCAAATATCTCGCCCAGCCCGGCATAGAGCACATCGGCCCAATCCAGCGCCGCCAGGTAATCCCGCGCGAGCGTCGCGTTGCCTGCGTTGAGTGCCTCTTGCGTGCGTGGGCCGAGAGCGTCGATGGATTTGGAATAACGATAGTAGTATTTCGCCATCTCCGCAAAATTGATCCGTGCCCGGATCTCTGCAGCCTCACTGAACGCCGTGGGCAGGGGGGCTTCGAACACCTGTTCGCCCAAGGCCGCGACCAGTTCTTCAAAGGCCGCATGCAGTTGCGGATCGGCCTTGTCCCAGCCTGGCGGGCGGACAAAGGCAAAGACCGGCTTGAGCGGCGGCGCTGACGTGGCCACCGACAATAGCGATGGCACGGGGGAGGGAACGGTCGCCGGATCGCCCGCGTCATGGCCCATCAATACCTCCGCCAAGAGCGCCGCATCGGCGGGCGTGCGGGCAAAGACGCCGAGCGTATCAAGCGTGGGCGATTGTATCAGAACGCCAGTGCGGGGAATCGCGCCAAAGCTGGGCTTATACCCGGTCACACCGCAATAGGACGCCGGGCGGATCACCGAGCCGCCGGTCTGCGTGCCCACCGCGAGCGGCACCATCCCATCCGCCACCGCCGCCGCAGAACCCGAGGACGAGCCGCCGGGCGTGTGCGCGGTATTGAGCGGATTCCGGGTGGGTCCGGCGTGCATATAGGCCAGTTCGGTCGTGACTGTCTTGCCCATGATCACCGCACCTGCCGCCTTGAGCCGGGCGACGACGGCGGCATCCTTGGTGGGGATGCGGCCTGCGTCCAGCGGACAGCCGTTCTCCGTCGGAATCTTGGCGGTGTCGATGATGTCCTTGAGCGCAACCGGCAGACCGTGCAGCGCCCCGATGGGGCGCCCTGCTTGCCGCTGCGAGTCGAGCGCCTTGGCCTGCATTCGGGCAAAATCGGCGTCAAACCACGCCCAAGCGCGGATTTCTGGCTCGCGTGCCTCGATCCGGGCGATACAGGCCTCGACCAAGTCCAGAGCGCTCAGCGCCCCTGACGCCAGACGCGTGCGAAGGGTGCACGCGTCCAACATCAGGATTTCGGCGTTATTTGCCATACATCAGCTCCGGCAGATAGAACACGATCTGCGGAAAGATATACATCAGAGCCATGGCTATGAAGACGCAGAAGAGGAACGGCATAACGCCCGAGAAAATCTGCGTGAGCTTGATCTCTGGCGGGGCAATCCCCTTGAGGTAATAGGCCGACATGGCCATGGGTGGCGTTAAGAAACTGGTTTGCAGATTGAGAGCCACCAGAATCCCAAAGAACAGCGGGTCAATCTCAAAGAACGCCAAGAGCGGCAGAAAGATCGGCACGAAGATGATGATGATCTCGGACCATTCCAGCGGCCAGCCCAGCAAGAAGATGATGAGCTGTGCCAACAGCAGGAACATGAGCGGGCTGAGGTTCATGCTCTGGACGAATTCCGAAATCACATGTTCCCCGCCGAGATAAGAGAACACCGCCGAGAAAGTGTAGGAACCGACAAAGAGCCAGCAAACCATCGCCGTGGTGCGCACAGTCAGATACACGCTCTCACGCATCCGCTGCCATGTCATGGCACGGTAGACAAAGGCGAGGAAGATACCGCCCAGCGCACCGATGGAGGCCGCTTCTGTCGGGGTCGCCAGACCAAAGAGGATCGAACCAAGCACCGCGAGAATGAGGAATGCCAGCGGCACGAGCGAGGTCAAGATCATCAGCATAAGCTGGCTCTTGGGAATGTCGGGAATTTCTTCCTTGGTGGGCTTCGGGGCCACAGAGGGTTGCAGGATCGAACGACCGATGACGTAGATCAGATAGAGACCAACCAGAGTAAGACCCGGCAAGAGCGCCGCCGCGTAGAGACGCACAATAGAGACGCTCGACGCCGCTGCATAGACGATCAGCATGATCGAGGGCGGAATGAGAATGCCCAGCGTGCCGCCCGCACAGATGATGCCCGAGGCAAAGGACGGATCATAGCGCGCCTTGAGCATGGCCGGCAGCGCCAGAAGACCCATCAACGTCACCACAGCACCGACGATCCCGGTGGCCGTGGCAAAGAGCGCGCAAGTCACGAGGGCTGCCACACCCATCGAGCCAGGCATGTTCTTGGCCGCGATGTTGAGCGTCCCAAAGAGCCGGTCCACGATGTTCGCCCGCTCGACAATATACCCCATGAAGAGGAACAGCGGCACGGCGGTCAGAACTTCGTTCGACATGACCGTATAGGTCTGATTGACGAAGAGGTCGAATATTCGGTTGTTGAAGAACCCCTCAAGCCAGAGACTCCATTGGTCCCAAGCTCCGGCATCCTCAGCCAGCCGATCAAAGCTGCGCCACATCCGGCCCGCATCGAAGTAGGCGTAATAGCCAAAGCCAATACCCATCGCCATGAGCGTGAAGGCGATCGGAAAGCCGAGAAACACAAAGATGAGGAAAAGGCCCAGCATCATCAGGGCGATTTGCGGATCGGTCATGGATGTGCGTCCTTTTCGGCCTCAGCGGCCTTTTGCATCAACAGGTCTTCGGTCTCGAAGACGTCTTCGTCGGCCTTGAGCCATTCATTGGTGCGCATGCAATGAATGCAGCGACAAACCTGGGCGATGCCTTGAATCAAAAGAAGAATACCGGCGGCGACAATCACGGTCTTGAACTGATAGATCGGAATGCCTGCCGGGCTATTGACCGACACCTCGGCATAGGACCAGGACCGCGCGGCGTATTTCCAGCCCGACACGATCAGCGCGATGATCCCCGGAAAGAAGAACACGATATAGAGCACCAGATCGACCTTGGCCTGATTGCGCGGCTGCCAGAGACGATACAGAAAATCGCCCCGCACATGACCGCCCCGCGACAGGGTATACGCCCCGCCCATCATGAAAAGCGTGCCGTACATGATGAACGACACATCCAATGCCCAGGCGGTCGGATTATTGAAAACGTAGCGAACCACGACTTCATAGCCGGTGCCAAAGGCCATCAGGACGATCAGCCAGGCAAACGCCTTGCCGAACCAAGCCGACAGGTTGTCGGCGAAACGTATGAAACCGATCACACGGAGCCCCCTCTATTTTGAAAGTGGCCCCGGCGTTTCCTGCGCCGGGGCCCTTGTTATAACGGTATTTAGCCGTGATTACATCTTAAGCTTGCCGGGGAAGTAGTGCTCAAACGCAAGCGCATAATCCGGTGCGTTCATGAGTTCATAGTAGGTGACTTGCTCAACCCAAGCACGCTGGCTGTCGAGACACTTCTTCATGAACGGATCTTCTTCGAGAACCGGGATCAGCTTGTCCCATGCCTCGATCTGGCCGTTCAGAATGTCTGTGGAGGTGCGGTGAATGGTGACACCGGCCTCTTCTTGCAGCCACTTGAGGTCTGCCGAATAACGACGCATCGCCTTGGCGGTGTTGGCCGTAGAGGCCGCCTCGACCGCGTATTTCAGAATCGCACGCAGATCGGGGTCGAGGTCTTCCATGGTGAGCTTGTTGAACAGGAATTCGAAGCTCTCGGAGGCCTGGTGATACGAGGAAAGGTAGTAATTCTTGGCCACGTCATGCGCACCAAAGTTGCGGTCCGACGACGGGTTGTTGAATTCGAACGCGTCGATCACGCCACGCTCCATCGCGGGGACGATCTCGCCACCCGGAAGCTGTGCCACTGACATGCCCATCGACTGAAGTAGGTCAGCCGCGAGGCCCACGGTACGATATTTAAAGCCGTTCAGGTCGGCAACAGTGTTCACTTCGCCTTTGAACCAGCCAAAGGGCTGCGCGAACATCGGGAAGCCCATGTAGCCATCGACTTCCAGGCCCATGACGTCTTGGGTCAGTTCGTCATAGAGCGCCTTGCCGCCGCCTTCATAGAACCAGCTTAGCATTGTTGTGGCAGAGCCACCGAACACGGGGCCGGTGCCAAAGAGCGACGCGGCCTTGTTCTTGCCGTACCAGTAGACAGGCACCGAATGCGCCATGTCGAGAACGCCGTCATTCACGGCATCAAGCACTTGGAACGCGGCCACAACAGCGCCTGCGGGCAGCACGTCGATCTTGAGGCGGCCACCGGACATTTCCTCGACCCGGGTCGCGTAATCCTGTGCCATTTCCTGCCAGATATCACCGGCGGGCCAGGATGTCTGCATTTTGAGAACCAACGGCGCCTGTGCCAGCACCGCCGGGGCCGCGAGCGAGCCCGCAGCAATCGCGGGCGCCCCAACCGCCGCGCGGCGCAGGAACGAGCGCCGGTCCATCTTAGACTTGTCTGTCATGGTATTCCTCCCATAAATTCTTGTGCGTCAGATTGCTCTTTATGGCGGGCAAAGCGTCTCCCCCACGGGCGATTCGAGGCCCTGCAATCCGCCACACACGCCAGATCGTAACGGTTATCCAAGTAAAGGCAAGCATTCTGGTAAGATTAATTTACCAAATCCGCCTAAATTCTCGTCAAACTCTTGAAAAAGCCGGAGCAGAGGGCGGGTGGTGTTCGCCGATCCGCCTTGCACGCGCCCGCCCGCTTTGGTTTAACCGCCGCAATTGTCCCGCCGGAGGCCGCTCATGGTCGATATTGCCACCCGTGTGCATAACCACAAATGGAAGATCGACCCGATTGTCCGGTCTCTGATCGACACCGATTTCTACAAGCTTCTGATGTGTCAGTCGGTGTTTCGCAACAGGCCAGACACCACTGTCACCTTTTCGCTGATCAATCGCAGCACTTCGATCCGTCTGGCCGAACTGGTGGACGAGGGCGAGCTGCGCGAGCAACTGGATCACATCCGGTCATTGTCCCTGTCGCGCGGCGAGAGCACATGGATGCGGGGCAACATGTTCTATGGCAAGCGCAGCATGTTCACGCCCGAGTTCATGGACTGGTTCGAGGCGCTGCGCCTGCCGCCCTATCATCTCGAAAAGCGGGATGGGCAATATGAGCTAACCTTTGAGGGCAAATGGCCCGAAGTCATGCTTTGGGAAATTCCGGCGCTTGCTGTTCTCATGGAATTGCGCTCCCGCGCCGTGTTGCATCACCTCAAGAAATTCGAGCTTCAGGTGCTCTATGCCCGAGCCATGACGAAACTCTGGGAAAAGGTCGAACGCCTGCGGCCCATCGAGGGGCTACGCATCGCCGATTTCGGCACGCGGCGGCGGCATTCCTTTTTGTGGCAGGATTGGTGCGTGCAGGCGATGAGCGAGCGTTTGGGCAACCGCTTTGTCGGCACGTCGAATTGCCTCATCGCCAAGAACCGCGATCTAGAGGCGATCGGCACCAATGCCCATGAACTGCCGATGGTCTACGCCGCCTTAGCCGAGGATGACGCAGCTTTGGCGCGCGCGCCCTATGAGGTGCTTTCGGATTGGCACGAGGAACACGATGGTAACCTGCGTATCATCCTGCCCGATACCTATGGGACGCGCGGGTTTCTCGACAATGCCCCCGATTGGCTGGCCGGATGGACCGGCATCCGCATCGACTCCGGTGCCCCTGAGGACGGCGCTGAAACGGCAATCAATTGGTGGAAATCGCGCGGCGAGGATCCCCTCAAGAAGATGGTGATCTTTTCCGACGGGCTCGACGTGGACCGGATCATTGCTTTGCATGAGCGGTTCTCGGGGCGTGTGCGCTGTTCTTTTGGCTGGGGCACGCTTCTGACCAATGATTTTAGGGGCCTGACGCCGGATGATGCGCTGGAACCCTTCTCACTGGTGTGCAAGGCGGTGGCTGCCAATGGGCGGCCCACGGTCAAGCTCTCGGACAATCCGCGCAAGGCGATGGGCCCGACAAGCGAGATTGCCCGCTACAAGCGTGTCTTCGGGGTCGGCGCTCAGGACGAGATCGAGGTGCTTGTCTAGCGCGGTCTGACCCCATGCCATCGACACTGTTCAAAAGTAGCAGGATCTGAAGCCAGGTCTTCGAATATGGCGGTGCCATAACGCTCCTTGGCGCGGCTCGAGGCCGCTCAAGGGACGCTTTTGGGATTCGTGTTCCGCCGTCTTGCGGTTTCTCTTGGTCAAGATCGGACCGACTTAAGTCGGAAGACCTTGGGGCAGGGATCGCATAAAGAAAACTAGCAGACTAGAAATTCCTGTGAGCGCGGCCGCAGTCCGAGTCGTCGCCTCGGCCACGCTTCGTAAACTCAATAATCCAGAACATGACATTCCGTACTGACTCGTGGAGGCTCCGGTGAATTTTATGGAACACGATTACGCTGTCGGGGATGTTCGACTTTGGCAACGCTCATCCGAGCTGTGGCGTTGGGTCCGAAGATGGTATCGCTCTCTGCCGATGCATCGCCGTTTTGCCATCGTCGGCGGCATCGTCAGCCTGTTCAGCATGATCCTGATCGGGGCTTTCGTCAATCAACGCATCGAAAGCGCCGTGGTGCGCAATTCTGCGATTTCGGCCGCAGTCTATATGGAGAGCCTAATTGCGCCCCTGTCGCAGGACTTGGCGGATGGCAACGAACTCTCGCGGGAGCAACGCGCCAATCTGGAGGAGATTCTCGCGCGACCCGCTGTTCAGGAAAGGATTCTGTCCGTCAAGATATGGAAAGACGGTGGCCTAGTCGCCTATGCAAGCGATCACGATCTGATTGGCCAGAAATTCGAGCCGAAAGGCGATCTTCAGCAGGCGTGGCAAGGGGATATTTTCGCTGGATTCGATGAGCTCGACCATGACGAATCAGAAGGCGAGCGCGCGCTTGGTGTGCCACTGCTAGAGGTCTACAATCCGATCCACTCGATCCGCACAGGAGAGATTATCGCCGTTGCGGAGTTTTATCAGGATGCCAGCGAATTGAAAGACGATCTGCGTTTCGCTCGGCTGACCGCCTGGGCAATCGTCGCCGCGCTTGCCGGTGCAACATTTCTCGCCCTCTTCGGTATCGTCCGCGCCGGAAGCCGGACGATCGAGACGCAAAGGTCCGAACTGGAGCAGCGGCTGAACCTGATCACGCTCGTCGGTCTCCAGAACGACCTGTTGCGCCTGCGAATTCAGAACGCATCCGAACGGTTTTCGGCACTCAACGAGCAATTGCTGCGACGGATTGGGGCAGAATTGCATGATGGCCCCGCGCAGGCGCTGGCCTTTGCCAATATGCGCATCAGCGCTTGGCGCAACGCGAACGGCCCCGAAGAGGCAGACTTGATCCTGAAGGCGCTCAATGACGCGCTGGGCGACATCCGTGGGCTGGCGCGCGGACTGGTGTTGCCCAAGCTCGAAGGGGCCTCCATCGCAGAAACGATCCGGCGCGCTGCCGAAGCCCATACCGAACGGACCCAGACCGAAGTTCTTCTGGATGGTGGTGACAAGAACGACGGGAATATGCGGCCGGGACTGCCACAACTGATTTGCCTCTTTCGCTTTGTGCAAGAAGGGCTGACGAATGCGTGGCGCCATGCAGGTGGCATAGGGCAGAGTGTCGAGTTCGGAATTCAGGATGGCATGCTTGTCGTGACCGTCAGTGATCAGGGTTCCGGGTTCGATCCGAACGCCACGGCAGACACGGGCCGGATCGGACTCGCAGGTCTGCGCGAGCGCGTGCAAAGTGTCGGGGGCGCATTCGAAATTGACAGTGATCCCGGGCAGGGAACCCGCCTGACCATGCGTCTGCCGATCCATGAGAGGGCGATGTGACAGACCGTATCAGCGTCGTAATCGCCGACGACCACCCGCTGTTTCGCGGCGGGGTTGCCCGCTCTCTGCAAGAGGCTGGCGATATCGACGTCGTTGCGGAATGCACAAGTGCCGATAGCGCCATTCAGGCAGCAGCAGATCACATGCCGGATATTGCGCTGCTGGACATCTCGATGCCCGGCAATGGGATCACGGCTGCCGAAAGGATCAGCGAACTATTTCCGGCGATCAAGGTGATCATGCTGACAGTTTCCGAGCAGGATGACGATCTTTTGCGTGCGCTCAAGGCGGGAGCCTCTGGTTACGTCCTCAAAGGCGTTGCTGTCGAGACGCTTGTGGAAGCTGTGCGCAGCGTTCGTGCGGGCGGCAGTTATATCTCTCCCGGACTGGCTGGAAAGGTGCTCTCGGCCATGGGGGCCGGCAAAATCCGCAATGCCCGCACATCCGATCCCATCTCGGATCTCACCTATCGCGAAGAGCAGATTCTCCGACTGGTGGCGCGTGGCTCCTCGAATCGCGAGATTGGTGAAGAGCTTGGTTTGCGCGAGGCCACCGTCAAACATTATATGACCAACATTCTTCAGAAACTGCATGTGCGCAACCGCGTCGAGGCGGCGATCATGGCGCGGGAAAAGGGGCTCTGACCCTAGTCCACGTCCGACTTTAGTGCCGCGCATTCGCCCCACCTTCGAGCCTGCCACAGACCTTACATCTGCGCAAAGCTGATCAGGCGAACCTTGGTATCGGGAGACACGATCATGAAGACGCTTCTTGCCACCTCCGCCCTGATCTTGTTGGGCACACTCGCGGCACCGACCTTTGCCGATCAACCCACCAGTGCCATCGCAGGGCTTTCTCAGATGCAGTCTGATCTTGAGCCGGTCGATGACGCCTTTGATCGCCGGGGCCGCGGTGGGCGCAGCAAACTGCGCGTGCCCGGCGGCTCGGGCTGTGACGATCCGGGTGACATACTGGAGCATCCCGAATGCGCCGGATGACGGATTGCTCTACCCCCCAGTCTTAGCAACCGTCGCCCCAGGCCTGACCGGCCCGGGGCACTTTCAATCTTGGGACCACGACTGATCTTCCGACGATCGTCGGAAATTTCGTCCGACGTCCTGACGATCCCCGGAGCAGCAGAGCGCTCTAGGATCCTCCCATGATCAATCAGAGGAATACCCCAATGGAAATTATGGCAGTCGAGTTGCGAACGAACAAAATCAAGATCGAATATGTGGATGGTTCACGCGAAGAGGTCGAGGCTGGCGTGTACGAACGCAAGAACAGCCAAGGTAATACCGTCGAACAGCGTCCTGCCACTTTGGCCGACACCACAAGATTGACGGCTTTGGTCGGCGGCTTTGAAACGACCAACCAGCCCAGCTCGTCCGCAGTCACCAGTGTCGAGGTCGTCGGTTCGTCGATCGAGGTCACTTTTGCGGATGGCACAAAGGAAGAAATCTCTAATGGAATCTATGAACGCAAGAATGCGGCCAACGAGACCATCGTCGAGCGCGTCGCAACCGCGTCTGACACCGCGCGCCTCAATTCCCTTGTGAACGGCAGCCCCAATACATCCCCCGGCGATGATGGCACCCCCGATCAGGGGGCTGGCGATGTCGGCACACCCAGCACCGGCGATGACGGCACCTCCGATCAGGGGTCTGGAGATGTTGGCACACCCAGCACCGGCGATGACGGCACCCCCGATCAGGGGTCTGGAGATGTTGGCACACCCAGCACCGGCGATGACGGCACCCCCGATCAGGGGTCTGGCGATGTTGGCACACCCAGCACTGGCGACGATGGCACTCCCGATCAAGGCTCTGGCGATGTGGGGCCGGGACCAGAGACCCCACCGGCGAACGTGCTCAACGGGACCCAAGGCAAGGATCGTATCGAAGGCCGCGCCGTTTCAGAGTCCATCAATGGCCATGGTGGCAAGGATGACCTGCGGGGGCGCGCAGGCGACGACAGTCTTGACGGTGGCAGTGGCAAAGACCGCGTGCGTGGTGATCGAGGTAATGACACGGTGGACGGCGGCAAAGGCGACGATGACGTGCGCGGCGACCAGGGAGATGATGTTGTGCTGGGTGGCGACGGCAATGACCACGTGCGGGGCGATCGGGGCGACGATACGCTCTTTGGGGGTGACGGCAAAGATCGCGTCAAAGGCGGAGATGGAGACGATCTGGTCGATGGCGGCGGCGGGAATGACCGCGTCTTTGGCAATCGTGGCAATGATACATTGGACGGTGGGAGTGGACGTGACACCTATACGGGTGGTTTGGGCAACGATGTCTTTGTCTTTGAACGCGACGATAGCCTCGACAAGATCGCCGACTTTACCAATGGAGCGGATATGATTGATCTGACCGCCTATGCGTTGGGAGGGTTCGCCCAACTGCTCGACCTTGCAACCGAACGCAACGGTGACACCTTCTTGCGCTTTGGCGGGGCGGACGTGCTTCGAATCGACGACGTTTCCTTGTCTGATCTCGACGCGTCGGATTTCCTTTTGTAACTTAGTGATCTGTCCGAGCGGCGCACTCCCTCTGCGCCGCTCGGCAAATTTCCGGGGCCCGGTGTTTCAACCTGGTTGAAGGGCGCAGTAACATCGTCATCCTGTCCCGGCGTCCCCGATTGAACCCGGCTCCGAATGATCTCTGTTACCAAGAATTATACCCCAGAAACTTGCCCGACATCTCGACCTTGACGCGGTCACCCTTGGGATTGGCGACGCGCGTGATCTTCATGTCGAAATCAATCGCCGACATGATGCCATCGCCAAACTCTTCCTGAATGAGCGCCTTCATCGTCGGGCCGTAAACGCCCACGATCTCATAGAGGCGGTAGATACAGGGATCGGTCGGCACCGCCTGCTCCCAGATCTTGGTGGGATATTCCTCCAGCACCGAAACCGCCTCCTCCGGCAGATCGAGCAGAGCAACCAGCGCCTCGGCCTTGGCCTTGGGCATGGTGTTCATGCCCATGCAGGCCGAGTGGGTCCAGACCGGCGACATGCCGATGCCCTCTGCGATCTCTTCCCACTTCATCCCGGTCTTTTTCTTCGCGATCAGGATCAGGGTGGTCACATCCTCCTTGGTCATCAATGCGGGCATGTGCAGATTGTCTTTCATGGTGTCCTCCATTCTTTCGGTCTCAGGTGAAAATCGGTGTCACAGATTCACGGCGCGCAGCCGTCGGGCCTCGCCGGTCTCGTCTTCGGGCGGCGTGCGGTCGATCCTCACGGTTTCGGGTGTCTGAGCCGCGCCATCGGAGGCACGCCCTGCCAATTCCTTTGACCGCTTGCCAAGGAACTGCACCAGATGGTTGCGGATCGGGTAATAGTTGGGATGCTCGACGATCTCGGTCCGGTTGCGCGGCCGCGGGATCGTGATTTCAACCGACTCCGCCACGCGGGCAAAGGGACCGTTGGTCATGAGCAGGATACGGTCCGCCAGCAGGATCGCCTCGTCGATGTCATGGGTGATCATGAACACGGTCTGCCCGGTGCCGCCCCAAATCTTGAGCAACTCATCCTGAATCGTCCCCCGCGTCAGCGCATCGAGCGCGCCAAACGGTTCATCCAGAAGCAAGAGCTTGGGATGATTGGCAAAGGCGCGGGCAATCGACACCCGTTGCCGCATACCGCCTGACAATTGGCTGGGCTTGCGGTGGATCACATCCCCCTCCAGCCCCACCATCGCCAGATACTCGCGGGAATGATCCAGCACCTTGGCCTTGGACCAGTCAGGATGCCGGGCAGCCACTCCAAAGCTCACGTTTTTCAGCGTGCTGAGCCAGGGCAGCAGGGAATAGTTCTGAAACACCACCCCCCGGTCCAGACTTGGGCCCGATACCTCGAACCCATCCATCTTGACCACGCCGCTGGTCGGCTCTGCAAGGCCCGCGAGAATGTTCATGATGGTGGACTTGCCACAGCCCGAATGCCCGAGAATGCAGACGAATTCGCCCTTTTCCACCCCGAAGGTGGCGTTCTCGAATACGGTCATCGTGCCGCCTTGGCCATCCGGATAACACTGGGTCAGGTTCTCGATCGACAGAAACGGTTTGCTCATCTCACGGCTCCTTATTCCGCATAGGCCACGGCGCGCTGGAGCGTGGCAAAGGCCGCATCCAGCATCATGCCGACAATGCCGATCATCAGGATTGAGAAGATGA
Source organism: Roseovarius sp. MBR-51 (assembly GCF_053628575.1). NCBI lineage: Bacteria > Pseudomonadati > Pseudomonadota > Alphaproteobacteria > Rhodobacterales > Roseobacteraceae > Roseovarius > Roseovarius sp. MBR-51. The sequence continues at coordinate 239,876 of NZ_JBRJGQ010000001.1, forward strand.
CCGAGGTCAGGTCGAGGTTGTTCCACTCGTTCCAGACGTAGTAGCCAATACCCGTCCCCCCCACGAGCATCTCGGCGGCAACGATGACGAGCCACGCGATGCCAATGGAAATCCGCATGCCGGTGACGATGGTCGGCGCCGCCGCAGGCAGGATCACCGTAAAGGCGGTCTTCAAATGCCCAAGTTCATGCGTCCGCGCCACATTCACCCAGTCCTTGCGCACGCCAGCCACGCCAAAAGCGGTATTGATCAGCATCGGCCAGATCGAGCAGATAAAGATCACGAAGATCGCGCTCGCCTCGCTGTCCTGGATGATGAAGAGGGCCAGCGGCATCCATGCGAGCGGCGATATGGGGCGCAACACCTGAATGAATGGGTTAAGCGCCTTGTAGGCGACCGGCGACATGCCGATCAGGAACCCGAGCGGAATCGCCACCAGCGCCGCCATGAGATACCCCGACAGCACCCGGTAGATCGAATACCCGATCTGAATCCCGATGCCCTTGTCGTTGGGCCCGGCATCGTAGAACGGATTGCTCAGCTCCTCCCACGCCTTGGCAATGACCTGTGAGGGGGGCGGCACGCCGGCTTTTTGCGCGCCCCCACCGGTCAACCGCTCGTATTCGGTCAACTCGCCCACGGCCTTTTGTGCCGGGATCGCCATCTCCCAGACAAAGAGCCCGACAAAGAGCATCACCACCGAGAGAAGCAAGGCGCGTTGGTTCAGCGACAGAGTTGACATCGCTCAACCCTTCCCGATGGCAAAGCTTTTGACATAGGCCTCGGGCTCTGCCGGATCGAATGTCTTGCCCATGATGGTGTGCGATTTGTAGGTGATGTCGGGGGCGTCATAGCCCAGATCGTTCATCACCTTCTTGGCATCGGCAGCAAGATAGACCTGTTCGGCCACAGCCTTGTAATCAATGTCATTCTCGATATAGCCCCAGCGCTTCATCTGGGTCAGGATCCACACGCCCATCGAGTGCCAGGGGAAAGGATCAAAGTCGATCCGGTTCGGAACCTGCTGCACCGCGCCCAGACCATCGGCATAGGTGCCGGTCAGCACCTGCTCGATCACTTCGACCGGCTGGTTGAGATAGTTGGTGGGCGCAATCGCAGCAGAGATTTCCTTGCGGTTCTCAGGCTTCGAGGCGTATTGCGTGGCGTCGATGATCGCCTTGAGCAGCGCGCCATAGGTGTTGGGCATGTCCGTGGCAAAACTCAGCGGCGCGGCAAAGGCGCAGCAGGGATGCCCCTCCCAGATTTCCTTAGTCAGAAGATGGATAAAGCCGATCCCCTCCCAAACCGCGCGCTGGTTGAACGGGTCCGGCGAGAGATAGCCGTCAAGGTTCCCGGCGCGCAGGTTCGCCACCATCTCGGGCGGCGGCACCACGCGGATCTGGATATCCACATCAGGATCAAGCCCATGTTCGGCCACGTAATAGCGCAGCAGGAAGTTGTGCATCGAGTATTCGAACGGCACCCCAAAGGTGAAGCCCTTCCATTGCTTTGGATCGCGCTTGTCCAGATGCTCGTTCGACAGCACGATGGCTTGTCCGTTGATGTTCTCGACGGCGGGCATGATGTAGGGAACAGCGGTCGAGCCTGCGCCAAGCGTCATCGCGAGCGGCATCGGCGTCAGCATGTGGCTTGCGTCATACTCCCCCGAGAGCGACTTGTCGCGCGCGACGGCCCAACCGGCGGTCTTGATCACACTCGCGTTCAACCCGTAGCGCTCATAGAACCCCATCGGCTGCGCCATGATGATCGGCGTGGCGCAGGTGATCGGGACAAAGCCGATGTTGAGGTCGGTCTTTTCCGGCGTGCCGAGATTGTCCAGAATGGCGGCCTTGGCCGCATCGAGCGGGAACACCGACGCGAGCGCCGCAGCCACCGTGCCGCCGCTCATCATCCCCATGAACGACCGCCGCCCGATGTCGCTGTGACCGAACACCGACCGCACCACGGCGCTTTCGACCGCGCGCTCCAACATCGCCTCAGAGGACATGACCGGCGCGGCAGAGGAATGCGATCCGCTCTTGCAGGTGTCGCACCCGCAAGACGCCCCGTGACGCAGATCATTCTTTTCCGAAAATGGGTCGCCAAGGCTCTTCATGGTCATGTCGTGTCCTTTCGCTCAAATGCCGTTTGACCCATGATCCGACGAAGTGACCATGTGCAAAAGGGGTGCGCCTATTTTTTAAGCACGCTATATTTGTGTTTAATTACAATATAATAACATCAATCACCCATGACGATTCATTACGGATTCTCGTAATTTACGAGATTTCGTATTGCGGTGCTGCGCTGCGGCGGTGTTTGCTCATGCCATGCAAGAGATGCCGACAACCCCCGATTCCCTGCTTGATGCGCTGGCCGAGGCGGCGCTTGTGATCGACCTTGTCGCCGACCGGATCGTCGCGGCCAATCCTCGCGCCCGTAAGTTGCTGGAACTGGAGCCTGTGCCCGGTGCCACCTTCTCGCCTCTGGTCGGGGCCAGCCTGCCCGGCTTTATCGTGCTGGTGGATGAAATCGCCCATCGGGGTGAGGCATGGAGCCGCGACATTACCCTCGCCACGACCAAAGGCACGCCGCTGCGCGTCGAAATCCGGGGCAGGCTGGTCAATGATGCGCCGTCTCTTCTCGCCCTGACCCTGCTCGATCTCGAGGAAATGGAGCGGCACGACCGCATCGCGCAGGCCGCCGAACTACACCGCTCGGGTTTGCTCGAATGGCGGCGCGCGCAGGAATTCTTTTCCGAACTCGAACGTCAGAACCAGCTGATCCTGAATGCCGCCGGCGAAGGCATTTACGGCGTCAACGCGGATGGCAAGACCACCTTTCTCAACCGCGCCGCGCAGGAAATGCTGGGGTGGACCGCTGAAGACCTCTTGGGCCACGACATTCATTCCGTGATCCACCATCACCACCTCAACGGCGATGTGTATCACGCGCATGATTGCCCGATCTATCAATCCTTCCGCTTTGAAGAGGTCAACCGCATCGAAGACGAGGTGTTCTGGCGCAAGGATGGCAAACCGATCCGCGTCGAGTATGTCTCGACCCCGATCTACGATCAAAATGTCCTTGCCGGGGCCGTCGTGATCTTTCGCGACATCACCGAGCGCAAGGAAAACGAACGCAAGCTGCGTGAAGCGATGGCAGAGGTTGCCGCCCTGCGCGACCGGCTGGAACAGGAAAACGCCTATCTGCAAGAGGCGATCACGACCGAGCGCGCGCATCACAACATCATCGGCGCCTCGCCTGCGGTGCGCCAGACGGTGCAACGGATTGACCTCGTGGCGCGCACCGATGCCACCGTGTTCATCAGCGGCGAGACCGGGACCGGCAAATCGCTCGTCGCCACCGCCATTCACAAGGCAAGCCCGCGCGCGCGCCGTCCCCTTATCCACTTCAAATGCGGCTCGGTTGCGCCCGAAGAGGTGGAGGCCGAGCTATGGGGTCAGGTGCGCGGTGCCCCCAACGGGGCCACACGCGACAAGCCCGGCAAGCTGGAATTGGCGCATAGCGGCACGCTTTTCCTTGATGATGTCGAAGAACTGCCCTTTGAGATACAGGGCAAACTCTTGGCCGCATTGCAGAACAGTGCCGTGACCCGTCTTGGCGATAACCGCGCAAAGCCGCTTGATATCCGCGTGATCGCCGCGACCACCCTGTCAGACAAGCAGGCCCGCCGCTCTCACCGCATCCGCGAAGACCTGTATTTGTTTCTCAACGTATTCCCCATCACTTGCCAGCCACTCCGCGACCGGCAAGAAGATATCCCGCTTCTGGCCGCCCATCTGCTCAAGATCGCCTGCCGCAGACTCAATCGACCAGAGCCGGTGTTGACCGAAGGGGTGGTGCAGCAGCTGCAATCCTACGATTGGCCCGGTAATGTTCGTGAACTTCACAACGTGATGGAACGGGCCGCGATTGTGTCACAGGATCGCAAGTTGGTTGTCGAACTGGGCGGCGTGGGCCCGCAGCCAGAGACAGGCCGATCCTTTCGAACCGAAGCGCAGATGCAGGACTTGGTTCGGGTCAATCTGATCGCCGTCCTGCGCGAAACACGCGGCCGCATTGCTGGCCCCTCCGGTGCCGCCGCCTTGCTCGGGATCAAGCCGACAACGCTGTATTCCCGCATCGGCACCCTGAATATCATCGAGGCAGACTGGGCCTGAGACCTACGGGACATAGCTGTCCTGCGCGCGAACTCATCAGAGTCGGGAGGCAGAGATATGGTGAATCTGCCATGCCGCGCCTGTCAAACCTTTATATGCTGCTCATTTTCTAGCCACCCTGCCTGAATTTCACCAAAATTGTATACAGAACGCGGCAAGCTCGCATTTTCCGCACTGCGGAATCTGGTTTCTGGACTTCGGAACATCATGGTCTGCCCATCTGCAACCGATGGAAAAGGACAGGACTATGGACAGACGCAAGTTTCTGGCGGCCACTGCCGCCGCCCCTCTGGCCGCCCCGAGCATTGCGCGGGCACAGACGAGTTTCGCATGGAAAATGACCAACGCCTATGGTCCCGGTTCCCCCTTTTATGTCGAGGGTCCGGGCAGCCCAAAGGATTTCTGCGACAAGGTTGCCGCGATGTCCGGTGGCCGCATGACCATTCAGCATTTCGCGGCGGGCGAGTTGATTCCGGCGCTCGAAGGCTTTGATGCCGTGCGCGGCGGCGCGATCGAAATGAACGCCGCCAACGCCTATTTCTGGGCCGGAAAACTGCCTGCGGCGCAGTATTTTACCACCGTGCCCTTTGGCATGAACTTTCAGGGCATGACGGCCTGGCTCTATCATGGCGGTGGCATGGCGCTCTGGGATGAGCTTTACGAACCACTTGGCCTCAAGGCGCTGCCGATGGGCAATACCGGCGTGCAGATGACCGGCTGGTTCCGCGAACCGATCGAGAGCGTCGCCGATTTCAAAGACCTCAAGATGCGCATCCCCGGCCTTGCCGGCAAGGTGTATGCCGCGCTGGGTGTCGATGTGAAACTGCTGCCGGGCGGCGAGATTTTCCCGGCGCTGGAACGCGGCGTGATTGATGCGGCGGAATTTGTCGGGCCCTATCAGGATCGTCGCCTCGGATTGCACAACGCGGCCAAATATTACTACACGACCGGCTGGCACGAACCCTCGAACGTCACCGAACTCTTGATCAACAAGGCCGCGTGGGACACGCTGCCCGCCGATCTTCAGGCGATTGTGTCCACCGCTGCGATGGCCTGCAATCTCGAGAGCCATACTTGGTGCGAGGCGAATAATGCCGCCGCCCTCAAGGATCTGGTCGAGAATGAGGGCGTGATCGCCAACACCTTGCCACAGGACGTGGTTGACGAGCTGAAAGCCGTCACGCAGAAGGTGCTGGAGGAAGGTGCCGCCGCCGATCCGGCGACCAAAAAGGTGCATGACGCTTTTATGGCGTTCAAGGCAGAGCATGACAGCTGGGCCTCGGTGTCCGAAAAGCCGCTCTACGCCTTGTGATGCAGGCCGGGATCAAACGCGTTACGGACGGGGCCTCTGGCCTCGTCCGTGTGATCGGACATGTCGCGGCATGGAGCGCGCTGGCGCTGGTGCTGGTCGTCGCCTTCAACGTGCTGGCGCGCTACCTCTTTTCCTATGGCACCGTCGCGCTGCAAGAGGCCGAGTGGCACATCATGGCTGTGAGCGCGCTCTTTGGAATGTCTTATGGCCTCAATCAGGGGGGCGAGGTTCGGGTCGATATCTTCTACGGCACGATGCGTCCTAGGACACAGGCTTTGGTGGATTTCGTCTCTAACATAGCCCTTTTTGCCCTCGCGCTCATCATCGCCTGGCTCTGTATCGCGTATGTGCAATCGAGCTATGCGATCAACGAAGGCTCGCCCGATCCCGGTGGCCTCGGATACCGTTACCTGCTCAAGGCGAGCATGCCCGTGGCCTTTGTGCTCTTGGCGGTGCAGGCGGTCGCGATGACCGGCCATGCCGCGCTCAAACTGATGACCCCCTCCCCAGAAAGACAGGAATAGGCAGGACCGATGCCCTATACAGAAATTCTCGCGCTCTGCATGATCGGCGCGTTCTTTATCCTGTTGCTGATCGGCATGCCGGTGGCCATCTGCCTTGGCGTGACAGGGTTTGTCTTTGGTTACATGGGCTTTGGCTCCATGCTCTTCACGCTGATGCCCGCGCGGATATTTGGGGTGATCACCAATTACACGCTTTTGGCGCTGCCGCTTTTCATCTTCATGGGGATCATGCTTGAAAAATCCCGAATAGCCGAAGACCTGCTGGAGGTGATCGGCTTTGCCATGGGCGGGCTGCGCGGCGGCATGGCGCTGGCCATCATCCTTGTCGGTGTGCTGATGGGGGCGGCGTCGGGGGTGGTTGGCGCGACCGTGGTCACGATGGGGCTGATCGCGCTCGGCCCGGTGATCAAGCGCGGCTATAGCGCCAGCGTGGCCGCAGGTGTCATCTGTGCCTCGGGTACGCTTGGGCAGATCATTCCGCCCAGTCTGGTTCTGATCCTGCTTGCCGATATCATGGGGCAATCCGTGGGTACGCTCTTTGCGGCGGCGCTCTTGCCGGGGCTGATGCTGGCGGGGCTTTTTGTGGGCTATGTCCTCATCCTCGGGTTTCTCTCGCCCAAGACCCTCCCCGCCATCCCACTCGAGGAGCGCGCCGCGATGCTGCGTGGCGAACTTGCGGGCAAACTGCTCAAGGTCGTCTTTCCGCCCATTGCCCTGATCGTGCTGGTCTTGGGCTCGATCATCGGCGGTGTTGCCGCGCCGACCGAAGCGGCCTCCATGGGTGCCTTTGGCTCTATCGTTCTAGCGGCGCTGGCAGGACGGCTCAATCTCTCGATCCTGCGTGACGCGGTGCGCGCGGCGTTTGTCACGTCAGCCATGGTGTTCCTGATCCTGATCTTCGCCCAGCCATTCGGGTTGGCCTTTCGCGGTCTTGGGGGCGAACATCTGGTGCAATCAGCGTTTTCCAGCGTTCCGGGGGGGCTGGAAGGTCAGATCTTTTTCCTGATGCTCTTGCTCTTCGTGCTGGGATTCTTTCTGGAATGGATCGAGATTTCCTATATCGCTTTGCCGCTTTTTTTACCGATTTTCATGCAGTCGGGGGCGGATCTGACCTGGATCGCCATACTGGTGGCGATGAATCTGCAAACCTCGTTTCTCACGCCACCCTTTGGCTGGGCGCTGTTCTTTCTCAAGGGCGTCGCCCCGCCCGAGGTCACGACTTCGGACATCTACAAAGGCGTTCTGCCCTTCATCGGCCTCCAACTGGTCGCACTAAGCCTTGTGTATTTCTCACCGGGGCTGGCCACGTGGCTGCCCCAAGCGATCGGATGGTGACTCATGCTTCATGCAGCCTTGGGATATCACGGCGCGGTGTCCGCACCCCACCGCGCCGCCGCTCTGGCGGGACGCGATGTGCTGCGTGACGGTGGTACGGCGATAGAGGCGATCGTTGCCGCTGCTGCCACGATTGCCGTGGTCTATCCACATATGAACGGCATCGGTGGAGATGGGTTCTGGCTGATCAAGCAACCGGGCAAGACGCCCGTCGGCATCTTTGCGGGCGGACAGGCGGCGGGGCTGGCGACACCGGAGTGGTATGCGGCGCGTGGGAATCATCGTGCGATCCCGACGCGGGGCGGTTTGGCCGCGCTGACCGTTCCCGGCACAATCGGCGGCTGGCAGGCGGCGCTTGGGGTGCAGGAGACAAGGCTGCCGCTCTCGCGCCTCTTGGCCCCTGCGATTGCCTACGCTGAGCGCGGCATTGCTGTCACCGGCAATCAAGCCCGTACCACGGCCGAAAAGCTGGACGGGCTGCGCGACGTTCCGGGCTTTGCCGAGACCTTTCTGATCGGTGGCAAGGTGCCGGAGGCGGGCGCGCATCTGCGCCAATCGGCTCTCGCCCGCACCCTGCGCCACCTGTCAGACGAGGGCCTACGCGCTTATTATGACGGTCCGCTGGCCCGCACCCATTCCGCCTATCTCGAGGCCAACGGCAGCCCGCTGCGCCTTGACGATTTCAGCGCCTATGCTGCCGAGCAGGTGACGCCCCTGACCTTGGAGACTTCGCAGGGGTGGCTTTACAATATGATACCGCCCACGCAGGGGGTTTCATCACTGATGATCCTCGGTCTCTTTGACCGTTTGGGCGTGACAAAGGGCGAAAGCTTTGATCACATCCACGGGCTGATCGAATCCACAAAACAGGCGTTCATCCGGCGCAATGCCGAACTGGGTGACCACACCCATATGGCGACACCGGCGCAGAATTGGCTGACGGGTGCGGCGCTTGACGTGCTGGCGGCGCGGATCGACAGAACCAAGGCCCTGCCCTGGCCTTATGAGCCCAAAGAGGGCGATACGATCTGGATGGGGGCCTGCGACGCCGACGGCACCGTTGTCAGCTTTATCCAATCGGTCTTTTGGGAATTCGGCTCGGGGCTCACATGCCCGGACACGGGCGTCTTCTTTCAGAATCGCGGGGCGGGGTTCTCGCTGGCTTCGGGGCCGAACCAGCTCGCTCCTGGCAAGCGCCCGTTCCACACTCTTAATCCCGCCATGGCCGAATTGCACGACGGGCGGGTCATGGCCTATGGCACGATGGGCGGCGAAGGCCAGCCGCAGACGCAATCCGCCGTCTTCACGCGATACGCGCAGTTTGGGATGGACCTGCAAGCGTCCGTGACCGCCCCCCGTTGGCTCTTGGGCAAGACATGGGGGCAGGACACCACATCGCTGAAACTCGAGGAGCGTTTCGACCCGGATCTGGTTGCGACGTTGCAAAGGGCCGGGCATGAGGTCGAGCTGATCGCACCCTATTCTGATCTTTCCGGCCATGCCGGCGCGGTGGTGCGTCATCCCTCAGGGCTGATCGAGGCCGCCGCCGACCCACGCTCGGACGGGGCCGCCATTACCGATTGAGTCACTCTTGGGTATGTCGCCCACGGCACCGCCTGCGCGGCGATGCCGTTTGCGTCACTTGACCGATTTGCCGGCTATCACAGTGGCGTTCTTGCCATTGTTGGAATTCGCGGTGGCGAGAACCTTGGGCTTTTCTTTCTTGGGTTTCTTTGCCTCGCGGTTGCTCTGGCTTTTTCCTTTGGACATGGGATCGTCTCCTGAATGATCCCGGTCGGGCAATGTGCCGGGCCGGGTCGTGCTCAGGGGATCAGGGGGCCTGACAGGGTCAGGGCGATGAGCCCTCGGGCGCAGCAGGCACGGCGCGATGCCGGTGCTGTACGCAGCAAGATATGCAGGATCCTGCGCCGCGACAAGGGGTGGCTGCGATAGGTCAACCTTGTCCCCAGACGCAAACCCCGCCCCAAACCCGATGATAGGGCCAAGGCCCAAGAAAATCCCGTCCTGCTTTATGTTGAAGCAACCCAAAGGGCATTCTACAACAACGACATGACCGCGGCTATCATGACGCAGCAGCAGCGAAAACTGCCAATAAGCTCTGACGCTTGATTGAGTCTACTGGTGCCGCTGAAGGGACTCGAACCCCCGACCCCATCATTACGAATGACGTGCTCTACCAGCTGAGCTACAGCGGCCCCGGTGGCGGCGCTATAGCATCGCGTATGGCAGGGGAAAAGCCCTATTTTTCGACCTTTACCTCGTCCTCTTGCGCCACGATCTCGGCATCGACGACCGTGCCGTCCATCTCCTTCGCCGCTTCCTTGTGCGGCTCGTCCAGCGCTCCCACGATCAGCGGCAGCATTTCCAGGCCTGTGGGCGTGGCGATCGTGCTGTTCGGCGGCGCACGCCAGCTCAATGTGTCAAAGGAGTTGCAATTTTCGCAGGTGGGGGACCATTCAACATGGATATGCTGGCATTTGTCACAGACCCATTGCGGTCCGCGGGGGGCGGACAAGGCCCTCGCCAACCAGCCCTTGACCACCGCATCGGGCGCGCCTTCGCCCCGCTCGATCGCCGCCATGATCGTCACTGCGCGTGCGTCCGGCTCGACCTCGGCCAAATTGCCCAGCGCGCGGCGCGCCGCCGGGAAGTCCTCGGCAGCAAGGTTGAGTTCCGCCGCCAGCAGCCGCGTCTCGCGGTGATCGGGATGCACTTTCAATAGCTTGGCAAAGCGTTTGAGCCGTTGGTTCGGTGTCTCATTCGGCTCAATCGCGGCAAAGGCCGCGGCCAGATTGGGATGCGGGTGCACCAGCCAGGCCTTGTTGATGACGCGCAGTGCGTTGCGGGTATTGCCTTGGTCAATATAGCCGCGTGCCGCCAGCACGGCCGCCGGGATCAGATCCGGCGAGAGGCGATTGGCCTCGATGGCAGCCTCGCGCGCCTCGATGGTCTTGCCCTCGTCCAGCACATCGCGCGCCTCCGAGAGCGCCAGCACCGCATCGCGCCGCTTGTGCACATCGCGCGGCAGGTTGCCGTATTTCAGCTTGGCATTCAGCGTTTCGCGCGCGCCTTTCCAATCTGACGTCTTGGCCTGCAAGTCGAGCAGGGTATCCTGCACTTCGGCATGGCGTGGCTTGAGCGTAAAGGCGGTCTTGGCCAGTTTCAGCGCGGTCTCGGTATCACCCTCGGCCAGCTTTTGCCGCAGGATGCCGCGCACCCCGACAAAGCGGGTTTTCTCATTGGTCAAAAGGCGCTTGTAGACTTCTTCGGCCTTGCTGCGGTTGCCCGCCATCTCGGCGGCCTGCGCGGTGATCAGATTGGTCAGCGCCGGTTTGCGCAGATATTTCTCGGCCTTGGCAGCCTGCGCCATCGCCACTTCCCCCTCGCCAGAGGCGAGCGCCAGCATCCCCTCGGACAGCGCGCGATATCCCTTGTCCTGACGGCTGCGGTCGAAATAGCGCGACAGCGCGGTTTCATCGCCGTTGATGAACTTGAGCGACGCCACCAAAAGCCCGGTCAGTTTCATCAAGAGCCAGATGGCAAAGACCAGCACACCCAGCGCAATCACCGCCTTGATCGGCGTGAGATTGATCTCGACCCCTGCCATCACGATGCGCACGCCGCCATCCAGTTCGAGCAGGAAACTCGCGCCCAGCGTCACGCCCGCCACGAGGGCAATGAAAACCGCAATCTTGATAATCGACCAAAGCATGGCGCTCGCCTTTTCTAACTCAATTCAATGTTCCGGCCAGAGCCTCTGCGGCGGCCAGCGCCTCTTGGCGGCGTGTGGCCTCGGCAACCCAGTCCTGCATGGTCGCGCGCGCGGCCTCGGGCAGGCTTTCGATCTCGGCCAGTGCATCCGCCAGACGCTCCTCGATCAATGCCGCCTCGGCACGCGAGAGCACCGCGTCGGGATCATCGCCCTCCTGCGGGTTCAGTGACCGGATGCCCAGCTGGCTCTTCAGAAAGCCGCCGACCCCGGCCACCGTATCGCCGCTTTCGGCGCGTGCCGTGGCCAGCGCCGCGCGCGCCGCCTCGGGGAAGCTCTCGACCAGAGCGGCCTGTGTCGGCACGCCAGTGTCTGCCTGATCGGCCAGTACATCGGGCACCTCGGCGCCGGTGTCGCGCAAATCGGTCAGCGCCGGGGCAAAATCGCTGCCGCTGTCCAGCGCGGTCATCACCCGAGTGAGCGCGGCGCGGCGCAGCGTGGCAACTGCGCTGTCGCGCGCAGCGGCCTCTTCCGCATCTGCGGCCCCGCGCAACGCTTCGATTTCCGACGCCTGCGCCGCAAGCGCCGCGCGCAAATCCTCCAACTCTGCCGAAGGAACGCTATCGCCCTGCGCCGCAGGGCGTTCTTCAAGCGCCGAAAGACGACCCTCGAGCTCCGACATCTGCCCTGTAAGCGCTGTCAGCGTTTCACTCAGCCCGCCCATCTCTCCGCTCAGGTCGGGTGGGCTCTCCAGCCCTTGCAACTCGGCGCTCAACGCCGCCAGCCGCTCATTCTGTGCGCTCAGCGCTGCCTCGACACCCTCGTTGGAGTTAGAGAACCACGCGGGTGGCAGCACATAGGGTGCGGCGGCCACGCCCACACCCGCCGCCACGACACCGCCCAACAGCATCGACCAGAATCCACCTTGTCGGACAAACACCTGTTCGGTCTTCACCACGGCGGCATGCTGCGGCTCTGCCTCTTGCGTCCGGGCATAAATGGCGCCCGGTACGTCTGCCCTGGTGTCGCTCTCGAATTCCGCGACCTCAGGCTCGGGGGGCTCTGCGGCATCCGTCAGCCCTTCCGACATCTCGTGATCGTCCGCCGCAGGGTCTGGCGCATCCCACGCGTTGGGATGATCCTCCTCGGTCTCCGCCAAATCTCGCGCGACAGGATCGGTCGGCGCGTCCTCCGTCTCAGGCACCGACGCTGCCTCAGTTACCGGATCGACCGCATCAGACAGCGTGTCCGCTTCGGTCTTGCCCTTTGCAGCTTTCTTCTTATCGGCCACCTTGCGCCACCCTTTCGAATCTCACCATGCGTCCCTGTCAACTTGACCTTACTGCGCTCGTTTTCCACCCTCAAGCCGCTTGGCCGTGCCGACTTGCTCTTGCAGAACCGCAAGGATACCCGGCAGATCCGGCGTTTGCGCAATATCGACCAGCGTCGCCGCACCCTCCGGCACCGCTGCTTCCACCTTGCGGCTTATGGCCGCGATGCACAACCGTGCTGTGATCTGCCCCGCCTGATCAAAGAAAATCCGGGCAGAGCGTGGCGACATCAGAGGCACAATGACAACGCCCTCACCCCTCAACACGTTCCGCGCCTGCGCGCTCAATGTCGCCTCGACCTGATCGTAAACCACGACATCCTGCGCATCATGCCCGGCCACGCCGAGGGCTCTCGCCACATCCGCCGCCACATGCGCCCCGCGCAGATGCAGAAACGGGCCTTGCGTCCCATCCTCCGCGATGCGGGCGAGCAGCGCCGTGGCATCACCTCCGGCAGAGATTGCACGCAATCCATTCGTCCGCGCTGCCTCTGCTGTGGCCTCCCCCACCGCATAGCAGGTAAAATCGCGCCGACGACTCAGGCGGCAGAATCCTTCGACCCCGTGCCGCGAGGTGAAAATCAGCACGCTCACCCCCGACAAGTCCGGCAAAGCCCCGTCGTATTCAATCCGCAAGACGGGCGAGACCACCAAGGCCACGCCGTCGCCCAAGACCTCTTCCAGCCGCTCGGCCATACGACTGGCCTCGGACTCGGGCCGGGTAATCAGGATCGTAACGGTCATGGCCCATCCAGAGTTGTTGCCTGCCTCATTCGGTGTTACCTGCCTTCCACCCGTCACGCAACGCATGGGCATGATGACAAAGCCTTTGATCCTCCTCGGACTTGAGAGCAGCTGCGACGATACCGCCGCCGCTCTACTGCGTATTGGCCCCGGTGGCGTGCCCGAAATCCTGTCTTCGGTGGTGCATGGCCAAACCGCGCTCCATGCCGATTTCGGCGGTGTCGTGCCCGAAATCGCCGCCCGCGCCCATGCCGAGAAACTCGACATTTGCGTGCGCGAGGCGTTGGCGCAGGCGCATCTGACATTGCGCGATGTGCAGGCCGTCGCCGTCACCTCTGGTCCGGGCCTCATTGGCGGGGTGATCGCCGGTGTCATGTGCGCCAAGGGCATTGCGGTGGGCGCGGGCATTCCCTTGATCGGCGTCAATCACCTAGCGGGCCATGCGCTGACCCCGCGTCTCACGCATGGGGTGAGCTATCCCTACCTCATGCTGCTGGTGTCGGGTGGGCATTGCCAGTTCTTGATCGTGCGCGGCGCGGATGATTTCACCCGGCTTGGCGGCACCATCGACGACGCCCCCGGCGAGGCCTTCGACAAGACGGCGCGCCTCTTGGGCCTGCCTCAGCCCGGTGGCCCGCATGTCGAGCGCGAGGCGATCCAAGGTGATACCACTCGTTTCCGCTTTCCCCGGCCGCTTCTGGACCGCCCCGGCTGCGACATGTCCTTTTCGGGGCTCAAAACCGCCCTCCTGCGCGCCCGCGATGGAATCGTGGCCGAGAAATCCGGGCTGACGCGTCAGGACCGCGCCGATCTCTGCGCCGGGTTTCAGGCCGCCGTGCGCGACGTTCTGGCCGAGAAAACCCGCCGCGCTCTGACTGCCTATTTGACAGAGAGGCCAGCCCGGCCGGTCATCGCCGTCGCCGGGGGTGTCGCCGCAAATACAGCCATTCGCGCCGGATTAGAGACTGTTTCCGCCGAACTGGGCGTGGCCTTTGTCGCGCCGCCGCTGGCGCTCTGCACCGACAATGCCGCGATGATCGCCTATGCCGGGGCCGAGCTTTACGCGCTTGGCCACCGCGATGACATGACCCTTGCCGCCCGTCCGCGCTGGCCCTTGGATCACACCAGCCCTGCCATGCTGGGAAGCGGCAAAAAGGGAGCCAAGGCATGATCCTCATCTGTGGCGCAGGCGCATTCGGCACGGCCCTCGCCGTGACATTGGCGCAAAACGGCCCCGTCACCCTCTGGGCGCGCGACGCAGATCACGCGGCAGAGCTGCAGTCCACCCGCCAGAACGCCAGACGCTTGCCAGACATTCCCCTGCCAGACAACGTGACCGTGATCACGGGCCCATTGCCGGGCGGCACATCACCCTGCCTGCTTGCCGTTCCGATGCAGACGCTTGGCGCGTTCCTGTCCGAGCATCACACCGCGTTGGCCATCCGCCCCCTCGTCGCCTGCTGCAAAGGCATGGACCTTGCCACGGGCCTCGGCCCCACTTCGCTCATCGCGCAAGCCTGCCCCGATGCGACGCCCGCCATCCTCACCGGCCCCAGCTTTGCTCGCGACATCGCGCTTGGCTTGCCCACCGCCCTCACGCTGGCCTGTGCCGACGACAGCACCGGCCACTCCCTGCAACGGGCCCTGACCACACCAACCCTAAGGCTCTACCGCACCACTGACACCATCGGCGCAGACCTTGGTGGCGCGCTCAAGAACGTGATCGCCATCGCCTGTGGCGCGGTCATGGGCGCAGGTCTGGGTGAGAGCGCCCGCGCGGCGCTGATGACCCGTGGCTTTGCCGAAATGAACCGCCTCGCACGCGCGCTTGGTGCCGAGCCTCAGACCCTCGCCGGCCTCTCCGGTTTTGGTGATCTGGCGCTGACCTGCACCTCTGCCCAATCCCGTAACTACCGCTATGGCCAGAGCATCGGAGACGGCACAGATTTCGACCCCTCGATCACGGTCGAAGGTGCGGCAACTGCCCGCGCCGTCCTACAGCGCGCCCGGTCCCTTCATCTCGATATGCCCATCACCCATGCCGTCACCACGCTCGTCACAGGCGAATTGCGCGTGACGCAGGCGATGGATATGCTGCTGTCACGCCCATTAAAGGAAGAATGATGCTTATTGCCCTCATAGCCCGCGACAAACCCGGTGCCCTGCAAACCCGCCTCGACACCCGCGAGGCGCATGTCGCCTATCTCAAAGAGACTGGCGTTGTGTCTCAGGCCGGTCCCCTGCTCGATGACGCAGGCCAGATGATCGGCTCGCTCGTGATCCTCGACGTGGCCGATATGCAGGCCGCGCAGGATTGGGCGGCGGGCGACCCCTATGCCAAGGCCGGGCTCTTCGCCAACGTCGAACTGATCCCCTGGAAAAAGGTGATCTGATGCGCTATTGGCTGTTTAAATCCGAACCCTCCACCTGGGGCTGGCAGGACCAGTTGGCCAAGGGCGACGCGGGCGAGGAATGGGACGGTGTGCGCAACTATCAGGCCCGCAATTTCATGCGCGACATGGCGCTTGGGGATCGCGGATTCTTCTATCACAGCCAGACAGAAAAGGCCGTAGTGGGCACCGTTGAGGTGATCGCCACGGCGCATCCCGACAGCAAATCCGACGATCCCCGTTGGGAATGCGTGGACATCAAGGCGATTGAGACGGCCAGGACACCTGTCACGCTCGACACGATCAAATCCGACCCGCGTCTGGCCGAAATGATCCTCGTGAAAAACTCCCGCCTCTCGGTGCAGCCGGTCACCGCCGAGGAATGGCGCATCATCTGCGATATGGCGGGGTTAAAGGCGTAAGAGGGCTGGGTTTGGCCTGTTGCTGACATCCGCCCAATCCCCAAAGCGTGGAATCAAGGCGCGAAGCGCCGCCGCGCAGCGGTCATGCCGAAGGCATGCCTCTGGCATGGTCCGCCCCCTCGGGCGGGCGCTTTTGCACGGTTTCAACACGCTGATAACGCAGAAGAGCTTGGCGGGCATAAAGTGTCAGCCGACTATGGCGCAGCGCCCACCCGGCGGACGGGCACCGCGCGGCTCACCAGGTGGGACCAATGTCAGCCACAGGTCAAATGCTGCAAAACCCAAACGGAGGATGCCAGCAGATGCCGACACCCTCCGTCCCCCACGTGCTCCCTACGCACCACACGTGTAACTTGATCAGGTCTCGGCCATACTGGCCCGAATACATCCACCCTACGCCAAATTCGCGGCCCCGCCAAATGGCGAATGCCGCGCATTCATTTCAATTTAAGGACAGGCCATGCTCAGGCGGCCTTGCTAGGGACTTGCGCCCCCTCGCCTTCGATCAAGGACCGATGCAACGCGGTAATCCCCGCCTCCATATCCTTGGACCCAAGGACAAACTGCACATCCACACTGCGCGGCGTCTGATGCGCGGCAATGACCTCGATGCCAGCTTCTTCCAATGCCGCCAGACCCCGGCTCAGCACCCGCAGACCGCTGAGGTCGCGCCCGATTGGCGACACCACTGACAGCGTTCGCGCCGAAACTTCAGCCGAGGGATAGATTTCTTCCAGATCCTGCGCCACGCGCCGCACCACCTTGAGCGAGGCATGCACATAATGTGTGATCGTGTTGGCGTTGGATGTCTTGGACACGATCCAGACATTATGCCGCTTGAGCGCCTCGAGAATTGCCGCGTCATAGCCTTTGACGCCCACCATATCCTGCTCAAAGAGTTCCAGCGCCACGACTTTCAGCCCGGTCACGATCTCCACGTTCGGGGTATCGGTTGGCTGATCGTCGATCAATGTCCCGGGATCGCCCGGATCAAACGCATTCGTCACCCTTAGCGCGACATCCGCCTGTCGCAGCGTCTTGGCTGCCTTGGGATGGATCGCCTCCATCCCGAGGTTCGAGAGCTGATCGGCAACATCATAATTGGTGTGACCCAGCTTGCGCACGGCACCCTCGCCCACTAGTTTGGGGTCGGCCGAGGACAGGTGGAATTCCTTGTGGATAATCGCCTCTTTCGCCCCCGTATGGGCGGCGATCGTGGCGAAGGTCACCTCGGAATACCCCCGGTCAAACTCGCGCATCAGCCCTTCGGTGCATTGCGCATAGCCTGTGACAATCGGCATCTCGCTGCTCAAATCCACATCCGACAGCCCCGCCGCGATTCGCTCGATCAGGCTATGTTCGCTCTCATCACGCCAGCCGCTCAGGTCGATGAACCGCGCATTCACCCCCGCCCGCTGCAAGAGCAGCGTGGTGACGAATGCCGAATGCGACTCGCCCAGTCCAGACAGCAGTTCCCGAATGACCAGCATGTGATCGCTCAGGCGGAAATGCCCATAGGAGCAAAGTCGTTGCAGATCAAACAGGCACGACCGCGCCCCCTCGATCCGCTCACGGACAAATTCATCCGCCATGCTGCGGTCGCCGGGGTGCTCCAGAATCGCACCATGCGCCTCGCGCATTGCACGCCCCACCTCTGTCAGCGCATCGAGCCAGCCATGGTCGTCATCGTCATTGGCAAAGAGCGCATAGACCCCCGGAGTGCCGGATTTCTTATGCTCCAACAGCTTGTTGGTGATCCCGCCAAAGGCGGAGACCACAAAGATCCGATGATAGAGCGCAGCACCCGTCCGGTCGTCCACAAAGAGCGTGTCGAGCAACTCGCCCACACGGCTCATGGATGTGCCGCCGATCTTCTCGACGGTATGATCTGGAAATGTCATAGTCCCTTATCCGGGCCTCGGCCCGAACCCTTTTGTCAGGCGCTTTCCAGCGCATAAGAGCCATCCGCCTGATGCACTTCCTTGCCGGTCACCGGTGGGTTAAAGCAGCAGGCCATGACCAGTTCTTCTTCGGCACGCAGGATGTGGCGATCATGCTTGTCGAGCGCATACATGACGCCCGGCTTGATCTCATGCGTCTCACCGGTGGCGACATCGGTGATCAAGCCTTTGCCCTGCATGCAATAAACGCTTTCGAAATGGTTCTTGTACTCAAACGTATGTTCCGATCCCGGCTCGAGGAACGTGATGTGGAAGGAAAAGCCCATTCCGTCATCCGCAAGCAGCATCCGCACGCTCGACCAGTTCGCGTCCGACACGACGCGGCTGCGCTCTTCCTCGATGATCTTGTTGAAGTCTCGTACAATCATAGTGTTACTCCGCAGCAAGTTTGTGTGTTTGAGTGACTTCGCGCGCGGCGTCGTAAAGAATATCGAGCCCCTTGCGAAAGGTTGTCTCGGGCACGGTCAACGGGGCCAGAACCTTGACCACCTCATCATGCGCACCCGACGTCTCGATGATAAGCCCCTTTTCAAAGGCGCGGGCACAAATCGCAGAGGCCAGTTCGCCGTGGCCAACATCGACCCCCTGCATCATGCCCCGTCCCTTGAGGCGCGCGCCGGGGATCGCATCCGCGATCCGCTCCAGCCCATCGCGGAGAATCTCGGCTTTAGCGGCGATAGACTTCTGGAACGCATCGTCTCTCCAGAACTTCTCCAGTGCCACGCGCGCGGTGACAAACGCATGGGTATTTCCCCGGAATGTGCCGTTATGTTCGGCTGGTCCCCAGATATCATGCTCCGGCTTGATCAAGAGCGCCGCAAAGGGCAGGCCCATGCCGGAAAAGCTCTTGGCCATCGGAATGAGATCGGGCTCGATCCCCATCTTCTCAAAGCTGAAGAACGTTCCTGTGCGCCCGCATCCCGCCTGAATGTCATCGGCTATCAACAGCGCGCCATACTCTTTCGCAAGCCGCGCAATGCCCTGCATGAACGCGGTCGACGCTGCATTGAGCCCGCCTTCGCCCTGCACCGGCTCGATGATGAACGCCGCAGGCGCATCGACACCGCTTGACGGGTTGCTCAGCATTTCCTCAATGATCCTGAGGCTGTCCACGTCTGGCCCGAACGCGTCCTCGTAAGGCATGTGCGCCACATCGCTGAACGACACTGCCCCCGCGCCCGCGCGCTTGCCCGCATTGCCGGTGGCCGCTAGGGCGCCCATGGTCATGCCGTGAAAGCCGTTGGTAAAGGCGATGATATTGCGCCGCCCCGTGACCTTGCGCGCCAGCTTCATCGCGGCCTCAACCGCGTTGGTGCCGGTCGGGCCGGTCATCATCACCTTATAATCCATCCCGCGCGGCGTCAGGATGATATCCTCGAACGCCCGAAGAAAATCCGCTTTGGCATCAGAGTGCATATCCAGGCCATGCGTGATCCCATCGGCGGTGATATGCGCGATCAACGCGGATTGCATATCGGGGTCATTGTGCCCGTAGTTGAGCGAAGAACAGCCCGCCAGAAAGTCGATATAGGTCCGACCCTCGGAATCGGTCAACTTCGCCCCCTTCGCCTTGACGAAAGACTTGGGAAAGCTGCGGCAATAGCTGCGCGCTTGGCTTTCACGGCGTTCAAAAATAGCAAGATCGGCTGACTGTTCAGTCGGCATGACGTGTTCCTTCATGTGATTGGGGGCGAGGGCGGGCAGGGGGCCTGTGATCAGGCCGCCTTCTTCATCCGCTCTTTCATGGCAATTGTGACCATGTATTCGGTGTCGTGCAGATTGTTGAAATGCAGCGACTTGGAGAAATACGGCGTGCTCGACAGCTCACCATCGTTGAGATCGGTAAACTTGCGGAACAGCGCCCAGCTTGCACCGTTGTCGCGCGTGATTGTGGTCTGCACCCGGCTCACGCCTTTGCAGTTCTCGCGCGATAGAAGGCCACGCAGCATCAACGTGCCAAGCCCGGTGCCCCGCGCCTTCTCCGACACGGCAACCTGCCAGACAAACAGCGTCTCGGGGTCATCCGGCAGGATATAGGCCGACACCCAGCCAACGATGTCACCGTTCAGCTCGGCCACAATGCAGGTGTCACGGAAATGATCGCATTGGATCAGGTTGCAATACATCGAATTTTCATCGAGCGGCTTGCAGGCCTGAATCAGCTCCCAAATCGCTGCGCCATCCTCTGACGAGGGCTTGCGCAGGGTTGGCATGGCTTTCCGAAACATTTCCATTGCATGTCGCATGGGTGCGTGACCTCTCTATTTGCTTCGTCTAACTAAATATATCATTGAGGCTTAGAAATCAACCTTCGGAGCTAATTTAACGTCCTAAGCGCGCTTTTATCAAGAAATCCCTTATTTTTCTGCGTAGAACGCCCTATATATTTAATTAGCAAACTAAACAAGTTTTCTTAGGAGGAATGAAATTGCAATTGAGCGACAGCTTTGCAACCATTACAGCCATCACAAGAGGGGCCCGAATGGACCGCACAGACCAAAGCCTGATCGCCCTGCGTCGCATCTTGCGCGCGACCGAAATCTATGGGCGCAAACTTGCCACCGCTGCCGGGCTGACAGCGGTGCAATTCCGTGTGCTTCAGATCGTTGCGGACCGAACCAGTTGCACCGCAACGCAGATTGCTCAGCAGATGCGCGTGTCTCAGGCGACCATCACGGCCTTGGTGGATAAATTGGTGAAACACGGCGTGGTCACACGCGAAAAGTCTCAGACTGATCGCCGCCAGACCAATATCGTAATCACAGAGGCCGGGCGCGATACCATCCGGCGCGCCCCCGACGCCCTGCAACAGCGCTATGTGCGCAAGTTCGAGGCGCTCGAGGATTGGGAGCAGGCGCAGCTTGTGGCATCGCTCGAACGGGTCGCCACCCTGCTCGATGCCGAGGATATCGACGCGGCCCCGGTGCTCGATACCAGCGACTTTCGCAACCATTCCTGAACGACAAACAAAAACACCCACCAAATCGGCGGGCGCTTCTGTCAATGATGGGTCAAGGTCTCAGCGATAGACCGATTCTTTGCCGAAATGCTTGGTCAGCATGTAGTAAACGACCGCGCGATATTTGTTGCGTTCGGATTTGCCATAGGTCTCGATCACCTGATTGATCGCATCAATCAGCGCAGGGCTATCCGCCAACCCGAGTTTCTTGACGAGGAAATTCGTCTTGACCGTCTCCAATTCCGCCGGCTGGCCACCCGCGACCGTCGAGGAATCTGCGTTGTAAATCGCCGGACCACAACCAATCGTCACCTTGGTCAGCAGGTCCATATCCGGTTCCATCCCGCATTTATTTCGCAGATCATCCGCGTATTTCGCGATCAGGTCGTCACGCTTTCCCATCAATTCTCTCCCTATTTTCCCGGCAACCGGCCGGCTTTTCGTTATACCCAGCCCCACAAATGACGCTTTGGGCACGATAGCCGGGGATTTTTCCCGGACAAAGGGAAATTTTCCGCAATGCTCCCCTTGGGCGAAAACCCATAGACATCGCGCCTTGCCGTTGGGGAGGGGCTAGTTCAGCACCACACCCTGCTTTCGACCGTGATCGGTTTTCTGGTCGAACTTGATGTCGATGGCGTTGTATTTCTTGAGGATCGCATCCCCGCCCACACAGCCCGCGCGTTCGATTTCTTCGGCGGCGGCAATGCCATGGCGCCCATGCTGCCGTTCATGATCGGTCAATGCGACCAGCATGGTGCCGAATTTCTTGCGCACATCCGCGGGCATCTTGGCGGGGTTCTTGTGCTTTGGAAAGGTAATATCGACGGTGACGCTCAATTTGCAGTCGCCGGTCCATTTTACATACCATCCGGTATAGGCCCAATATCCCTTCGGGCCTTTCTGATCCATTTCCCGTGCCAGCCCTTCAAGAGAGGTGGCCAAAACCGTGTAGGTCTTGATGGTTTCGGTGACTTTGGGCTTGGCCTGCGCCGTAGTCGTGCCGATGAGCACAAGTGTCAGGCCGAGGGCCAGGACACCGAGATCAAAAATACGTTCTTTCAACATCGGTGTCCTGTCCCATAGCCGGTCGGATCAGTAGCGGTAATGCTCAGGCTTGAACGGACCTTCCGGGCTGACCCCGATGTAATCCGCCTGATCGACGCGCAGTTGAGTCAATTTGACCCCAATGCGGTCCAGATGCAAACGCGCGACTTTCTCGTCAAGGTGTTTCGGCAGAACATAGACTTCGTTGCCGTATTGCCCGCCCTTGGTCCAAAGCTCGATCTGCGCCAACACCTGATTGGTGAAGGAGGCAGACATCACGAACGACGGGTGGCCGGTCGCATTGCCGAGATTCAAGAGACGCCCTTCCGACAGAAGGATGATCCGGTTGCCCGTGGGCATCTCGATCATGTCCACCTGTTCCTTGATATTGGTCCATTTATGGTTCTTCAGGCTCGCCACCTGAATTTCATTGTCGAAATGGCCGATATTGCCAACGATCGCCATATCCTTCATCGCGCGCATATGCTCGATGCGGATCACGTCCTTGTTGCCGGTGGTGGTGATAAAGATATCGGCGCTCCCGACCACATCTTCCAGCACGACCACTTCAAACCCGTCCATCGCCGCCTGAAGCGCGCAGATCGGATCGACTTCGGTCACTTTGACGCGCGCCCCGGCCCCGCTCAGGCTGGCCGCGGATCCTTTGCCCACATCGCCATAGCCGCAGACGACGGCAACCTTGCCAGCCATCATCGTGTCGGTGGCGCGGCGGATACCGTCCACAAGGCTCTCTTTACAGCCGTATTTGTTGTCAAACTTCGATTTGGTCACAGAGTCGTTGACGTTGATCGCCGGGAAGGGAAGCTGTCCCTTCTTGTGCAGGTCATAGAGACGATGCACGCCGGTGGTGGTTTCCTCGGACACGCCCTTGATCTGGTCGCGCACCTTTGTGAACCAACCGGGGCTGGCCTTCATCCGCTTGGCGATTTGCGCTTTGATCACTTCTTCCTCTTCCGAGGCGGGAACCGGAATGATGTCTTCGCCCGCTTCGGCGCGCGCGCCAAGCAGGACATAGAGCGTTGCATCGCCGCCATCGTCGAGGATCATGTTCGGGCCGTCTTCGAACATGAAGGATTTGTCGAGATAATCCCAATGCTCCTCAAGGCTCTGCCCCTTGATCGCGAAAACCGGGGTTCCCCCAGCAGCAATCGCCGCCGCGGCGTGATCCTGCGTGGAAAAGATGTTGCAGGACGCCCAACGGACATCTGCGCCCAGATCCACCAGCGTTTCGATCAGCACAGCCGTTTGAATGGTCATGTGCAGGCTTCCGACGATCCGGGCGCCCTTGAGCGGCTTGGCCTCGCCATATTCCTTGCGCAGGGCCATCAGGCCCGGCATTTCGGTTTCCGCAATGTCCAGTTCCTTGCGCCCGTATGCCGCGAGGTTGATGTCCTTGACGATATAATCTTTTGCCATCTGAAGTGGCTCCTTGCATGACGATTTTGCAAGGCAGATAGCACTCACCCCCACTTTGGGCAATGCGCGATTAGCCCTCCACCCCATCCGGATAGCGCGACAGGACATCGCCCCAACCCCGTGCACGAAAGCTGCAACACAAAAGCGTCGTTGCCCGATGTTTAGGGTTTGCGCCCAGAGCGGCCTTTGCCTACCTCTGTCGCCATGACACCGCCGCATCGCCTCACCTTCTCCAGCCCCGCCGCGCGGCTGCAATACATCCTCTTGATGGGGCTCTTTCGCCTCGCCGTCACGCGCGGGCTCTATGGACGGTTTGCGCGTGGGCTTGGGCTGCTCTTTGATCCCGAGAACGCGGTGATCCTGCAGGACGGGGATGCCGCGCCGTACCGCATTGCGCTCAATGACGGATATTGGACCCGCTTCGCCCTCTACCTGGCCCCCTATGAGCCCGAGGTTGCTTCGGTGCTGCATGCCGCCACCGGGGCAACGTCGCTCTTTTGCGACCTTGGGGCCAATATGGGCTATTGGACCACCCGAGCCGCACCGCTCTTTGAGCAGGTCATCGCGGTCGAGGCGTCTGCGCTGACATTCGAGCGTTTGCGGGGCAATGCCGCCGCGCTGCCGGGCGTCACGCTTCACCGCGCGGCGATTCATGCGCGGTCAGGTCAGGTGCTGACCTTTGTGAACACGCATCTCAGCCATGCCTCTGCACGGCTGATGGGCGATCTGCCTGCTGGTGCGCAGGACGGAACCGAGACCGTGACCACGCTTGCGATAGACGATCTTGTCCCCCCCGGCACCGCCGCGCTGATCAAGCTTGATGTCGAAGGGGCCGAGATAGATGCCATCACAGGTGCGGCCCGCGCTCTGAGCGAAGGCTCTGTGCTGATTTACGAGGATCACGGCAATGATCCGGACTGCACGGTGAGCGCGCATTTGTTGGCGCAACCGGGTTTCAGTCTCTATTCCAGCCAGAATGGCCTGATTGCGATGCCCGACATTGCCACGATCCGGGCGCTCAAGAGTGATCCGTTCAAAGGCTACAATTTTGTTGCTGCGCGCGCCGACTCGTCTCTTCTGGCCGGGATTGTGCAGGGCTTTGCAAAATCGACCAAGCCGCGCTAGGCAGGATCGTCGAAGTTTCTTGGAGGTCGCATGCCCAAACCCCGCGCCTGGCAAAAAATGCTCTCGGGTCGCAGACTCGATCTTCTTGATCCTACGCCCGTCGATATCGAGATCGAGGATATTGCTCACGGGCTCAGCTTTGTCGCGCGATGGAACGGGCAGACTCTTGGTGATTTCGCCTATTCCGTGGCCGAGCACTCTTTGCTGGTCGAAAGGCTCTATTCCCGCCTGATTCCCTCCACACCCGCCAAATGGCAGCTTGCGGCGCTCTTGCATGACGCCCCGGAATACGTGATCGGTGACATGATTTCCCCGGTCAAGAACGCTGTCGGGCCGGGCTATGACGACCTCGACAAACGCCTTGCGGCGGCCATTCACATCCGTTTCGGTCTTCCCGCCTCGATCCCACCCGCGATCAAAAAGCAGATCAAGCAGGCCGATAAAATCAGTGCCTGGATGGAAGCCACTGAAATCGCGGGCTTTACCGTGGCGGAGGCTGATCGTTTCTTTGGCAAACCTGATCCTGCGCTCATGCAGGGGCTCAGTATCACGCTCCGCCCCCCGGTCGAGACCCGACAAGACTATACCGCACGGTATCAGGCGCTTCTCGCTCAGATCGGCTAGACCCAACCGCCGCGCGACATGAGGCCCATCGCCTCCAACTGCCGCCAGCCGGTCAACTGTGTTGACCCCTCGCACCACAGGTCAGGATCAGCCTGCAAGGCGTCATAATAGCCATGATAGAGACTACTATTGGCAAAATGCTCCTGTCTCGCCTGTTCTTCTGCGGCGCGCTCGACCGCAGTGTTCAGAAACTTGCTGTGCAAGAGAATGCCCGAAGTCATCTCGCCGCCTGTGCTGTCATAGACATGATTCAATTGCCGGGGCAGCAGAGAATGCGCGGAACTCACATAGGTATAGCGCCGGTCCCACTTTACCAGCGGCACCTTGCCCATGGTCGGCGCACGGGCAGGGTCATCGCCAAAGAACATTCGCGCACGCGGTCCTCCCTGTATCCACAGATTTTGCAAATCCGCCTTGCGCTTCATGGAATAATTGCCTGCATCGAACCAGCACAGCGTCTCAAACGGGTCTAACCCGGCCTGATAGTGATAGTCTGACAGTCGTCCTTGCGGATACATATCCAGCATAAGGGTGCCAAAGGACCGCAGTTTCTGATCCTCCAGCCACGCGCAGAGCGCGGGCAGGGGCCGTGTGTCGTGATAGGGATAAATCAGACATTCATCAGCATCGAGTGTCAGGCACCAATGCCCATGCCCATACCGCATTTGCAACCAGGTCAGCCAATCAACCCCAAATCTTGAGAGTTTATAGCTCCTTGGCGTCGTCCAGAGCGAAACATCGGCCTGCGCGGCCAAATACTCGCGCGTGCCGTCGTCGCTTGCGTTCTCGACGATCAGGAAATGCCGTATCCCCAATCGCCGGTGATGCTCCAGAAAGTAAGGCAGACGCAGCGCCTCATTGCGCATCGTGCTGAAGCAAAGGATATCACCGGGTTTGATGTGCGCTGTTTCGTCTCTAACACAGCGCAATTGATGTCTTTTGCGAAAGCTGCGCCAGAGCAAGCGTCGCCGCCTCCATCGCAGGCGATAGGCCATCGCCAGATCGCTGATCCTTTCACCTCTGCCCATGCGGACTCCGTGATCCCCCAATAGGCAAAGTCAGCGCTATTTGTCGTAATGTCCAGTCTGATGCCAGCGCCACGCGTCGCCGATCATCTGAGGCAGGGTCGAACGCGTCGGCTCCCAGCCCAATTCCGCCACCGCGCGGGTCGACCCCGACACCAGCCGCGTGCAATCGCCGGGCCGCCGTGGCCCCTCGACGATCGGCACAGCCCGGTTCGTCACCGCCGCCGATTGATCCGTGACCTCACGCACCGAAAACCCTGTGCCAGTCCCGAGATTGAAAACACGGCTTTCTTTGCTATTTTCGAGCCAATTCAGGCCCAAAACATGCGCATCAACCAGATCGCAGACATGTACATAATC
This sequence comes from Roseovarius sp. MBR-51, assembly GCF_053628575.1. Classification (NCBI taxonomy): domain Bacteria; kingdom Pseudomonadati; phylum Pseudomonadota; class Alphaproteobacteria; order Rhodobacterales; family Roseobacteraceae; genus Roseovarius; species Roseovarius sp. MBR-51. The sequence goes on from NZ_JBRJGQ010000001.1 coordinate 266,385, forward strand.
CCGGACGCAGGTGCCATCAGGCGTATCGTAATCGGTGCCAAAGATCGTCAGGGCATCGCGTTTACCGTCAATCGCATCCAGTATCAGCGGTATGAGATGGGTTTCGGGCTGGTGAAATTCGCCAACCTGCGCCTCTGGATCGGCCCCTGCCACATTGAAATAGCGAAAGATCACATGGCGCAGGCCATAGGCCGCCTCGAAATCGCGCAACATATCCTCGATCGCGCGCTTGCTCGCCCCGTAGGCATTGATCGGAAACTGCACGCAGGTTTCATCCAGTACCACATTGTCCTGATCGCCATAGGTCGCGCAGGTGGACGAAAACACGAGATCGAGACAGCCCGCCGCGACCGCCGCCTGCATGAGACTGAGGGACCCGGCGACGTTATTGTGCCAGTATAGACCCGGATTCTGCATGCTCTCGCCCACTTGGCTGAGCGCCGCGAAATGCATCACGGCAACGGGCCGATAGGCGGCAAACACCTGATCCAGACGCGCGCGGTCCGTCAGATCGCCCTGCTCGAAGGGGCCGAACTTTACAGCATCCTGCCAGCCTGTGCTGAGATTGTCATAGGTGATGGGTGTGTATCCCGCCGCGGCCAATGCCTTGCAGGCATGACTGCCGATATAGCCTGCGCCGCCCGTGACCAGTATGTGCGTCACCGCAGTCTCCCTTGCGGTTTGTTACTGAGCGGCTTTTTCGGAATGCACGACATCCGAAATGTAATTCCAAAGTTCGTCGCGCAGGTCGTCTCGCGCCAATGCAAAGGCCACCGTCGCCTGCAAAAACCCTGCTTTAGAGCCACAATCGAACCGCTGACCCTGAAAGCGAAAGCCGTAAACCTCTTCGCCATCCTCGCGGGCGGCGTCGATTGCATCGGTCAGTTGGATCTCGCCACCTGCGCCGGCCTGTTTGCGGTTCAGTTTCTGCAACACCGTGGGTGTGAGGATATAGCGGCCGATCACCGCGAGATTTGACGGTGCCGTGCCCGAAGCAGGTTTCTCCACCATGCCTTTGGTCGACACGATGCTCCCCATGTCCTCTTTGATATCGAGAATACCGTAAGAACTTGTCATTGAATCCGGCACTTCCATCGCCGCCACGATATTGCCCTGCGTTTCCTCAAAGGCTTCGACCATCTGGGCAAGGCAGGGTTTCTCTGCCGCGATCACGTCATCCGGCAGGATTACAGCAAATGGCTCATTCGAGATCAGCCGCCGCGCGCACCACACCGCGTGGCCCAGACCCAGCGGCTTGTGCTGGCGCATATAGGCCACTTCGCCGCTGTCCATATTGGTGGATTTGAGGATTTCAAGCAGATCATCCTTGCCCTTGCGGCGCAATTCCGCCTCAAGTTGCGGGGCATAGTCGAAATAATCCTCCAAGGCACCCTTGCCGCGCGAGGTGATAAAGATGAATTCCTTGATCCCGGCGGCGCGCGCCTCGTCGATGGCGTATTGCACAAGCGGGCGGTCTACGAGCGTCATGATTTCTTTGGGCACAGACTTGGTGGCCGGAAGGAACCGTGTTCCTAGTCCGGCGACCGGGAAAATTGCCTTAGTAACCTTCGTACGCATCGCCTGCTCCTAACTCGTTTTTTCGCACAGTCTACACACCAGCAAACACGATTGCATCGTGTTAAGGGGAAAATTCGCGAATTGTTATGAAATTGCAGATTCCCACCGACGCGGCAAGGATAATGCGCGCAGACTGCTGCATGTGTCAGCTTTCCGGCAGAATTCCACCGACGCCAACGGCCCGGTCCGGAGGGTCAGGCCATCCCCATCTCTTGCATCATCCGCTCAATCCGGGGGACATCCTCGGGGTTGTTCAACTCCCAGAATTGTCTCCCCTTCGCCTCGACCTCGACGCAGAGCATCGCGCGCCCCCGCTCTAAAAAGCGGAGTTGCTCCAACCCTTCCAGTTGTTCCAGTGGACCGCAGGGCCAGGTTGCGTAATCGCGCAGGGCTTGCGGGCGATAGGCGTAGACCCCAACGTGATGAAACACCGGCGTCGCCTCCTCCGTGCCATAGCGCCGCGCGGTGTAGGGGATCACTTCCTTCGAGAAATAGAGCGCGCGCGCCCCGTCTCCAAACACCGCAGTGGTGCCGCCCACCCGACCGTCGGCCCGGTCCTCGAGAAACCCGTTGAGCGCCCGCCCATCACAGCGCAGCACGGGGGTCGCCACCTCGGCCCCTGCATCGGCGCTCAGCCCTGCCACCAGATCTTCGACGAACCAATGCGGTGTCAGGGGTGCGTCGCCTTGCAGGTTGACGATGATATCAAATCCGTCGCCCAGAACCTCCAGCGCCTCGGCGCAGCGTTCGGTGCCATTGCCACAGGCCTCAGAAGTCATGACCACTTCTGCCCCAAACGCCTCTGATGCGCTACGGATACGGTCGTCATCGGTGGCCACAACCACCCGGTCCACGCCCTGCACCTGACAGGCCGCCTCCCACGAGCGCCGGATCAGGCTCTTGGCCTCACCCGTCGCGCCTGTAAGTGTCACCAATGGTTTGCCCGGATAGCGGGTCGAGGCAAAGCGCGCGGGAATGACAATCGCCACGCTCATGTCAGGCTCCCTTCAGGTCAACGCCGGGGGCGAGCGCGATAAAGAATGGATTGGCAAAGCCCGCCTTGCCATAGGTCAGTGGTGCGTGATCCTCAAACCGCACCACCTGACCGCCAGCGCCAGTCAGCACCGCGTGACCTGCCGCCGTGTCCCATTCCATGGTCCGCCCAAGACGAGGATAGAGATCGGCCTCGCCGGTCGCGACCAGACAGAACTTGAGAGAAGATCCGGCGCTCGTCATGTCTTTGACGTCGTATCTGCCAATATAATCATCGGTTGCCTGATCTCGGTGCGATTTGCTCGCCACCACCATCAGCGCTTTATTGTCTGGCTTTGACACCCGAACGGGGCGCAGCGTGCCCGGTGCATCCATCTCGAATGGACCTTCTTCCTCGACGGACGATCCATCCGCCAGAGTGTAGAACATCCGTCCCTTGGCAGGGGCATAGACCACCCCTCGTGTGGGGACACCTGCCTCGACATAGGCGATATTGACGGTGAAATCGCCGCGCCGGTTGATAAATTCTTTGGTTCCGTCCAGCGGATCGACAATCAGAAACGTGGCGGCGGTCTCGCTATGAGACGCAGCTTGTTCCTCGGTCACAAGCGCAATCTGTGGAAACGCGGCGCGCAGCCCGACCGAGATGAGTGCATCGGCTGCCTCGTCCGCCTCGGTCACAGGGCTTGCATCAGACTTCACCTTGACCGCGAAATCATCCGCCTCATAGATCTCCATGATCCGCTCTCCGGCCTCAAGCGCCAGCTTGCGCATCACCGAGATCAGCCTGTCATACTCCAAATCGCCGCTCCTTTGCCGCCAAGACGCCACTTTGCGCCGTTAACCGATGGATTACCCGATGTCCCTTATGATATGCTATGTCAGGGACAGCAAGAAACCCGGACCACAAAATCACAGGCCAGCGACACTTTCCAATGTTCAAAACAACGCGTCCCCGTTCAAGGCTGCATTCAGCAATTGTCATTGCAGAGTTGATCTATCACGCCGCCGTGCGAGACGTCCGAAAAAGCGACGGAAACGCGATCATCGCTCTGGCCAAGAATATCATGACCGTCGTGATTATGGTTCTGGCCTTTTACCTGATGTTCAGCGTGCTGGGCCTCAAGGGAACAAAGATGCGTGGCGACTTTCTGCTGTTCATGATGTCCGGCATCTTCATCTACATCACACATATCAAGGCTATGAGTGCGGTCATCGGGGCCGAGGGGCCAGCCTCGCCGATGATGCAGCACGCGCCGATGAACACGATCATCGCGATTTCCGCAGCCGCACTCAGCTCGCTCTACATTCAGGTATTGTCGTTGTTTGTCGTGCTGTTTGTCTATCACGTGGGCTTTGTGCCGATCACGATATATCAACCCATTCAGGCGTTCGGCATGATCCTTGCCGCTTGGTTTACAGGTCTGTCGGTCGGCCTTGTTCTTATGGCGATCAAGCCGTGGTCACCCGGATTTGTTTCCATATTCGCCTCAATTTATCAGCGTGCAAATATGATTGCTTCCGGCAAGATGTTCGTGGTCAACACCCTTCCCACCTTCATGATGAACATGTTCGACTGGAACCCACTCTTTCACATCATCGACCAGACCCGCGGCTTTGTATTCATCAACTATTTTCCGCATAGAACATCTCTAGAGTATCCGATCTATGTCGGGCTTGCGCTGCTGATGATCGGGTTGATGGGAGAGTTCTATACGCGCCAATATGCCTCCAGCAGTTGGGAGGCGCGGCGCTAGCGCAGCACCTTGCCTTCGGGCCACGTGAGAGTTGTGTCCAGAGTGATCTTGCGCGTCTCTCCGATAGGCAGATCAAAGGTCCATGCCAGAATGCCGCGTGCGCCGTCGATGTCGCGCTCGGTGGGCATCGGATCAGCCGTCCATGTGATCTCCAGATCCTCCTGCTCTGATACCGGCACGCGATCAATCAGGCGCAGGGGCCATGTCTCGCCGGTCAGATTTTCGACGGTGATTTCAACAGCCTCGGTTTGTTGATTGGATTTTGTGATGATACCTCGGTCACCTTCATTACGATCGGTGACCAGACGGGTCAGACGCAGTCCGTCAATCGGGCCAAAGGACATGTCGGCCTTGTCCCCGTCCGCGATCAGATCAAGCCAGCGTTGCCCGACATAGCGACCATCAAGATAAAATCGGGCTTCCGGCGTAGGCAATAGAATTTCGCCAGTGTCATTGGTCAGTCGCGCCATGACAAAGGCCGTCGGGTCGAGCATTGGCACGGCCTGCGCCACAATCTCTGCGTCTGTTTCCAGCGGGGCGAGCATCAGGCGGACGCGGTCGGCGCCTGTGGTGACGCTAACAGGCGCGGGATAGCCATAGGTGACAGAGAGCCCGTCAAAGCTGGCAACAGCCATATCGGCGCCAGCGGCCTCAGCCATCGGGGCGCCCATGGACATGAAGTCAGCTTCGGCTTTGCCACGTGCCAAAGGCTGACTCACTTCTGGGTCCTCAATCCGTGGCACCCAAGGCCAGATCTGACCTGGTTCAGTCTGTTCCGAGGGCCGCAGAGTTGACAGGGACAAAGAGATGTTCTGCCAGTTCTCGCCGGTGGATTGCTGCACAAACGCACCGCGTTCGATCCGGAGCGCGCCGCTGTCGCGCGCCAGATGTAGATCGTACAGCGGTTGCCAGCCTGCATCGGGGATGGTGTAGGTCACGGTGAGCATGCCTTGCGTCTCGGTGTCAGAGGTGATGGCCACGGCGAGCATGGCGCGGGCCTTGTCCTCGGGGACGAGCGCATTGAGTGCCTGACGCGCCTCTTCCAGAGTCTCGATCTGGTCCTTGAGCGCGCGTTCTGCGGTATCGGCGCGGCGGGTGGCATCGGCTTCGGCTTGCCGCGCGGCAAGGGTTTCAGCGCCGATCATGGTCGTGAGGTCACGCAGTTGGTCGATCGCGAGGGCGGCTGCCCCGTCGCCCTGACCGATCTGGCTCAGAAAGGTGATGCGGGCGCGGGCGGCATCGGCCTCAAGGCGAATGTCGGTGATCTCGTTGCGGGCGGTGCGCAGGGCCTCTTCAATCCGCTCCACCTCGGCGCGGGCAGCGATCAGCGCATCACTGTCGTCCGGATCGCGTGGCGGCACGTAATCGTTGCGGGTGGTGACACCGCCCATGCGCGCGCCTTGCACCGTGACACGCACCGAGGCGAGCGGCGTGCCTTGTGGCAGGTCGGCGAGGATGAGATCATGCTGACCGGCAGGGGCGCTAAAAGCCACTTCGCGGGTCACGGTCGCGCCTTGCGGATAGAGGGTCACGGCGCTGACGCGGCTCGCGAGGGCGATATCCTCGGCCATGGCGGGCAGGGCGAGACAGATCAAAGGCACGGAAAGGAAACGCATGCGGGACACTCCTGAATTATCTGTAGCGATGTTTCGGGGTTGCTCGGCCAGAGTGCAAGCGTGCCGCGTGGTCATGCGCAGGTTTACGCCGTGGGAGATCTATTCCACCGGGTGCCGCCGCCGCACGGAACCGGGCCGCCCCGGCAGCTCTAGCGTGGCGTCGCCGCGCGGGGTGCGGGCAATGAGGCGCCCCTTGGACACGACCGCAAGGCGCGCGGCGCGCAGGCGCACCGCCTCGATCGGGTCGCCCGCATCCAGCACCACAAGCGAGGCTATGGCACCCACATGCAGGCCGTAATGCTCCAGCCCCAGAATGCGGGCGTTCTCAATAGTCACCATGTCGAAGCAGCGCCGCATCTCGTCGGGGCTCGACATTTGCGCCACATGCAGGCCCATAAAGGCGACATCAAGCATGTCCGCCGTCCCGAGGCTATACCATGGATCGCGCACGCAATCCTGACCCCAGCCCACGGTGATGCCCTGCGCCTGCATTTCCTTGACACGTGTCAGGCCGCGCCGTTTCGGGAATGTGTCATGCCGCCCCTGCAACATGATGTTGATCAGCGGATTGGGAATCGCGGCCACGCCCGCCTCGGCGATCAGCGGCAGGAGTTTGGAGACATAGTAGTTGTCCATCGAATGCATGGAGGTGAGGTGTGATCCAGCCACCCGCCCCTGAAGCCCGAGGCGCTGCGCCTCATAGGCCAACGTTTCGATATGGCGGCTGAGGGGATCGTCGCTCTCGTCGCAATGCATATCGACGCGCAAGCCACGCGCCGCCGCAATCTCGCAGAGTTCGCGCACAGATGCCGCACCATCCGCCATGGTGCGTTCGAAATGCGGGATGCCACCCACCACATCGACACCCATATCGAGCGCGCGGATCGTGTTGGCGCGGGCGGTGGGGTCGCGGTAGAAGCCATCTTGTGGAAAGGCCACGAGTTGCAGGTCGATGTAGCCCTTGACCTTGTCGCGCACCTCGAGCATGGCCGCCACGCCCTTAAGGCTGTCATCGCAGGTGTCGACATGGCTGCGGATCGCCAAGAGGCCCATTGAGGCGGCCCAATCGCAATAGTTCAGCGCGCGGGTGACCATATCTTCCTGCGTCACGATCTGTTTCAACTCGCCCCAGAGACCGATCCCCTCCAGCAGCGTGCCAGAGGCGTTGATGCGCGGCAGGCCGTAACTCAGCGTCGCATCAAGGTGGAAATGCGGATCGACAAAGGGCGCGCTGACCAGATCGCCGGTCGCGTCGATCACCTGGCCCGTCTCCGCCCCCTCAAGCCTGCCCATCGCCGTGATCCGGTCGCCGGTGATGCCGATATCGGCAGTGGTGCCATCGGGCAGCGTGCCACCCTTGACGATCAGATCGAACATCAGCGTTCCCCCTTGTTAAAGGCCACCATCAAGGCGGCGGGCACCTCGGCGCGGCGCGACATGACGATGAGCGCGAGAATCGAGAGGACATAGGGCGTCATCAGAAAGATCTGATAGGGAATATTCGCCCCGAGGGGTGTCTGTTGCACGCGAATTTGCAGCGCATCGAAGGCGGCAAAGAGCACCGCCCCCAACAGCGCCTTGCCCGGTATCCACGCGCCAAAGACCACCAGCGCGATGCAGATCCAGCCGCGCCCGTTGACCATCTCGAAGAAGAAGGAATCGAACGCCGACATGGTCAGGAACGCGCCGCCCACCGCCATCAGCCCTGATCCGACGATCACCGCGCCCATGCGCAGGCCGGTGACCGAGAGCCCCTGCGCCGCCACCGCCGCCGGGTTCTCGCCCGCCGCACGCAGGGCGAGACCAAGGGGCGTGCGGTAGAGCACGAGGCTGACGACCCCCACCAGAATGAAGGCCAGATAGGTGAGCGGGGTTTGGGCAAAGAGTGCGGGGCCGATCAGGGGAATGTCGGACAGCAAAGGGATCTCCCATGGCTGAAAGGCCGTGATCTTGGGCGGGCTTGTGACCTCTGGCAGGGCAAGGCGATAAGCGTAATAGGTCGACGATGTAGCCAGAAGCGTCACGCCAAGCCCCACCACATGCTGCGAGAGACCGAAGGGCACGGTCAGCAGGCTATGCACCGCGCCAAAGCCCATGCCGACCACCATCGCCACCGCAACACCCGGCCAGAGGCCCAGACCGGAATAAACTGCCATCCAGCCGGCAAAGGCCCCTGCCACCATGATCCCCTCAATCCCGAGGTTGAGCACGCCCGCGCGTTCGCAAATGAGTTCGCCCAAGGTGGCAAAAATCAGCGGGCTGGCGATGCGGATCGCGGCGGCCCAAAAGCTGGCGGAGAGGAGGATATCAAGGATGTCCATGCGCTATTCCCTCACCACCCGGAACCGCGTGAGCAGGATCGCCAGCACCATCAGCAAGAGCGCCGTGGCGAGCATGATATCGGCCAGATAGGTCGGCACGCCCACCGCGCGGCTCATGCTGTCTGCGCCTACGAAGATGCCCGCCACAAAGAGGGCGGCGGCGATGACACCGAGCGGATTGAGCAGCGCCAGCATCGCCACGATGATGCCGGTATAGCCAAAACCGGGGCTGAGATCGAGCGTGAGACTGCCCTTGACCCCCGCCACCTCGGAAAAACCCGCAAGCGCGGCAAGGCCACCCGACAGGAGCGCCGTCTTGATCAGCACCGAATTGACCGGAATCCCGGCAAAGCGCGCCGCCTCGCGGTTGAGGCCTACCGCGCGCATTTCATAGCCCAAGGTGGTGCGCCGCTCGACCAGCCAGACAAGCGCGGCGGCAATCAGCGCGAGCGCAAAACCCCAATGCAGGCGCAGACCCTCGACGATACGCGGCAAACGCGCCTCGGCAATCAGCCGCTCGGATTTGGGCCAGCCCATGCCCATCGGGTCCTTGAGCGGTCCTTCGAGCAGGAGCGAGATGAAGAGGAGGAAGATGAAGTTGAAGAGGAGCGTCGTGACCACCTCGTCGACGCCAAACCGCACCTTGAGCAGCGCAGGGACGAGCAGGACGACCGCGCCCGCCAGCATCGACACAAGGACCAGCGTGGGCAAGAGGGCCGTGGCAGACCATGGTAACGCGCCAGTGCCCAACACGACCGTCATCAAGGCTCCGGCATAGAGCTGCGCCTCGGCGCCGATGTTCCAGAGCCGGGCGCGGAACGCCACCGCCACCGCAAGCCCGGTGAAGATCAGCGGCGTGGCGCGGTTCAGTGTCTCTAACACGGCGAATTGTGATCCCGCCGCGCCCTTGAGGATCAGCCCTAGCACCGCAAAGGGATTGGCCCCCGCCAGCATCGCCAAGAGCGAGGCCACGATCACCGTTGCGGCAATTGCCAGCACGGGCGGCAGCGTGCTGCGGGCCAGCGAAGGGTTGGCGATGGGTTCAAGACGCATGTGCCAGCCCCGCGTCAAACCCATGACCCGCCATCCAGACGCCCAGTTCGGCGGGGGTCATCGTGCCGCGCGCAAATTCGGGCGAGAGGCGGCCTTCGGACATCACATGGATCACGTCCGAGAGCGCCATGATCTCATCCAGATCCTCGGAAATCAGCAGCACCGCCGCGCCCCGGTCGCGCGCCTTGAGCAATTGTTCATGCACGTAGTTCACCGCGCCAATGTCCAGCCCGCGCACCGGTTGGTTCGCCAGAATGATACGCGGATTGGCCTCGAGCACGCGGCCAAGGATCAGTTTCTGCATATTCCCGCCTGAAAGTAGGCGAATGCGCGTATCAGGTCCCGGACAGCGAATATCATAGCCTGTGATGATGGCCTGCGTCTCGGTCTCGGCGCATGGCCAGTTCATCCAGCCCGCGCGGCTCATGGGCGGTTTGTGATAGCTCTCCAGAATGGCATTCTCGGTCAGGGAGAAATCGGCGATTGTGCCGGTTTTGTGCCTGTCTTCGGGAATGCGCGCGATGCCATGTTCGACGGCGGCGCGCGGCGACCATTGCGCCAAGTCAGCATCTCTTAGATCAAGCCGCCCCGAAGCAGGGGCGCTGAGACCAGCGATGAGATCGGCCAACGCCGCCTGCCCATTGCCCGAGACCCCGGCGAGCCCGGTGATTTGGCCTGCGCGCAGAGAGAGGTTCACGGATTTCAGCCCCGGCGCACTGCCCCGGTCCGGCGTGGTGACCGCGTGCAACTGCAAGAGCGGCGCGCCGGGTGTGCCGGGGGCCACCCGTGGCGCGCTGACGTCACTTCCGACCATCGCAGCGGCAAGCGCGTGACGGTCCGTGTCGGCGGTGGCCATCTCGGCCACAACCTTGCCATGGCGCAGGATCACCACACGGTGGGCGATATCCATCACCTCATGCAGTTTGTGGCTGATGAACACGATCGACAGGCCCTTGGCCACCGCCTCGCGCAGGGTGGCAAAGAGGTCGTCGGTCTCCTGCGGGGTCAGGACCGCCGTCGGCTCGTCCAGAATGAGAATGCGCGCCTCGCGGTAGAGCGCCTTGAGGATTTCGACCCGCTGCCGTTCCCCCACCGTCAGGCTGCCGACGCGCGCCTCGGGATCGACCGAAAGGTGAAAATCCGCCGAGAGCCGGGCGATCTTGGCGCGCGCCGCCACGCGATCCGAACGCCAGCGCCAGAGAGATTCCGTCCCCAGTACGACATTCTCCAGAACGGTCAGGTTGTCGGCTAGCGTGAAATGCTGATGCACCATACCCACGCCCGCCTCGAGCGCCGCGCGCGGATTGCCGGGGGGCAGGTCGCGGCCCATGACCATCACCTGTCCCTCGTCGGCCGTATACTGGCCGAATAGGATGTTCATCAGCGTGGTCTTGCCAGCGCCGTTCTCGCCCAAGAGGGCCACGACCTCGCCCCGGTGCAGATCGAGGCTCACCGCGTCATTCGCGGTGAGCGCGCCGAAACGCTTGGTAATCCGGTCTAGGCGCAGAACGACCTGCGCCGTGTCTGCGCCTGTCATTTACGAGGATTTCGGCTCTTCGTCGTTAATCTCGACTGAGAAAGTACCTGCCTTGATCGCCGCCTCTCGTTCCGCCACCAGCGCCAAGGCTGCCTCGGGCACCTTGTCCTCAAAGGTGCCAAGCGGAGCCAAGGACGAGCCCCCCTCCTTCATGAAGGAATAGACCCCGTAATCGGCGGCGGTGAAATTGCCCGCGTTCACAGCGGCAATCGCGGCATCAAGCGTCGGTTCGAAATGCCAGAGCGCCGAGGCGACGACCGTTTCGGGATAATCGGCTTGGGTGTCGATCACGTTGCCGATGGCCAGCACGCCTTTTTCCTTAGCTGCGTCCGAGACGCCAAAGCGCTCAGCATAGAGCATGTCCGCGCCGCCCTCGATCATCGCAAAGGCGGTTTCCTTGGCCTTGGGCGGATCGAACCAGGAGCCGATAAAGCTCACCTGAAACTTGATGTCCGGATTCATCTCCTGCGCACCGGCCATGAAGGCGTGCATCAGGCGGTTGACCTCGGGGATCGGGAAACCGCCGACCATGCCGATATTGGCGGTCTTGGTCATCGCACCCGCAATGATCCCCGAGAGGTAAGAAGCGTCCTGAATATAGTTGTCGAACACCGCGAAATTCGCCAGCGCCGGGTCCTCCTTGAAGCTCGACCCCATCAGGAAGGCGATGTCGGGATAATCGGCGGCCACTTCGCGCGCTTCTTGCTCGACCGCGAACACCTCACCGATGATGAGTTTGTAGCCCTGTTCGGCATATTCGCGCATGACACGGGCATAGTCGGTGTTCGAGACATTCTCGGAATAGACATACTCGACATCGCCGCGCTCTTGCGCGGTCATGGCGGCCTTGTGAATCCGGCTGACCCATTGTTGTTCGACGGGCACCGTATAGATACCGGCGGTCTTGATCGGTTCGGCGGCGCGTAGCGGCGAGCGCAGGCCAGAGGCCCCGGCGATGAGTGCCGCGCCGGCCGAAGTGGCCATAAAGCGACGGCGGGAAAGTGGCAGGCGTGTCATGTTGATCTCCATGTTGGCAGGTGGGCAGTCTTTTTGGTTTTACCAATTGGTAAAATTTATCCGGTCGGTTTTCTACAGAAATTTACCATTGAGCAAAACTAAACCGCTGAGAGGCCGACTCCCAGCGGTTTATGCTCAAAATGCGGGCAGCTCTGCAAGGGTCAGGCTGCGGGCAGGCGCGCGATGATGGGCAGTTTCTGCCATGTGCCGCCCGGCCCCATTTGCATCGGTTCGGCCAAGAGTTTCATGCGGGCCATCGTTTCGCCCATGCGATAGCCGTGCCCCATCGAATGCCCGAGCGCGACACGCCAACCGGGACGCGGATTGAGACCAGGTTTTGTGGGGCCTAGCCCTGCCTTCATGTGATGCGCGATGTCCCAGTCGAGCACCTCGCCTGCATGGCGGGTGACGACCCAGCAGTGCATGTCATGGGTGACGCCCCCCTTTTCCGCCGGAAAGAAGTAGCCATAGACATAGCCCGCCTCATAGCCCGCCGCGCGCAGGCTTGCGACGAGATAGGTGTTGATGTCCACGCAAGAGCCGGGTGTCGTGCCGCAAGAGAGGTAGGGCACCCGGTCGGCACCGTCGTTGAACCGCACCTCGGGGTGGTCGTAGGTAAAGCGGGCTTCGGCCTCGGCCACCAGCGCGTTGATGCCCGCTCGCCCGCCGCCCGCCTTGGTCGCGATGGCGCGGCTGGCCTCTGCCAATGCGTCAGCGGCGACGGTATAGCGGTTGGTGCGCGGGGTATAGATCGCCTCGGGATAGCCTTGGCCGATGGGGGCTGGTGCGATGATGTGGGAGAGTGTCACACTTGTCCCCGCTGCCTCGATCCAGAGCGCGGCAAGACCCAATTCCGGCTCAAGTGCTACGGTAACGATTTCCCCGCCAGTCACAGTTGTGGCCGAAACGGCGTCCTCGGGGCTGCACATGCCCGCCGGGGCCAACAGCCGCGCGCCGGGTTTCAGCCCCGTAACCTCGATCTCAAGCTGTCTCATGCGAATTGCCAGAGTTGAAAGAGCAGGCCCGCAGCAAAGGCGCCAGTGAGCGAGAGCGCGATGTAGAGCGCAAAGACACGCGGTTTGACCAAGGCCCAGACAGCGATGGCGGCGGGCAAAGAGGTGACGCCACCGGCCACGAGAAAGGCCAGACCGGCACCGGGGGCCATGCCCTGTCCGATCAACCCGCCAACCAGCGGCAGGGCGGCGTAACCATTGAGATAGGCAGGCACCCCAATGAGCGTGCCCAAGAGGATCGGGCCGATGCCGGTGCCGCCAAGGGCCTGCGTAATGGTCTCTGCCGGGACAAAGGCCAGCATCAGGCTCTCGAGGATAAAAGCCAGAGTGAGCCATTTCAGCAGGAATAGGGTCACAGTCAGCGCCTCACGGGCAAACTTGGCCCGGCGTGCCGGATCGGTCCAAAACCGCCAGACAACCGGCTTGGGCGCGCGCACTTTGCTGCCGCCGCAACCACCGTTGCCGATGCCGTCGCGCAGCGGATCACTCAGCCCTCCGGCGCGGCCCAAGAAATGCACAGCCCAGCCGCCCATCAGGCCAAGACCGACAGCGGCCAATGTTTTGGCAACGGCAAACTCTAGCCCGAGAACGCCCGTGGTCAGCATGAACATCGAGGGGTCCATCACCGGCGAGGCCAGCCAGAAGGCCATGACCGCCGAGAGCGGCACACCCATCGCCAAAAGGGCGGCGATCAGTGGAATCACCCCGCAGGAACAAAAGGGCGAGAGCCCGCCAGCCAGCGCCGCCAATAATATCATCAGGGCTGGGGCACCGGTAAAGGCGCGCGCGATGAGATTGTCCGCGCCCGTAGCCGTGGCCCAAGCGGCGATGCCGATGGACAAAAGCAGGAACGGCGCGGTGCTGAGGAGGGCGTCCGTGGTAAAGATCAGCGTGTCCTGCGCCTGCGTCGCGTCAAGGATTGCGAGCACAATCAGAATCAGGACCGAGATTGTCCAGATCCGGTAATCTTTCCACAGACGACGCAGCACTGCTGCGGTGCGAGGGTGGGTGAGGCTTGAGTCTGTCATGTCCATATCCCTAGAAAAGTCGTTTTTATTCACCAAAAAAGGGTGTGCGTCAGGCGGCGCCCACTGTCTTGGCAAGTGTTACCCCGGTACAGCATTCCGATGTCAGGAAATCCAGTGTCTGTCGCATGGCAAGGTAGTCCACGCGATTGATCACCGTACGCCCATGACGTTCCTGCACCACCAGCCCCGCATCGACCAGCGCCGACAGGTGATGCGCCAATGTCGAGGGCGCCTGTTCCAGATGCTGTCCAATATCGCCGACACTGAGCCCGCCATCGCCCGCGCGCACCAGCAGGCGAAATATCGCAAGCCGGGTGTCATGGCCAAGGGCGGCAAGGGCGCGGGCGGTGGGGCTTGTGGTGCTCATACAAGCAAAATAACTATATTTCTAGTTTTGTCAATATACCTCATTCCGCACGCGCCGCCATGGTTGCAACACCATCTCCCTCGCGTCGAACCCGCAGATCCAGACTTCCGTCCCGTTCTCGGGCCTCGATTACCACGGAGAGGTTGCAAATCAGGGGTGTCAGCCCACGATAGGAAAACCGTGCCGGCAGATGACCCAGGATGTGCGTCGCAAGGTTCATCATCCAGACCGCTTGCATCGGCCCATGTACGACGAGTCCCTCGTAGCCCTCGACACTTGTGGCATAGGGATGATCGTAATGGATGCGATGACCATTGAAGGTAAGCGCGGAAAAGCGAAAAAGCAGGGTCGAATCCGGCGTGATCCGCCATGTTGTCGCCTCTGGCCAATCCTCGGCCTCCGTGGGGAGTATGGATTGCCCGGGCTTGGGATCTTCGCGATACACGATATCCTGTCGCTCGGTCAGGCGGGCCGCACCCTCCACGTTATAGACATGCCGTTGCGTGACAAACCCCAGCTTGCCGCTGCGCCCCTCTTTGAAAGTCACATCGTCAATTGTTGTCTCTCGCGTGACCAGATCACCGGCTGCAAAGGGCGCGTGAAACTCGATCTCGCCCCCGGCCCACATCCGACGGGGCAGGGGCAGGGCAGGCAGGAATATTCCGGTCTTGGGGTGGCAATCCCGGCCCAGCCTATCCGGGGTCACCGTATCAGGCGAAAGGCACCAATGCAGCCCGACAGGCACCTCAGCCTCTGCCAGCGCTCCTGCCAAACTCGCGCGGTATTCCTCGATCAGCCGCTCGGATATCGGCTCTGACCGGCAATAGCTGCGCCCGATCCAGTCCGCGTAATCGTTCATCTCGCCCTCCTACTGTCCTCGTCCAGACCCATAGGACTTTGGCAGGCCCAGCACCTGTTCGGCAATATGGCACAGGATAAGATTGGTCGAAATCGGTGCGATCTGATAAAGCCGCGCCTCGCGCCACTTGCGCTCGACATCGTATTCCTCGGCAAAGGCAAAGCCGCCATGGGTCTGCATGCAGGCCTCTGCCGCCTCCCAACTCGCCTCGGACGCGAGGAGTTTGGCGGTATTCGCCTCAACGCCGGGATTGTGGCCTGCGTCATACATCGCCGCTGCGCGGTAAACGATGGCCTCGGCGGCCATCAAATGCGCCTGCGCGCGCGCCAGCGGGAATTGCACCCCTTGGTTAACCCCGATAGGTGCGCCAAACACCACCCGCTCTCGGGCATAGTCCGACCCGGTTTTAAGGAACCATTTCGCATCGCCGATACATTCGGCGGCGATCAGGATACGCTCGGAATTCATGCCCGAGAGGATATAGCGGAACCCCTTGCCCTCTTCGCCAATCAGGCTGTCCGCCGGGATGCGCAGGTTGTCAAAAAAGACTTCGGTCGTGGCGTGGTTGATCATGGTGCGGATGGGTCGGATTTCGATGCCGTTCCCAACCTTGCCGCGCAGGTCGATCAGGAACACCGACAGACCGTCGGTCTTCGATGCCGCCTCCTCGCGTGGTGTGGTGCGGGCCAAAAGCACCATCAGGTCGGAATGTTCCACCCGCGAAGTCCAGATTTTCTGGCCGTTGATCACATACTCATCGCCATCCCGCCGCGCCGTTGTTTTCAGCGCCAGCGTGTCAGTGCCGCTGGTGGGTTCGGTCACGCCAAAGGCCTGAAGGCGCAAGGAGCCATCGGCGATGCCGGGCAGATAGGCTGCCTTTTGCGCGTCGGACCCGTGGCGCAGCACGGTGCCCATTGTATACATCTGCGCGTGACAAGCGGCGGCATTGCAGCCAGAGCGATGGATTTCCTCGAGAATGACCGAGGCCGCAGTGAGGTTTAGGCCCGATCCGCCGAACTCCTCTGGAATCATCGCCGCCAGATACCCCTCGCGGATCAGCGCATCGACGAAGTCCTTGGGATAGGCGCGCCGCGCATCCAGATCGCGCCAATAGGCGCCGGGAAACTCGGCGCAGACTTTTGCCACGCCTGCGCGGATATCGGCATAGTCCGCCGTTGGATCAAAAGACGTCATGTCAGCCTCTTACGTTTCTCATGCCCGGTTTTCGTGCTCTAGGTGGCAGGTTTTCCAGCCGGACGGAAATACCAATGCCCGCTTGCGGCCATTGGGCGCGCCTATAGCCGCAACTCGCCCTGCCAGATGCCCCGCTGCACCAGATCGCGCAGCACGTCGAGTGTGATCGCCTCGACCGCTCGACTGGCGCGGCTGGTGGGAAAGGAGGGGTTGCTCACCAGATAAACAGGTCGCACCATATCTGGGGCCGTGATGGGCGCGCCGACAAGTTCGCCCCGCGCCACCGCGTCATGCACCGCCGAGGGCGAAAAGATCGCATGACCAGACCCGCGCGCCACAAGCTCCTTGATCTGGGTCATCGCGTCCATCTCAATGGGCACGTTGAGACGCAGACCTAGCGGGGCGGCATAGCTCTCGATCGTCTTGCGCAGGCCATGTGCGGCTTCGGGCAGAATCATCTCCAGCCGCTCGAGCGCACGCAGCGGCACCGGCGTGCCGGGTGGCGTATCAAAGGGCCAGTTGTCCGGGGCGGAATAAACATGCAATCGTTCATCAAGCACATGGGTGATCCGAAAGTGATCAGCGTTTTGCAAGTCGTAGATAAAGCCCATGTCAACGGTGCCGTCGCTCACCCATGACTTGATATAGCCGCTCATCGCCTCGACTACGCGCAGACGGATATCGGGCAATTCTACACGGACGGTTTCCGCGAGAGGGACCGACAGCACCATAGAAACAGAGGATGGCAGACCAAACCCGACCTTGCCGCGCGGCGCGCCCGACGCATCGCGCATCTCGTCCACGCAGCGCTCCATTGCGGTGGTGATCTCGCGCGCGTGGCGCAAGAGAACCTGCCCTTCGGTGGTCAGCATCGAGCCACGCGGTGAGCGGTCGATCAGGCGCACAACAAGCTCCGCTTCCATCCGCGCCACATGTTGGGAGAGCGAGGGTTGCGCGACCCCGAGCCGATGCGCGGCCGCCGAGAGCGAAGGGGCCTCGGCGATGGCGATGAAATAGCGGAGTTGGCGGATGTCCATAGGCTGAACGTCTATCAATTGGAAAGGTCAGAGTGCAAGCCTATGATGTCCCATAGCCCGGCGCTATACCCGTTCAACGCGACTGATATTTCTCATACGGGGCAGAATGGGGCATGCTCCAGCGAAATATGACCCAGATGAAAGAGGCCCAGATGCGCAGCGACCTTGCCGGTCTTTTTGTAGTCTCCGTCGAACAGGCGGTTGCCGCCCCCTATGCGTCAAGCCGTCTGGCAGAGGCCGGCGCGCGGGTGGTCAAGGTCGAGCGGCCCGAGGGCGATTTCGCGCGGGGCTATGACGCGTTGGTCCATGGTGAGAGCGCCTATTTCGTATGGCTCAACCGAGGCAAGGAATCGCTCTGCCTCGACCTGCGGCAAGAGGCGGATCGCGCGTTGATGGAGCGGATGCTGGCGCGCGCGGATATCTTCATCCAGAACCTCGCGCCGGGGGCGATTGATCGTCTGGGATTTGCGCCGGGTCGGTTGCGCGCCGATTACCCGCGTCTGATCACTGTTTCGATCTCTGGCTATGGCGAAGAGGGGCCGCTGGCGGATCTCAAGGCCTATGACCTTCTGGTGCAGGCTGAAACCGGCCTCTCGTCGATTACCGGCAATGAGCATGGCCCGGCGCGCACCGGCGTTTCGGTCTGTGATATTGCAGCGGGAATGACCGCCTATCAGGCCATTCTCGAGGCGCTGATCGGGCGGGCGACCACGGGCGAGGGACGGCATATCGCGGTCTCGCTCTTTCATGCGCTGGGCGATTGGATGAACGTGCCCTACCTGCAATATGCTTATGGAGGTAAGGTGCCGCAGCGTGCCGGTCTCAACCATCCCACCATCGCGCCTTATGGCGTCTATCAGGGCAGCGATGGCAAGGCGGTGCTGATCTCGATCCAGAACGAGCGCGAATGGGCGGTGTTCTGCGAGGCGATTCTGGGCGATGCCGCGCTGGCCCGCGATCCGCGCTTTGACAGCAATTCGGCCCGAGTCGCCAATCGCGCGGCGCTTGATGCGATCCTGCGGCCGGTCTTTGCCGCGATGCCTCGCGATGCCATGGCGGACCGGCTGCGCGAAGCACGGATCGCCTATGGGCGCGTGAGCGAGATGGAGGATCTGGTCAGCCATCCCCAGAACCGCCACGTCACGGTCGAAACCCCGTCCGGCCCGGTGCGGATGCTGGCCCCCGGCGCGCAGATCGACGGTGTCGAGGCCGCGTTGGGGTCTGTGCCCGCCCTTGGAGCGCATAACGCCGCGCTGCGCGCGGAGTTTGGCGATGACTGAGGCAAACGATACCGGCACACGTCTTTTGGCGATTCTGTCCGAAATCGACGCACATGCGGTGCTCGATATCGGCTGTGGTCATGGGACGCTGGTGCGCAGTCTGGTGCGGGCCGGCTATGACGTGACCGGGATTGACCCCGCGCCCGAGGCGGTCGCCGCCGCGCGTCTGGCCGTGCCCGAGGCCCGGTTCGAGGCGTGCGGGGCAGAGGCGCTACCCTTTGCGGATAGCGCATTCCATGCCTGCGTCTTTCTCAATTCGCTACACCATGTCCCGGTGCCTCTCATGCAGGCCGCCTTGCTAGAGGCCTTGCGCGTGCTGCGCCCCGGTGGCGAGGTGATCATTGTCGAGCCCTTGGCCGAGGGCGCGTTCTTTGAGGTGATGCGCCCGGTCGAGGATGAGACCGAGATACGGCATGCCGCAATTCGGGCAATTGATGCGGTGCTGGCTACGGGAGGGGCCACTGGTCCCGCGCCTGTCACCTATGCGCGGCCCACGCCTGTGGCGGATCTCGACGCCTTTATTGCCTATCTTGCCCGTGTCGATCCCGCCCGCCGCGCTCTGGCCGAGGCACAGCGCGAGACGCTGGGGCGGCTTTATGCGGTGCATGTAAGCATGGGATCGAATGGGCCGGAATTGATCCAACCGCTGCGCCTCTGGCGCTTGCGTGCCGCAAAACCCTGAGGCGCTGTCGCGTTAGGGGCTGGTGTCTTATGTCTTTTTGTGTATTTTTTCCCGCAGAGGGGAGAAATTGCACGTGTTCAGCTTTGGCGACATCATGTCAGAGGCTTTTGTCCTGATCCTCAATTGGGATCGGAACCTGAGCGAGATCGTCGCGCTGTCGCTCAGGGTGACGCTTTCTGCTGTTTTCTTGTCCTGTCTCATCGGCCTGCCCCTGGGCGCCTTGGTCGGCGCGTTCCGCTTTCCGGGGCGGGGCATTGTGACGGTCCTTCTCAATGCGCTGATGGGCCTGCCGCCGGTGGTGGTGGGTCTCTTTGTCTACCTGATGCTTTCCGCCTCTGGCCCGCTTGGCCCGCTGCAATTGCTCTACACGCCATTGGCAATGATCATCGCGCAGACGATCCTTGTGACACCCATCGTCGCGGCACTCACGAAACAGGTGGTCGAGGATCTGCACGGCGAATATGCCGAGCAATTCGCCTCCATGGGCCTGCGCGCCTATGATCGCATGGCGGCCTTGCTTTGGGATGCGCGCTATAGCCTGATGACTGTCGCACTGGCGGGATTTGGCCGCGCGGTGGCCGAGGTCGGCGCGGTGCTGATTGTGGGTGGCAACATCAATCATGTGACCCGCGTGATGACCACCACCATCGCGCTCGAGACGTCCAAAGGAAATCTGGAACTGGCATTGGCCCTAGGTGTGCTGTTGCTCTCCATCGCGGTGATCGTGAATGCGGTGGTCATGGCGCTCCGGGCCTCTGCGGTGCGGGCGGCCTATGCGTGATACGGTGATGGATATGATCCCGGCACAGGTCGCCACACGCGCCGTGTTGCTCGAGGCGCGGAACCTGTCTTTCGAGGCAGGAGGCAAGCGGCTCATTGACAGTGTATCCCTGACAATCCGCGAGGGGTCGCGCACTCTGATCATGGGGGCGAATGGCGCGGGCAAGAGCCTGATTTTGCGTCTTCTGCATGGTCTTTTGCCACCCTCTGCCGGGCAGGTTTTGTGGCGGGGGGCAACCCCGGACCACGCCGCGCGACGTGCGCAGTCGATGGTGTTCCAGCGTCCCGTCATGCTGCGCCGGTCGGTGCTGGCCAATCTCAATTTCGCCCTCTCGATGCATGGCGTGCGCGGTGCGCAGCGGGCGACAGAGGCTGCGCGCGCACTCGATTTGGCCGGGCTGACCGACCTGGCGCGGCATCCTGCGCGCGTTCTCTCTGGCGGAGAGCAGCAGCGCCTCGCCTTGGCACGCGCGCTCATCGGTCAGCCGCACCTGCTTTTTCTCGATGAACCCACCAGCAGCCTCGATCCCGCCTCTACGCAGATGATCGAGTCTCTGATCGACGCCGCCCATGCGCGGGGTGTGACCATTGTCATGGTCACCCACGATTTGGGGCAGGCGCGTCGGATGGGAGATGAAGTGATCTTTCTGCACGCGGGCCAGGTGGCCGAAACCGGTCCCATTGATCAAGTTCTTAGCCATCCCCGTTCCGAGGCTGCGCGCGCCTGGACCCAAGGGCGGCTCTACACAGGCACAACTTTCTGACATCCAAAAGACAGGGACCGTTTCATGCTCAGACGTCATTTTTTCTCGCTTGCTGCCGGTGCGGCACTGGCCATGGGGCTGGCTGGATCCGCGCAGGCGCAGGATCAGTTCATCGTGGTGCAATCCACCACATCGACGCAGAATTCCGGTCTGTTTGACCACATTCTGCCGATCTTTCAGGACAAGACCGGGATCGAGGTGCGCGTCGTGGCCGTAGGCACCGGGCAGGCGATCAAGAATGCCGAGAATGGCGATGGCGACGTGCTCTTTGTCCATGCCAAGGCGTCCGAGGAGAAATTCGTGGCCGAGGGGCATGGGGTGGAACGGTCGGACGTGATGTATAACGATTTCATCCTGGTTGGGCCGCCCGCCGATCCGGCAGGTATCGCCGGGACCAAGGATATCACGGCGGCCTTGACCAAGATCGCAGAGACCGAGGCGCCCTTTGCCTCGCGCGGGGATGACAGCGGCACCCACAAGGCAGAATTGAAACTGTGGAAAGAGGCGGGCGTGGATGCCGCCGCCGCGTCTGGCGGTTGGTATCGCGAAACCGGGTCCGGCATGGGGGCCACGCTCAACACCGGCACGGCGATGGGGGCCTATGTGCTGACCGACCGCGCCACATGGATATCCTTTGGCAACAAGGGCGATTACCAGATCGCGGTCGAGGGTGATGATCGCCTGTTCAACCAATATGGCATCATTCTTGTGAATCCGGAAAAGCATGCCAGCGTCAAGGCCGAGGCTGGGCAGGCCTTCATTGACTGGGTGTTGTCGGCAGAGGGTCAACAGGCCATCGCGGATTACAAGATCGACGGTCAGCAGTTGTTCTTCCCCAACGCGGGTGGGTGACTTTGTTTAAAAAGGCGGGTTCAGGCGGAAATCCAGCGCACCTTGCCTAGCCCGCCCAGATCATAGCCCCCGAGCGCCGCCGCCTTGGCAATCATCGTATCCGACCGCATGAAGGCGACAAGGCGTTGCACGGGTTCGGTGAAATAGGCGCGCCGATCAATCAGAAGGTCGAACCGCTCTTGCACCAGGGGCCGGAACACCAACCGAAACTGCCGCGCCATTGAGTCGATTCCCAACGTCGCCTCTGCCTCACCCGCCGCTACGGCGGCGGCGGCGTCGCTCTCGGTATGCGCGGGACTGGCAGGCGTCAGGATGTCGCCGGGCACTAACCCGGACTCGGCCATCATTCGGTCAAACAGCGTCGTGGTGCCTGCCCCCTCTTGTCGCAGGATCACACGGCGACCACGCAGATCGCCAAAACTCTGCACGAGATCGGCCACAGCGGGCGTCAGGATCAGACCGCGCATCCGTTCTGCCCAGCCGATCAGTACCGCATCGCGCAACCCACGCGCCTCTATGGCGGGAATGTTCCAGTCGGTATCGCCCGGAATATGCAGCCCCGTCAAAACCGCGCGCCCCTCGGCAAAGACCTCCAGTCCGTCATGGCTTCCGTTCCAGAGAGTGGCCAGGCCCGCACCACTCTCGCGCAGAGCCCAATCGAGCAACGGATCATGCGAACCGGTCACAAGCGCCATCCGCTCAGTCGGCAGCGTGACGCCAGTACCCTCAATCCAGCACATCAGTTCATTGTGTGGAAACAAGAGCTTGCCGGTGATCTTGCGATGCGGAATCTCGCCCGTGGCGACCATATCGTAAACTCTGCGCTCTTTGACTCGCAAGAGGTCAGCGACCTCCTTGGTCGTCAGATAGGCGGGGGTATCATTGTCCATGAGTTAGTGACGATCGCGCATAAGGAATTCCAATGCTGCGTTCCTACCGCATCTCTGCGCGGAAATCAGCATCAAACGCATCCTTGTTTTGTCTTGTATTGTGACGCGAGTCAGAGAAACAAAATAGGAATTGGATTATGGCATGGCATTGCAAAAGGCCCCCACTACGATCGTGGGGACCTTCTTCGGTCAATCCTTGACGAACATCTTGCGCGGGCGGTTGCAGAAGGTTTCCGCCGGGCCGCTTTCCTTGATCAGGATCGACTCGGTAATCTCCAGACCCCAGTCGGACATCCAGAGTCCGGGCATGAAATGGAATGTCATCCCCGGCTCCAGCACGGATTCATCCTCGGAGCGCAGGGAAATCGTGCGCTCGCCCCAGTCGGGCGGATAGCTTAGACCGATAGGATAGCCACAGCGCGCGCCACGTTCAATGCCCGCACGCTCCAGCGGGGCGGCCAAAGCATTGGCAATGTCACAGGCGCGGTTGCCTGCCTTTGCGGCCTCAAGTCCTGCCTCCAGCCCCTCGATCAGCGCCTTTTCGGCATCAAGCAGGAATTGCGGTGGCTTGCCGAGAAACAGCGTGCGGCAGAACGGCGTATGATAGCGCCTGTAACAGCCCGAGATTTCAAAGAATGTCGCCTCTCCCGTGGCAAACTCGCGCCCGTTCCACGTCAGATGCGGTGCTGCGGCGTCGGACCCGGACGGCAAGAGCGGCACGATGGCGGGATAATCGCCCCAAGCCCCCTCGACTCCACGAATGGCATCGCGGAAAATCTCGGCCACGATTTCGTTCTTGGGGATGCCCGGTTCGACCCGCTCCATCAACCCATCGGTGATCTTTTCCGAAATGAGCGCAGCCTTGCGCATGAAGCCCAGCTCTTCCTCGGATTTCACCGTCCGTTGCCAGTTCACCAGCGCCGTGGCATCGAGGAAAGTCGCCTCGGGCAGTTCCTCGCGCAGGGTCTGCATCGCCTTGGCGGAGAAATAGTAATTGTCCATTTCCACGCCGATCCGCTTGTCGGCGAGGCCCATGCCCTTGAGACGTTCCGCCAGATCCTGCATCGGGTGGCGTTCGGTCGATTGAACATAGTTGTCGGCATAGCCGATCACCCGGTCGTCGGTCATCCAGACCGTGCGCACGCCGCCATTGGCATCCTGATTGCGGCCCCACCAGATCGGGTCGGCCTCGGGAAAGACCAGAACGCCCTGATGCACATAAAACGACCAGCCATCATAGCCGGTCAGCCAATGCTGGTTCGACGGGTCGGTGACAAAGAGCGCGTCAAGGTCAAGCCGGGCCATGGCGGCGCGGGTTTTTTCCAACCGGCGCTGATACTCCTGAGCCGAGAAGGGCAGGTCTTTTTCAATCATGTCGGGGGTCCGTATCTAGGATGTCCCGGTCATACTTGGGGGTTTGTCTTGGGCTTGCCCCAAGAAATACGCCCCGTTTTGTCGTTTTCAGACCATCTCGCGCCGCGGAGTTGACGCTAGGCTTGCCCCGACGCAAGCTGCGCGCGATCATCTGATGGGAGAAAACAATGCAGCCTGTTTTGGCCGATGTTTTTGCTGCGGCACAGGTGATTGCCGGTGTGGCGGACTGCACGCCGCTTGTGCCGTCGCCCTATATGAGCGGCGTTTCGGGCGCTGATTTCCTGCTCAAGCTGGAGAATATGCAACCCATCGGTGCCTTCAAACTGCGCGGCGCACTCAATGCGGTGGCGGGTGCGCAGGATGCGGCGGGCGTCACCTGTTGCTCGACCGGCAACCATGGGCGCGGCGTGGCCTATGCAGCGCGGGCACGCGGTTTGCGGGCGGTGATCTGCATGTCGGAACTGGTGCCACAGGCCAAGGTGGATGGCATACGCGCACTGGGGGCGGAGGTGCGGATCATTGGACGCAGTCAGGATGCCGCCCAGGCCGAGGCCGAGCGGCTGGTTGCTGAAGAAGGGTTGACCGAAATCTCGCCCTTTGATGATCCGCTGGTCATCGCGGGTCAAGGCACCATCGGACTGGAAATCATGGCGGCGCGCCCGGATCTGGAAACGCTCCTTGTGCCCTTGTCGGGCGGGGGCCTTGCAGCGGGGGTGGCATTGGCCGCCAAGACGATCAAACCCACCCTGCGCGTCATTGGGATTAGCATGGACCGGGGGGCCGCGATGTATGAAAGCATCCGCGCCGGCCATCCCGTCGAGGTCGAAGAGGTGCCAAGCCTTGCCGATAGTCTTGGCGGCGGGATTGGCATGGCGAACCGTCTCAGCTTTGCCATGTGCCGCGACCTGCTGGACGAGGTGATCCTCGTGAGCGAAGAAGAGATTTATCACGCGATGCAGGTGCTCTATTACGAGGATCGGATCGTGGCAGAAGGGGCTTGCGTCGTGGGCCTTGCGGCGGTGCTGAGTGGCAAGGTGGTGCCCAAAGGACCAACCGCCACCATCATCACCGGCCGCAATCTCGATATGGCAATGTTCACCAAGGTGATGACCGGGCAGAATGTGATTTTGGGCAACAAGGTGATTGAGGGTAAGACATATGGCACATGATATCCGGATCGTGACAGAGGCGGACTTGCGCGGCGCGATCAAGCTCGACCGTGAGACGGTCAAGGTGATCGAAAGCGCCTTTGCCGCGCTGTCGGATGGCGGGGTTGTCATGCCGCCGGTGATGTCGATGGACCTCGCGGATGTGCATGGCGAGGTGGATGTGAAAACCGCCTATATCCCCGGCTTTGACGGGTTCGCGATCAAGGTTAGTCCGGGGTTTTTCGACAATCCCAAGCTGGGGTTGCCCAGCCTCAACGGGCTGATGATCCTCTTTTCCGCCAAGACCGGGTTGGTCGAGGCGGTGTTTCTCGACAATGGCTATCTGACCGATCTGCGCACGGCGGCTGCGGGAGCGGTGGCGGCGCAGCATCTCGCCCCCGAGGTGGTGCATACGGCGGGCATCATCGGCACCGGCGTGCAGGCACGGCTTCAGGCGCGGGCGGCGCGGCTTGTGCGCCCGTTTGACCGGCTGCTGATCTGGGGGCGCGATGCCCAGCGCGCGCGCGCCTGTGCCGCCGATCTGGCCGACCTCAAATGCGATATTCGTGTGATGGACAATCCCGCCGATCTGGTACTGGCGAGCCAGTTGGTGATCACCACGACTCCGGCGCAAACCCCGGTGATCGAGTCGAAATGGCTGCATCCCGAATTGCATATCACCGCCATGGGCTCTGATCAGGCGGGCAAGAATGAGATTGATCCGCAGGCCCTGATCAAGGCCGATCTTTACGTCGCGGATCGCGCGACGCAGGTCGAAAAGCTGGGTGAATTGCGCAGCGCGATCGAGGCCGGGATATGGACCAAGGGCGCTCCGGTCGAGTTGGGGGATGTGATCCGGGGTCGGGCGCGGGGGCGCAAGAACGATGCCGAAATCACCATTTGCGATCTGACCGGCACCGGCGTGCAGGATACTGCGATTGCCACCCATGTCATGGACCGTCTCAAGGGACGTGACGTGGGCACGGTGATCCCTGCATGAAGCTGGATGCGCGCGATCTCGATATCCTGCGGGTGCTGGCTGATGAGGGCCGCATCACCAAGGCCGATCTGGCGGCGCGCGTCGGTCTCTCGGCCAGCCCCTGTTGGGAGCGTTTGAAGCGTCTGGAAGCGGCGGGTCTGATCGAGGGCTATAACGCCCGGATCGCTCTCAAGAAGTTGGGGTCGCATGTGACCGTCTTTGTTGCGGTGGAACTGGCGGATCACACGCCCGCCTCGTTTCGCGCCTTTGAAGACAGTGTGCAGCGCTATGGCGAGGTGACAGCCTGTTGGGCGTTGGGGGGCGGGTTTGACTATCTGATGCAGATCGTGACCCGCGACATCGACGCTTATCAGCGGCTGATCGATCAGATGCTGGAGGCTCGGATCGGACTGGCACGGTATTTCACCTATATTGTGACCAAGCCGGTCAAATCCCCGCGCTTGCCACCGCTAGAGATATTTTTCGACTGAAACATCTGCATTTTGGCTGTTATGCAGACGAATAATCTGCAAACTTGTGAAACTTCAGCCACACGCGGTGGCAATCACAGGACATTCTTTGGCGCAAAAGGAGCGTCATCATGTCCGACTCAGCCATCTGGACCCGCAACGGGATTACCGACACACGCCTCGTGCGCAGCTTTGCCTATGTGAATGGCAAATGGGTGGGCGGTGACCACACTGCAACGCTTCCCGTCACCAATCCCGCCGATGGCCGTGCGCTGGGTGATGTGGCGAGCCTCAGTGCAGATCAGGCACATGCGGCGGTGGATGCGGCGGAGGCGGCGTTTCAAATGTGGTCTCTGACCTTACCACAAGAGCGCTCTGTGCTGCTACGGCGGTGGTTCGATCTGATGATCGAGCATCGCGAAGACCTCGCGCGGATCATGGTGCTGGAACAGGGTAAGCCCCTTAGTGAGGCGCGCGGCGAGATCAACTATGCGGCGAGTTTCGTGGAATACTACGCCGAAGAGGCCAAACGCCCCAATATCGAGGGGGTCACAAGCCATCTGCCCGATGCCGAGGTGGAATTGTGGTTGGAGCCGGTGGGCGTGGCCGCGCTCATCACCCCGTGGAATTTCCCCGCAGCTATGCTCACGCGCAAGGCGGCGGCGGCGATGGCGGCCGGTTGCACGGTCGTTGCGCACCCGAGCGGAGAGACACCCTATTCGGCGCTGGCTTTGGCCGAACTGGCCGAGCGCGCGGGCATCCCGGCAGGCGTGTTCAACGTCGTTACAGGCCGCGCGGCGACGGTGGTCGAACCCTGGACGCAAGACGCCCGCGTGCGCGTCCTGAGCTTTACCGGCTCCACCAATATCGGGCAGTTGCTCTATCGCCAATGCGCCGGGACGGTCAAGAAACTGGTGCTGGAACTGGGCGGCCACGCGCCGGTGATCGTGTTCAAGAACGCCGATCTGGAAACAGCGGTCACGGAGTCGATCAAGGCCAAGTTTGCCACCTCGGGACAGGATTGTCTGGGGGCCAACCGGATTTACGTGGAGCGGCCGGTCTATGACGCTTTTTGCCGACGCTTTGTCGAAGAGACGCAGAACCTGACCCTCGGGCGCGGCATGGATGATCCCGATATCGGGCCGTTGATGAACGAGAACGCGGTCAGAAAGCAGGAAGAGCATGTATCCGATGCGCTGACCCATGGTGCAACGCTCGCCTGCGGCGGTCAACGCGACGACCTTGGGCCGCTTTTTTATCAGCCTACGGTTCTGATTGACGTGCCCGACGAGGCGGCGATCATGCGCGACGAGACTTTTGGACCGGTGGCGGCGATCACGCCCTTTGACACCGAAGAAGAAGTGGTGGCCCGTGCCAATGCCACGGAATACGGTCTCATTGCCTATCTGCATTGCCATGATCCGCGCCGCATCTACCGGATGACGCGGGCGCTGCAATTCGGCATGGTCGCGGTCAACCGCACCAAGGTGACCGGCGCACCGATTCCCTTTGGCGGGGTCAAGCAATCGGGTCTGGGCCGCGAAGGGGCGCGGCGCGGGATGGAGGAATTCATGGAGATTAAGTATGTCTGCCGCGATTGGGCGTGAGCAGACGAAATCTTGAAAAGATTTCGACCCGGAGTTTTCTGAAAACTCCGGGTCCAAGACACAAGCGAAAGGAAAGCTAATGCTGCGCAACGACCAACTCGATCAATGGGATCGCGAGAATTTTTTTCACCCTTCCACGCATCTGGCGCAATTTGCGCGCGGTGAGGCGCCGAACCGGGTGATCAAAGGTGGGCAGGGCTGTCATATCGAGGATCGTGACGGCAATCGCTTTCTCGATGCCTTTGCAGGACTATATTGCGTCAACGTCGGCTATGGCCGCCAAGAGATTGCCGAGGCGATTGCCACGCAAGCGCGCGAATTGGCCTATTACCACGCCTATGTCGGGCATGGCACAGAGGCGTCGATCACCCTGTCGAAGATGATCATGGACCGCGCGCCCAAGGGCATGAGCAAGGTCTATTTCGGGATGTCCGGCTCTGACGCCAATGAGACCAACATCAAGTTGATCTGGTATTACAACAATATCCTCGGGCGGCCGGAGAAGAAAAAGATCATCTCGCGTTGGCGGGGCTATCATGGTTCGGGGCTGATGACCGGATCGCTTACCGGGTTGGAGCTCTTTCACAAGAAATTCGATCTACCGCTCAGTCAGGTGCTGCATACCGAAGCCCCCTATTACTTCCGCCGTGCCAATCTGGATCAGACCGAGGAGCAGTTCTCGGCGCATTGCGCCGCAGAACTTGAGGCGCTGATCGAGCGCGAAGGTGCGGATACCATCGCCGCCTTCATCGGCGAGCCGGTGCTGGGCACAGGCGGCATCGTGCCGCCCCCCGCCGGCTATTGGGCGGCCATTCAAGAGGTTCTGAAAAAGCATGATATCCTGTTGATTGCCGATGAGGTGGTCACGGGCTTTGGTCGTCTGGGCACCACGTTTGGTTCGGATCATTATGGAATGACGCCGGATCTGATCACCATCGCCAAAGGCCTCACAAGCGCCTACGCGCCGCTCTCGGGCAGCATCGTCAGTGACCGGATGTGGAAGGTGCTGGAGCAGGGCACAGACGAAAATGGCCCCATTGGCCATGGCTGGACCTATTCGGCGCATCCCATCGGGGCGGCGGCGGGGGTGGCCAACCTCAAGCTGCTCGATGATCTGAACCTGATCGCCAATAACCGCGATGTGGGCAGCTATCTCAATCGTGGCATGGCCGATGCGCTGGGCGCGCATGCGCATGTGGGCGAGGTGCGAGGCGAGGGGATGCTCTGTGCCGTGGAATTCGTCAAGAATCGCGACAATCGGCAATTCTTTGATGCCGCTGACAAGGTGGGCCCACAGATTTCCACCGCGCTGGCGGCCACGGGCGTTATCGCGAGGGCCATGCCGCAGGGGGACATTCTGGGCTTTGCTCCGCCCTTCTGTCTCACGCAATCCGAAGCGGACGAGGTGATTCACAAAACTACAAAAGCCGTGAAATCAGTCTTGGGATAGGCTGTTACGCTATAAAACCTATGCCGAGGCTCGCGTTAAAGCGGAGCGTGCCTCGGCGATTTGCAGGAAATTTGCCTTATCTTGCTTGACTTGCAGGCGATTTGACCTGCGCGCGTCGGATTCGGGAAAAAAGTGCCGCAATCCGCTTGCATGATTGGGCCATTGACGTTTTAGTTTTCACCGAACGCGGGGCAAACGCCCGCGACGATAAAAAAGATAGGGAGCCGACCTTGGCAGATACCGGGAACAACGATGCGTTCGTTGCGTTTGAACGTGCTCAAAAGAGCTACGACGGCGAAACTCTGGTTGTCAAAGATCTGAACCTGAGCATGCCCAAGGGCGAGTTCTTGACCATGCTGGGGCCGTCCGGGTCGGGCAAAACGACCTGCCTTATGATGCTGGCCGGATTTGAAACCGCCACGCATGGTGAGATAAAGCTCGATGGCATCAGCATCAACAACATACCGCCACATAAACGCGGCATCGGCATGGTGTTCCAGAATTACGCCCTCTTTCCCCACATGACGATCGCCGAGAATCTCAGCTTTCCGCTTGAGGTGCGCAAGATCGGCAAATCCGACCGCGAGGCCAAGGTCAAGCGGGCGCTCGAGATGGTCGAGATGGGAGCCTTTGGCGGTCGTCGCCCTGCGCAACTTTCGGGTGGGCAGCAACAGCGGGTTGCCCTTGCACGCGCGCTGGTGTTCGAGCCGGAATTGGTTTTGATGGATGAGCCCTTGGGCGCCCTCGACAAGCAATTGCGCGAAAAGATGCAGTTCGAGATCACCCATCTGGCGCATAGTCTGGGAATCACGACGGTTTATGTGACCCATGACCAAACCGAGGCGCTGACCATGTCGGACCGCGTTGCCGTGTTCAACGATGGCCGCATTCAACAGATCGCACCGCCAGATCAGCTCTACGAGAGCCCGCAAAACAGCTTTGTTGCGCAGTTCATCGGCGAGAACAACACGCTGCAAGGCAAGATCAAAGAGATCAGGGGTGGCATCGCCGTGGTTCAGCTCGACAATGGCGACCTGATTGATGCCAAGCCTGTCAATGTCGAGAAACCGGGCGACCGCACGCTGATTTCGATTCGCCCCGAGCGGGTGGAATTCAATCGGGACCGGCTCAAGCCGGATGCCCACACGCTCAAGGCGGAAGTGTTGGAATTCATCTACATGGGTGATATTTTCAGAACACGGCTTCGGGTGGCGGGCACGGATGATTTCATTATCAAAACCAGAAATGCCCCCGATCAGCGCCGCCTGCAACCGGGTGAACAGATTGAAATCGGCTGGTTGCCCGAGGATTGCCGCGCGCTCGACGCGCCCCAAGTATAAGTATATTCGCGCCGGTCGCGGTATCGGTGCGAGTGCAGCAAGGCCCTCGACGTTCTACCCGTAGCGCAGGGCCCAACCATCCAAAAACGGGAACAAACTGGGAGTATGTTTATGAAACTCACGAAAACCCTGCTCGCGACCACGGCTCTGACCGTCGCTGCGGGCACCGCAGTGACCGCGCAGGACATGGCCAATAGCATGACCATCGTCAGCTGGGGCGGCGCCTATCAGGACAGTCAGGACAAGGCCTATGTACAGCCCTACCTTGCTGCGAACCCCGGCGTAACCGCAACTTGGGACGAAAGCTCGGCCGAGGCTGTGGCCAAACTGCGTGCCATGAACGAAGCTGGCAACGTGACCTGGGATCTGGTTGATGTTGTGGCCTCTGACGCAATGCGCCTCTGTGACGAGGGTCTCGCCCTCGAGCTTGACCATGACGAGGTTCTGGCCGCCGCGCCCGATGGCACCTCTGCCAGCGACGATTTCGGTGATCTGATTGTCAGCGATTGTTTCGTGCCGCAGATCGTCTACTCGACGACCTTCGGGTATCGCACCGACATGGTTCCCGAGGGCGTAGAGCCTCCGAGCACCGTCTGCGACGTGTTCGATCTGGCAAAATACCCCGGCAAGCGTTCGCTGCAGAAGCGTCCGATCGACAACATGGAATGGGCACTCTATTGCGACGGCGTCGCCAAGGACGAGCTCTACGACGTTCTCGGCACCGAAGAGGGCGTTGACCGCGCCCTTGCCAAGCTCGACACGATCAAGGATCAGGTTGTCTGGTGGTCTGCCGGTGCCGAAACCCCGCAGCTTCTGGCCGATGGCGAAGTCTTCATGGGCTCCACCTTCAATGGTCGTCTGTTCTCGGCGATTGCCGAACAGAACCAACCGATCGCGATGATGTGGGACATGCAGTCCTTTGACCTCGATGGCTGGATCGTTCCCGCTGGTCTGCCCGCAGATCGTCTTGCGCGCGTGATGGACTTCCTCAAGTTCGCCACCGACACGCAGCGTCTGGCCGATCAGGCTGCTTACATCTCCTACGGTCCGGCGCGTGCGTCTTCGGCACCATTGGTGGGCAAGCACGCCGATCTCGGTATCGACATGGCACCGCATATGCCGACCGATCCGGCCAATGCAAGCAACGTCCACATCTATGACTACGAATGGTGGGCAGACAACCGCGACGATCTGGACGCCAAGTTCCAGTCGTGGCTGGCTCAGTAAACACTGTTGACACAAAAAGGTGGGGCCGGTTGCGGCCCCACCACTCCTCTGACCGGGCGCAAGACCCGGCCTGTATAACCAGATTTGTTCGACGGGGATGATATGAGCGATACCACCCAGACCGGCCCGATGCTTGCCGCGGATGGCACGCCGCTGAAACGCAGCTTGCGCCGCGCGCTCCGGGCGCAAAAGATGCGGGCGCTTGCCCTGATCGCTCCCCTGTTGATCTTTGTGCTTCTGACCTTCATCGCGCCGATTGTGGATATGCTGTTCCGCTCGGTCGAGAATCAGATCGTCGGCAATACCCTCCCCATGACGGTCGAGGAGTTGCGCGATTGGGATGCCGCCGACGCCCCCGATGAACGGGTGTTCCGTGCGTTGTTCTTTGATCTCTTTCTTGCGGCCGAGGCCAAGGAACACACCAAGCTGGGCAGCCGCCTGAACTATGAGGAAAGCGGTATTTCGTCGCTGTTCCGCACGTCAGGCCGCGACGTTGCCGACATTGGTGAGGTGTTCCAAGACGCATTGGAAGAGATTGATCCCGCCTTTGGAGAGGCGCAGGTCTGGGCTGAGATGATGTCAGGTGGCGCTGGCGCAGAGCCCAACACGCGCCTTCTGTCGAATCAGATCGGGCGGCTCGAACAACTCGAGTCCTCGGCGTTCAACGGGGATATAGGGTTTGTTCCCGGCGCGGAGATTTCCGAAATCCTGCCCAACACGGCACGCGCCTATGCGGCCTTCGCGGGCTTTACCTATTTCGTTGATGGCGATGTTGTCGCCGAAGAAGAGCCATGGGAGGCAGTTTATGCCGCCCTTGCGGTCGATCTCGAAGACCCGGCCACCGCAACAGCACTTGCCTCCTATTCCGGTCCCTCTGCCGATATGCTGCGCGCTGCCGCCGCCGCCGACTTGCCGCCGATCGATATGAAGGCCGCAATGATCGACTCCAACAAGGATTGGGCAAGACCCAACTTCTGGGAGACGATCCAGACCTATTCGCCGCCCTACACCACCGGCTATTTCCTCAATGCCGTGGATATGGAAAAGACGCCCAACGGCATCGCCCTGCGCAGCGAGGACGAGCGGATCTATGGCATCCTCTTCAAGCGCACGATGTTCATGTCGCTGATGATCACCTTTAGCTGCGTGGCGCTGGGGTATCCGATTGCTTGGCTTTTGGCCAATCTGCCATCGCGAACGTCAAACCTGTTGATGATATTGGTTCTTTTGCCCTTCTGGACCTCGCTTTTGGTGCGTACCAGCGCGTGGAAGGTGATGTTGCAACAACAGGGTGTCATCAACGACGTTCTGGTTTGGCTTGGGCTTGTTGCCGATGAAAACCGTCTTGTGATGATCAACAATCAATTCGGCACCATCGTGGCAATGACCCATATCCTGCTGCCTTTCATGATCCTGCCGATGTATTCGGTGATGCAGACCATCCCGCAGACCTATCTGCGGGCGGCCAAATCCCTCGGCGCGACCAATTGGACTGCCTTCTGGCGGGTCTATTTCCCACAGTCGGTGCCCGGTATCGGCGCGGGCTCGATCCTCGTGTTCATCCTTGCCATCGGGTATTATATCACACCCGAGATTGTCGGCGGGACTACGGGGACGTTCATCTCGAACCGGATCGCCTATCACATCTCGTCCTCGCTCAACTGGGGCCTGGCGGCGGCGTTGGGTACGATCCTGCTGGCCGTGGTTCTGGTCCTCTACTGGGCCTATGACAAGATTGTCGGCATCGACAACGTGAAGCTGGGGGGCTGAGCCATGTATCGTTACAAACCCAGCATTACTATCGCTGTCCTGAGTGTTCTCGTATTTTTCGCAAAGATTGCAGCAGATTTGTATAATCGAGAACGTCTTGGTGAACTAATTCTATCACAATTCACTCAAAGGGGCGGCGCAGATTTAGATCCTTTGCTCTTGCTTTCTGGTTACGGGGAACAAGTTGCCTTTGCCCTTTTGGTTTTGGCGGTAGTTGTATTCACCGTCGACCACAACAAAAATGTCGCCCGGCCAGAGAACTCAAGTGCAACAGATGTAAGCGTCAAGCGTTTTGCTTTTTCGATGGTTGTGATCGCGGCGGCGGGCGGTTTTGCAGGGCTCTTCGTGGGCACCGCGCATGGCTCCAGCCTGATGGGGATCGTGATCGGTGCCGTGGCGCTGATGGCGCTCGCGTTCGTCGCCTTGCAGATCCTCGGGCTCGACATGGAAAAGCCGGTCCGCTGGGGTATCATCGCCCTCTTTACCGTCGTCGGCGTCCTTCTGGCGGGGGTCCCGGGCTTTGTGCTCGGGGTGCTGTTCGGCTGGTTCTTCTCGTGGTTCATCTTCTGGATCGGCGAGGGGCGGTATCGCGCGAATCTGGCCCCCTACCTGACCAGCGGTCAGGTGCTCTGGCATTACACATTCCGCGTGATCTGCGGCGCGATCTTTGTGTTTCTGATCACACCCATTCTGGTGGTCATGCCGCTCAGCTTCAATGCGCAGAATTTTTTCACGTTCACGCCCGAAATGCTGCGGTTTGATCCGGCGGGCTACAGTCTCAAGCATTATCAGGATTTCTTCACCTCAAGTGGCTGGCAGCAGGCGCTGCGTAATTCTCTGGCGATTGCGCCAGTCGCGACGCTGCTTTCGGTAAGCTTTGGTACTCTGGCGGCGATTGGCCTGAGTTCAGAACATGTGCCCTTCCGTCGCGCGATCATGGCGATCCTGATCTCTCCGATGATCGTGCCGCTGATCATCTCGGCGGCGGGGATGTATTTCTTCTATAGCCGGATCGGCCTGCAAGGCACCTATTTCGGGGTTGTGCTGGCCCATGCCGCGCTTGGCATTCCCTTTGTCATCATCACGGTTACGGCGACCTTGGTGGGCTTTGACCGCTCGCTCACGCGCGCTGCGGCCAATATGGGGGCTGATCCGGTCACCACTTTCTTTCGGGTGCAGATGCCGCTTATCCTTCCCGGTGTGATTTCAGGCGGCCTCTTCGCCTTCATCACCTCGTTTGATGAGGTGGTTGTCGTGCTTTTCGTCGGCTCTGCCAATCAACAAACTCTGCCTTGGCGGATGTTCACCGGCCTGCGCGAGCAGATCAGCCCAACCATTCTGGCGGTGGCCACGATCCTCGTGGTGATCTCGATCGCCTTGCTGACGACGCTGGAATATCTGCGCCGCCGGTCCGAGCGTATGCGTGGCATGAGCCCGGGCTGAGGTGACACGCCTCTGACGCAGCGTCGCGCTTTGGTTTGGTCCTAACCTTGGCATAGCGTGACGCAGCAGAGGGCAGCAGGCAATGATCTATGACTATATCATCGTCGGTGGGGGCTCGGCAGGCGCAGTCTTGGCGGCCCGCCTGAGCGAAGACCCCGGCATTACCGTCTGTCTAATCGAGGCCGGTGGTGACGGGCGCGATATATTCATCCGCGCGCCGGGTCTGGTGGCGGCGATGGTTTCGGGACGTCCGAAAATCAACAACTGGGCACTCAAGACCGTGCCGCAGGCTGGCTTGAACGGGCGGCGCGGGTATCAGCCGCGTGGCCGCGCCCTTGGCGGCTCGAGTGCGATAAATGCCATGCTCTATGCGCGTGGGCATCCCGGCGATTACGACGATTGGGCGGATCTTGGCTGCGACGGGTGGGATTGGAAGAGCGTGTTGCCGTGGTTCATCGCCACAGAGCGCAACGCACAGCATGGCGGTGCCTTGCATGGCCAGTCAGGCCCCCTGCAGGTCACCGATCAAAGCGCACCGCGCGGCATATCCGAGGCATTCGTCACCGCCTGCGAGAGCGCGCAAATCCCCCGCAACGCGGATTTCAACGGCCCTCAACAAGAGGGGGCGGGCCATTTTCAGGTTACGCAATTCTTTGATGGGCCAAAGCGCGGTGAACGCTGTTCTGCCGCTGCCGCCTATCTCTTTCCCGCGATGACACGTCCCAATCTGACGGTGATGACCGGCGCCATGGCCGAGCGCGTGCTCTTTGACGGCAAACGCACGACCGGCCTGCGCTATCGTCATCGGGGCCGTGTGAAAGAGACGCACGCAAGACGCGAGGTGATCCTCAGCGGTGGTGCCTTTGGCTCACCGCAGCTTCTCATGCTTTCGGGCATCGGCCCGGCAGAGGCGTTACAGGCGCATGGTATCGCGCCGGTGCAGGATCTGCCCGGCGTGGGTGAGAACCTGCAAGATCATCTCGATTACATTCTGGCCGAGACGTCAAAGCGCGATGATGTCGTCAGCCTTGGTCCCAAGGGTCTATGGCAACTGAGCAAAGCGGCGCTGCACTGGCGCAAGACGGGCACAGGCTCATTCGCCACGCCCTATGCCGAGGCAGGTGCGTTCCTGCGCTCCGCTGCCAACGTGACGCGCCCGGACCTGCAACTGCATTTCGTGATTGGCATTGTCGAGGACCATATGCGCACCCTGCATTTCAGACCGGGCTATTCCTGTCACATCTGCGTGCTGCGGCCCCATAGCCGGGGGCGCGTTACGCTGCGCTCCGCGGGCGCCTCTGATGCCCCGGTGATCGATCCGGCCTTCCTCAGCGATGACCGTGATCTGGCGCTGATGATGCGCGGCGCGCGGCAGATGGATACGATTCTGCGCGCGCCTGCGTTTGATCCATGGCGCAAGGCGCGGCTGCATCCGCATGACTGGTCCGATGCGGCGCTCGAGGCTGATATTCGCGCCCGCGCCGACACGATCTATCACCCGGTCGGCACCTGCGCGATGGGGCGTGGGGATATGGCGGTGGTTGATCGCTCGGGCTGCGTGCGCGGCGTTGAGGGCTTGCGCGTGGTCGATGCCTCGATCATGCCGCGCCTTATCGGCGGCAATACCAATGCCCCGACCTTGATGATCGCCGAGAAAATCGCCGCAGAAATACGAGGGATCAGCGCGGAGTTTCAGGCGCGATAGCGCGCCAGAAACATCTCGACCGCGCCGTTGACGACGCGCTCCACATCCGCGTCCGTCACCCCGTTGCACATACCGCAGAGGCTCCGAATAAAGAGATCGCCCTTGCACAGCTCCCCAAACTGATTGGCGGCAAGATCCATGTCGTCGATCTTCAGTATTCCGGCCTCGACATAGGGCCGCAGGACTTTGCTCAGGCGCTCACGCACCAGATCCGGACCCGAGGCAAAGAACCGTCGCCCCAACTCCGGAAAGCGGTGCGATTCCGCGACACAGATGCGAAACACCTGCTGGCCGAAATCCGACAGGAAAAAGCGTAATATCCGTGTGCCCGCCTCACGCAGCACATGTTCAATGGTCGCCCCCTTGCCGATCACCTCAAGCGCCTCTTCGGCCTGTCGGTTGCACTCGAGCCGCGCCACTTCAGAGAAGAGCAGCCGCT
Source organism: Roseovarius sp. MBR-51 (assembly GCF_053628575.1). Lineage (NCBI taxonomy): Bacteria > Pseudomonadati > Pseudomonadota > Alphaproteobacteria > Rhodobacterales > Roseobacteraceae > Roseovarius > Roseovarius sp. MBR-51. Next base: position 303,955 of record NZ_JBRJGQ010000001.1, read on the forward strand.
TGTCGGGGAAATAGCTGTAGAGCGTCGCCTTGGAGACCTGTGCCTCACGCGCGATTTCATCGACGCTGGCCCCTTCGAAACCATCCCGCATGAAGATCCGGCGCGCTCCTTCGAGCACTTGATCGAACTTGCGACCCTTCTTGATTTCAACGGCGGGAGCCGACATCCAAACCCTCCCCATAGGTCGAGCCAGTGTAGTCGGCTCCGCCCTCCAACCGCAAGCACATCTGCGCGAGCGGTCAGAGGATGGGCCGCTTGGGTCTTGCGGTCTCGATCTACTGATTGATGCCACTGGTGCCTTGGGTCACCGGCGCAGGGGTCGGTTCGGGAAAGCTCAATGAGGGCGTCAGGCTGCTCATGTCAAAACTGAAGGCCAACGCCGGGGCGGCAATGAGGCTGATAGAGAGAGCGAGTGCAGTCAGTGCGTGTTTCATGTCCAACTCCATAACTGAACTAATCTGTTCAGAACCATAACTAAACAGATCGGTTTAGAAATCAAGTTAAAAGTGAACAGAACGGTTTACTTTTTTGAGAGACACCACGCCGCTTTGCGCTTGCCCTACCGAGCGGCTAGACTATTTTAGAATTATTCTAAACGAGGTGTTCCATGATTCCTGGCATGACATCGCGCCGTCGTTTCCGTGACCTGTCCGAGCAAGAGATCCTCGCTCTGGCTATTTCGTCCGAAGAGGATGACGCGCGTATCTACCGCTCCTATGCGGAAATGCTCCGCGCTGATTTCCCAGACACGGCCGCCATTTTCGATGGCATGGCCGTCGAAGAGGACGGCCACCGCGCACGGTTGATCGACCTGCATCGCACCCGCTTTGGCGAGGTAATCCCGCTGATCCGTCGCGAACATGTGGCGGGGTTCTATGCCCGCCGCCCCGTATGGCTGATCGAGAACCTCGGGATCGAGCGCATTCGCGACGAGGCCGAGGCGATGGAACGCGACGCAGGGGCGTTCTACCTCAAGGCAGCGCAGCGCACGACTGACGCCACCACCCGCAAACTTCTGGGTGATCTGGCGGCGGCAGAGGCAGGCCACCAAACCCGCGCCGAAGAATTGGAGACAGAACACCTCAATGCAGATGCCCGCGACGCCGAGGATCGCACCGCCAAGCGGCAATTCCTTCTGACATGGATTCAGCCGGGGCTGGCGGGGCTGATGGATGGTTCTGTTTCGACCCTCGCCCCGATCTTTGCCACCGCCTTTGCCACGCAAGATACATGGACAACCTTTCTGGTCGGTCTTGCGGCCAGCGTGGGTGCCGGCATCTCGATGGGCTTTACCGAGGCCGCCAGCGACGACGGAGAGCTTTCAGGGCGCGGCAGCCCGATCAAGCGCGGATTTGCCTCCGGCATCATGACGACGGTGGGCGGCCTGGGCCATGCGCTGCCCTATCTCATCCCGGATTTCTGGACTGCGACGATCATCGCCTTTGTCGTGGTCTTTGTCGAACTTTGGGCTATTGCCTGGATTCAGAACAAGTACATGGAAACCCCGTTCTTTCGCGCGGCGTTTCAGGTGGTCTTGGGCGGGGCACTGGTCTTTGCCGCCGGTGTTCTCATCGGCAGTGGATGAAAGCGCGGTCCTTCTCTTGCGACCAAAGGATGAAAGGCGGCGATTGACCCTGCCTCTCAACCTGCTACCACGCAACGCATGCTGAGCATCTTTATCCAGACCCTACCTTTCTTCATGATCATCGGGCTTGGGTATGGCGCCGGGCGCACCGGGTTTTTCCCCGAGGCGGCGACCGCGTGGCTCACGAAATTCGTGTTCTACTTTGCTCTCTCTGCCATGCTCTTTCGCTTTTCCGCAAATCTGACCCTATCCGAGGTGCTGGATTGGAACTTTGTGCTGGCCTATCTCTGGGCCACCGCGTTTGTCTATGGCATCGCCACGCTGGTCGCGATCCTGCGCCGCGTGAAACTTGAGGAAATCGCCATCGAGGCGCAATGCGCAGTGATCGGCAACGTGGGATTTCTGGGCGTGCCGATGCTGGCCATGCTGATGGGCGAGGCGGCGATTGGCTATGTGATGATCGTACTGGCGGTGGATCTCATCGTGTTCGGCTCGCTGGTGGTGATCCTGATCACCGGCTCACGGGATGGGCGGCTCAGTCTGGGAATTCTCCGCACCGTCGGCATGGGGCTTTTGACGAACCCGATGATCGTGTCGATTGTGCTGGGCCTCACATGGTCAGGCCTGCGTCTGCCAATCCCGGATCCGGTCAACGATTTTGTGGCAATACTCGGTGGTGCGGCCACGCCCGGCGCGCTCTTTGCCATCGGTGCCTCTTTGGCCTCCAAGTCCGCAGAGCGACCGCATATCGCGGGCTGGCTATCTTTTTGCAAGCTGGTTCTACACCCGATCTTCGTCGCCTTTGCCGTGCTCGTGCTCTTTACGGTCGAGCCCTACGCAGGGGCGGTGATGATCGCTGCCTCCAGCCTGCCCGTCGCGGGCAATGTGTTTATGCTGGCCCAACATTACGGGGTCGCGCCCAAACGGGTCTCGTCCTCGATCCTGATTTCCACCGGGGCGGCAATCGTGACAGTGTCGCTTGTGATCGGCTGGGTGAACCAGCTTTACTGAACAGTCATCTTGACGTGAGAGGAGAACACTATGGAAACGGTTTCTGAAAACACCTGCTTTGGCGGCACCCAGGGCGTCTATACCCATGCCTCCGATGTCTGCGGCGGCGATATGACCTTTGGCCTCTTCCTGCCTGCCGAGGCGCAGGATGGTCCGGTCCCGGTGCTCTGGTATCTCTCGGGCCTGACCTGCACGCATGAGAATGCGATGGTCAAGGCTGGCGCGCAGGGCTGGGCGGCGGAACAGGGCATCGCGCTGGTGTTTCCCGACACAAGCCCGCGCGGCGACGGTGTGGCCAATGACGACGCTTTCGATCTGGGGCAGGGGGCTGGATTCTATGTGAACGCCACGCACTCCCCTTGGGCACCGCATTTCCGCATGTGGGACTATGTCGCCACGGAACTGCCCGCGCTGATTGGCGAGAATTTTGCCGTCGACATGGACCGGCAGGCGATCACCGGGCATTCCATGGGCGGCCACGGCGCATTGACGCTGGCCATGTCCCTGCCGGGACGGTTCCGCTCCGTGTCGGCCTTTTCACCAATCTGCAATCCAGTGAACAGTGACTGGGGCCGCAAGCAATTCGCGGCCTATTTGGGAACCGACGAAACTCTTTGGGCGGCCCATGATGCAAGCCTCCTCATGGCCGAGCGCGGCTTTGACGGGCCGGTTCTGGTGGATACCGGCACCAAGGATCAATTCGTTGATCTCCTGCGCCCCGAAACGCTGGCCCATGCCATGACCGCGCGTCGCCAAGAGGGCACGTTCCGGATGCAAAATGGCTATGACCACAGCTATTTCTTCATCTCGACCTTCATGGAGGATCACGTGACCTTCCATGCCGAGGCGCTCTATGCGGATTAAGACATGAGCCATTATGATCTGATCATCGTTGGCAGCGGCCCCGCAGGTCGGGCCGCTGCCATTCAGGCGGGCAAACTGAAACGCCGCGTGCTGGTGATCGACCGCAAGGACCGGCTGGGCGGCGTGTCCGTCCACACCGGCACGATCCCGTCCAAGACGCTGCGCGAGACAGTGCTCAACCTCTCGGGCTGGCGCGAGCGCAGCTTTTATGGTCGCTCTTACCGGGTCAAAGACAACATCGCCGCAGAGGATCTCAAGGCGCGGCTGCACATGACGCTCGACCACGAAGTTGACGTGCTCGAACATCAGTTCAATCGCAACCATGTCGATACGCTGCACGGCATGGCCCGGTTTGTGGATGACAAAACCATCGAGGTCGCGACCGAGGCGGGCGAAGTCACACGCCTGACCGCCGACCGCTTCCTGATCTCGACCGGGACCAAGACCTATCGCCCCGAGAATGTCCCCTTCAACGGGCGCTCCGTCGTGGACAGTGACGAGTTTCTCGAACTGGCCCGCATTCCGCGTAGTCTCATCGTGGTGGGCGCGGGTGTGATCGGGGTGGAATATGCCACGATGTTTTCCGCCCTCGACGTGCGCGTGACCCTGATTGAGCCGCGCGAGACATTCCTTGATTTCATCGACCGGGCCCTGATTCAGGATTTTACCCATCAGATCCGTGAGAATGGCGTTGATCTGCGGCTTGGTTCGGCCATCGAGCGGATCGAGGACGCCAGCGATCATGTCGAGGTGAGCCTTGCCAATGGCCGCCATGTACGTGCCGAAATGCTGCTCTTTGCCGCCGGGCGGATGGGGGCCACCTCTGCGCTCAATCTGGCGGCGGCAGGGCTCAAGACCGACCATCGCAACCGGATCGAGGTCAACCGCAAGACCTACCAGACCGCCGTGCCGCATATCTATGCCGCAGGCGATGTGATCGGGCATCCCAGCCTTGCCTCGACCTCGGTACAACAGGGGCGTGTCGCGGCCTGTCATGCGCTCGAGACGCCGACATTGCCTGAATCGCCTTGGTTCCCCTATGGCATCTATTCCGTGCCCGAGATTTCCACCTGCGGCATGTCCGAAGAGGAAATGCAGGAGCGTGGCATCCCCTATGAGGTCGGCGTCGCACGCTTTCGCGAGACCTCGCGCGGACATATCATGGGGCTGGAACATGGCATGCTGAAGATGCTCTTTTCGCTCAAGACACGCCGGGTCTTGGGTGTGCAGATCGTGGGCGAGGGGGCAACGGAACTGATCCACATCGCGCAGGCTGTTCTGAATCTCAAAGGCACGGTGGATTATTTCGTGCAAAACACATTCAATTATCCAACCTTGGCTGAGGCTTACAAGATCGCGGGCCTGGACGCGTTCAACCGCATGCCAATCCCCGAGGCCTATAAGGTGAGGCGTGACGCGGCCAAGCCGGAGGCCTCCTGAGACAAGTTGTGTGGTCTGAAGGGGACGTTGAGGATGCCGCCCACGCGGCTCATCGTTTGCGGCGAACGTCCCCTCAAGGCCGATTGTGTGGAAAAACTAACGTTTGCGAGCGCAGAAATGGCTGTTCCAAATGCGGCGCGAGCGCCTTTCCTGTCAGGCTTTTCGCGTTTGCTGCGGTGCGGGAAAGATCTTGGCCAGTTTCCGGAGGTTCTGGGCGGTTGCGGCGAGGAGGAATTCGTCATTTGCGCCGCATGGACCACGTAATCGCAGTCGGCCTAAGCCAAGGATGCGTTTGAGGTGGGCAAATAGCATCTCGACCTTTTTTCGGAGCTTCATCGAGATGTCGTATTGGCGGGTCTTGGCGATGTCGCGGGCGACTTGGCGGGCGTCTTCATGCTCTTCGCGGGTGATCTTGCGCGCCTCGGCGTTGGGGCAGCATTTGGCTTTGGATGGGCACGCCTGGCAGACGTCCTTCAATGCGCGGTAACGGGCTGTGCCCTTGCCGGTTGGTCCCCGGTTCGGGTCCGAGTAGTTGCGGCGGAACTGCTTCAGCTCATGGCCCTCGGGGCAGATATATTGGTCGTTCTCGGCGTCCCACTCGAACTCTGCCCGCGTCCAAGTGCCGTCGTTGCGTCCGGACTTGTCTATAACCGGGATGTGCGGCGCGATCTTGCGATCGACCAGCCAGCCCAGCATCGGCCCGGTGCCGTAAGCCGTATCCGCGATCAGGCGTTCGGGGTGCAGATCGAACCTGGCCTTCACCCGCTTCAGCATGGTCTTGGTCGATCCGACCTCGGCCTGCCGGATCGACCTTGTGGCTTCTACATCGACAATCACGCCATGATCCGTGTCGATCAGGTAGTTGTCGGAATAGCTGAAGAAAGCGGGCCCCTTGCGCGCGGCGGTCCACTGGCTGGCCGGGTCCGAATGCGAGGTGAACTTGGGCTGCACCTCGCTGGCAGCGCCGAATGCCGCCTCATCCAGCGTGTCGAGATACTCGCGCACGGCACGGGGTGCATCCGCCGGATCAATCCGCGCCGCGTCCCAGTCGTCCTTCGGTGTCGAGTTCTGCTTGTTGGCATCCGCCTCGATCAGGCTGGCGTCGATGGCCATGCGTTGGCCACTGACCAGACCCTCCGCGATGCAGCGCGCGACAGTCGTCTCGAACAGGTGTCGCAGAAGTTCGCTGTCGCGGAAACGCCCATGTCGGTTCTTTGAAAACGTCGAATGATCCGGGACCCGGTCACTCAGGTCAAGCCGGCAGAACCAGCGATACGCGAGGTTCAGATGCACCTCTTCGCACAGCCGCCGTTCGGACCGGATGCCGAAGCAATACCCGACCAGCAGCATCCGGATCAGCAGTTCGGGATCGACCGACGGACGGCCGGTGTGACTGTAGAAACCGGCAAGATGGGTGCGGATGCTGTTCAGATCGACAAACCGGTCGATGGAGCGAAGAAGGTGGTCTTGCGGAACGTGATCCTCAAGCGAGAACTCGTAGAAAAGTGCTGCCTGCGCTTCCTGTCTCGGTCCCAACATTGCTCAATTCTCCCGCTGGTCAGAAGAATTGAATCAGCAGCTTACGCTTCGATCAAGCACGAGTTCTTCAACAAAATAGGCCATCAGCCGCCGATCTTGTCCTGCGTCCGGGTTTCGAAATCCGACGCGTCATGCCGCTCGTGCAATTGCATTTCCGGCTCGCCAAAGCTGCGGTTGACCATGCGGCCCCGTTTCACCGCCGGGCGCGCGTCAATCTTTTCCGCCCACGCCATGACGTTCTTGTAGCTCTTCACATCAAGAAAGGTCGCCGCATTATAAAGCCGCCCAAGGCAGAGCTGCCCATACCAAGGCCAGATCGCCATATCGGCAATCGTATAGTCGTCGCCCGCGATATAGGGACGCTCCGCCAGTTGCCGATCGAGCACGTCAAGCTGGCGCTTCGCCTCCATCGCGAAACGGTCGATGGGATATTGCCATTTCTCGGGCGCATAGGCGTAGAAATGGCCAAAGCCACCGCCCAAGTAAGGCGCGCTGCCCATCTGCCAGAAAAGCCAGTTGAGCGTTTCTGTGCGTGCAGGGCCACTCTTGGGCAGGAAGGCCCCGAATTTCTCGGCCAGATGCATCAGGATCGAGGCGCTCTCGAACACACGCAGAGGCGTGTCGCCGGTATGGTCCATCAGCGCCGGAATCTTGGAATTGGGATTGACCGCGACAAAGCCCGAGCCGAATTGATCGCCCTCGCTGATGTCGATGCGCCAGGCGTCATATTCGGCGTCATGGCCCGCCGCGAGCAGTTCCTCAAACATCACCGTGACCTTGACCCCGTTGGGCGTGGCCAGCGAATAAAGCTGAAAAGGATGCTTGCCCACGGGCAGGTCCTTGTCATGGGTCGCGCCCGAAATGGGGCGGTTGATCGAGGCGAATTGCCCGCCAGAGGGGGTCTCCCATGTCCAGACTTCGGGCGGGGTATAGGTGCTGTCGCTCATCTTATGATCCTCCATCGGGTTTGGCGGCAAATGTAATCACTGGCGTGCCCCCCGCAATGCAAAACGCCGCACAGGGGTCTGTGCGGCGTTGCGTGGGGTTATGGCGTGAGGTCAGTAGATGACGACGCTTCGAATACTCTCGCCCGCGTGCATCAATTCAAACCCTTTGTTGATATCGTCGAGCGGCATGGTGTGGGTGATCATCGGGTCGATCTCGATCTTGCCCTGCATGTACCAATCGACAATTTTGGGAACATCCGTGCGCCCGCGCGCGCCGCCGAATGCCGTCCCGCGCCACGACCGCCCCGTCACCAGTTGGAACGGCCGCGTGCTGATCTCGGCCCCCGCCGGCGCCACGCCGATGATGATGCTCTCGCCCCAGCCCTTGTGCGCCGCCTCCAGCGCCGTGCGCATCACGCCGACATTACCGGTGGCGTCAAAGGTGTAATCCGCCCCGCCGCCGGTCAGCTCGACCAGATGTGCCACCAGATCGCCCTTGACCTCCTTGGGGTTGACGAAATCGGTCATGCCGAACCGCGTCGCCATCTCGATCCGGCCCGGATTGATGTCGACGCCGACGATCTGATCCGCCCCCGCCAGCCGCAGCCCCTGCAACACGTTGAGGCCGATGCCGCCCAGACCGAACACAATCGCCCGGCTGCCAATCTCCACCTTGGCGGTGTTGATGACCGCGCCGACGCCGGTGGTGACACCGCAGCCGATGTAGCAAATCTTGTCAAACGGCGCGTCCTTGCGCACCTTGGCCAGTGCAATTTCGGGCAGGACGGTGTGATTGGCAAAGGTCGAGCAGCCCATGTAATGCAGGATCGGCGTGCCGTTCAGCATCGAAAACCGGCTGGTGCCGTCGGGCATGAGACCCTGGCCTTGGGTCGAGCGGATTTTCTGGCAGAGGTTGGTTTTCGGGTTGAGACAGTATTCGCACTCGCGGCACTCGGGCGTGTAGAGCGGAATAACGTGATCGCCTGGTTGCAGGCTGGTGACACCGGGGCCCACCTCGAGCACGACGCCCGCGCCCTCATGGCCCAGAATCGCCGGAAACGCCCCCTCGGGATCGGCCCCGGACAGGGTGAAATCATCCGTGTGGCACAGCCCCGTCGCCTTGATCTCCACCAGAACCTCGCCCGCCTTCGGACCCTCGAGGTTCACCTCCATGATCTCCATCGGCTTGCCAGCCTCAACAGCCACCGCCGCACGCGTTCTCATGATTTGTCCTTTCCTTTGAAATTTGCCGCAGTCTTGCGTCATGCGGCGCGGTGTTTCAATATCCAGAGCGTCACGCAGACCCTGGACTGCGGCAGATTCTGCGGCAATTTCCGGCAAGAGAGGCGAAAACATGAAGCATTTCCTAGGCGCAGCCCTGATGATCGGAGCACTGGCGGGATGTATTGGCTCGGAGGACACGCTCCCTGAGGAGAACGCCTGCGGTGCGGCGCAGATGCAGACGCTGATCGGGACGCCGGTTGCGGCGCAGGATTTCTCAAACAGCGCCGCAGCAGTACGCATCCTGCCGCCGGGGGCGATGATGACGATGGATCACCGCCCCGACCGGCTGAATGTCGAACATGACGCAGACGGCGTGATCACCCGGATCTGGTGCGGGTGAGGCGGGCGATTGGCCAGACGGCCCAGCGATCGCGCGGCGCCCTGTGGGCTTGAGTCCGCGCGAGGGCATTTGGGCTGGCGTCAATTCTAGGCCTCTCACCTAATCCCCCGACGCGGCGAACAAACGCCAAGGCTGACTCGACTCCGCCCATTGCCCGCTCTATTTGCTATAGAACAAATAGAGAACAAACTCACTATGTCCACACGTCGCATCCTGTCGATCTGGTTTCCCCGGCTCGGGGCTGAACGCCTGCTGCGGCGGGCGACCGATCGGGACGCGCGGCTCTTTGCGGTGGTCAGTGCCGAGGCACAGGATCAGGTGCTGACCTCTGTCTCACTCCGGGCCGAGGCGCTGGGGCTGAGGCCGGGGCAGCCACTGCGCACAGCGCAGGCGCTGTGTCCCGATCTGATCACCCGCCCTCAGAACCGCGCCGCAGAGGCGGGGTTCTTAGACGCGTTGGGTCGCTGGGCCGAACGATTCTCACCGCTGGTGGGGATTGATGGCACGGCGGGACTGTTGCTTGATGTCACCGGCTGCACACATCTCTTTGGTGGCGAAGAAGGGTTGATCGCCACGCTGCGCGAGGCCACGGCGGATCTTGGGCTGAGTGTGCGCTGCGGGTTGGCGGATACGGTCGGTGGCGCTTGGGCGCTGGCACGCTTTGCCGGGCAAGGGGTGGCGGCGCATCGTTCGGGCGATGCTATTGACCAAGAGGCCCGCGCGACCCGGTCGCGCGCTGCCAAACGGCGGCATTGGGAACGGGGCGGCGCGGCACCTACGGCGGCGGTCACGGCGCAGGCGGATGAGATTGCCCCGCCGGGGCATCTGCCCGAGAGTCTGGCCCCCTTGCCGGTGGCGGCCCTACGGTTGCCGCCCAAGATGACAGAGGATCTGGCGCGGCTCGGGCTGCGGCGGATCGGTGACTTGGCGGATCAGCCGCGTTCTACCCTTGCCCGCCGTTTTGAGCCGGAGCTGATGGTGCGGCTGGATCAGGCCTTTGGCCATGTGCCGGAACCGATGTCGCCCTCTGCCCCCGCCCCGCGCTTTGCCACCCGGCTGAGCCTGCCGGAGCCCATCGGATTGCGCAGCGATCTTGAGGCCGCATTTTCCCGGCTGACCGAGCGGTTGTGCGTGCTTTTGCGGGCCAAGGCCCTTGGCGCGCGGCATCTGCGCATCGAGGCGTTTCGCGCCGACGGTAGCCTGCAATCGGTCGAGGTGCGGTTGGCGCGATGTGTCGATCGGCCCGAGGCGATGCTGCCACTGCTGGAGATGCAGCTTGACGGGATCGACGCCGGGTTTGGCATCGACATGCTACGGCTCGAGGCGATCGTCACGGCCCGGATGGAGACCCGGCAGGGAGAGAGCGGCATCGGCCGCGGGCGGGGCGCTGCGGAACAAGAGGCGGCGCTGGCGGATCTGATCACCCGGCTGGGGTCACGGATCGGGCTGGAGTCGATCACCCGCCGTCATCCCGCCGAGAGCCATATTCCCGAGAAATCCGCGCTGACCCTTGCGGCGGCATGGTCTGTGCCCGCGCGCACGCCCTGGCCTGCCCCAGAGGGACCACGCCCCCTGTTGCTCTGGCGGCCAGAGCCGGTCACCCGACCCGAAGAGGGTTGGTCCACGCTGCCCTTTCGCTGGCGGGGACGGCTGCATGAGGTGGCAGGCGTCATAGGCCCCGAACGCATCGCGCCGGAATGGTGGCTCGACGATCCGGATTGGCGCAGCGGTGTCCGCGATTACTGGCAGGTGGTGACGACACGCGGCGAACGGCTCTGGCTGTTTCGCGCCCATGGTGGGCAAATCTCGGGCGGATGGTTCTGTCAGGGACGCTTCGGCTGAGGCGCTGTCAGGAAAGCGCTTGATTTGGGGCGGGATTGGCGCAACTCTGAGACTATGAGTTTGCAAAGCCTTGGCCCGCTCGCGGGCGCGCATCCCGCACCGTCGCAGGTGGCGTTCCAACGCAATGAACTGGGCGTGATCCTGTCGCTCTATGGGCGCATGGTCGCGGCGGGGGAATGGCGCGATTACGGCATTTCCTGCCTGCGCGAGGTGGCGGTGTTCTCGGTCTTTCGACGCACCGCCGAGCATCCGCTCTACCGGATCGAAAAGCGGCCAAAACTGCAGGGCAAGCAGGGGCAATATGCGGTCATCGGCTTGGATGGTCAGGTGCTCAAGCGGGGCCACGATCTGCGCACCGTGCTCCGCGTGCTGGAGCGCAAGCTGATCCGGTCGGTGGACTAGAGCAACTTCAGAGCAAGTTGATAGACGTTCTCGGTGCGAAATTGCGCCTAGCCAAACGCTGCAAGACCTAAGCCTTGGAGCGCGCCATCCGGGCGACCGACTCGTGACAGGCGCAGGTTACGACGTGATCGTTGACCATACCCACCGCTTGCATAAAGGCATAGGTGATGGTGGGGCCGCAGAATTTGAAACCGCGTTTCTTCAAATCCTTGGAAAGTTTTACGGAAATATCGGTCTGCGCCGGCACGTCCGAGAGGGATCGCCACTGGTTCTGGATGGGTTGCCCGTCGACGTAATCCCAGAGGTAGGCGGCAAAGCCCTGCTCGGCCTCGATTGCCTGCCACGCCCTGGCATTGCCGATGGTCGCCTCGATCTTGCCCCGGTGGCGGATGATGCCCGGATCGGCCAACAGGCGCACCACCTCGGTCTCGCCCCAACCGGCGATCACATGGGGGTCAAACCCTTGGAATGCCGCGCGAAAACTTTCGCGTTTGCGCAGGATGGTGATCCAGCTCAGCCCCGCCTGAAACCCATCGAGAATGAGCTTTTCCCAGAGCGCACGACCGTCATACTCTGGCACGCCCCATTCGGTGTCATGGTAGCTTTCATAGAGCGGATCGGCACTGACCCAGCCACAACGGTCCATGGTTTTCCCCTCTTGCCCGGCACAGAGACGCCGGATCGTTCAAATGCGAGCTTTAAGTGATCCTTAAGCCATCCGGCCCAGTTTGAGAACAGGCGTTCCGGAGGGGCAGATGGGACAAAAACACAAATGGGCCGATATTCCGGCGGGCTTTGACACCCCGCTCTCCTATGCCGTCTCGGCGCGGGACCGCTCCGTCGTCGATATGGTCAATCAGGCGGTGCATCACAAGCAGGTGCTCTTGGCCTATCAGGCGGTGGTGCCCGCCCGACAACAGGACAAGCCCGCGTTCTACGAGGCGTTGATTCGGGTTCTCGATGCCACAGGCCGTGTCATTCCCGCCAAGGATTTCATCACCCAGATCGAGGTCACGGAAACCGGGCGGATCATCGACTGTCTTGCGCTGGAAAAGGGGCTGCGTACGCTGATCAACTATCCCGACCTGCGGCTGGCGATCAACATGTCGGCGCGCTCCATCGGCTATGCGCGCTGGATGCGCACCTTGAAAAAGGGGTTGGGCGATGATCCCACCATCGGCGAGCGGTTGATTCTGGAGATCACCGAACATTCGGCCATGCTGGTGCCCGAGCTTGTCACCGGGTTCATGAAGGATATGCAGGCAAGGGGAATCAGCTTTGCGCTCGATGATTTCGGGGCGGGCTATACCTCGTTTCGGTTTCTCAAGGAGTTCTATTTCGACATCCTCAAGATTGATGGGCAGTTTGTCCGTGGTATCGCCACCGATCCCGACAATCAGGTGCTGACCGCCGCACTGGCGAGCATCGGCCAACAGTTCGACATGGTGACCGTCGCCGAAAGCGTCGAGAAACCCGAGGATGCGGCCTATCTCGCGGCGCTCGGGATCGACTGTCTTCAGGGCTATTACTTTGGCGCACCCACGGTGCGCCCCCCTTGGCTCGACAGCGCCCTTGACCGCGCCATCGCTTGAATGTGACACTCCGTCCGTTGCCGCAGTGCGGCACCTACGATATGACGCCACGTAACGGCGGAGGCGGCGCAGGAATGGCCACATGAATGTGACATACCCACGCCACACTCGCGCACGGGCAAATCTTGGTGGAGGACACAGATGACCAACGTAGTAATCGCATCCGCAGCACGCACCGCTGTCGGTTCATTTGGCGGAGCATTCGCCAACACACCGGCGCATGATCTGGGCGCGGCTGTGCTCGAGGCGGTTGTCGCCCGTGCAGGCATTGAAAAGGGCGAAGTGTCGGAAACGATCCTCGGTCAGGTGCTGACCGCCGCACAGGGCCAGAACCCGGCGCGTCAGGCGCATATCAACGCCGGTCTGCCGATTGAATCCGCCGCATGGAGCATCAATCAGGTCTGTGGCTCGGGTCTCCGGGCTGTGGCACTGGGCGCACAGCACATCCAGCTGGGCGATGCTGCCATTATCTGCGCCGGGGGTCAGGAAAACATGACGCTCAGCCCACATGCCGCTTATCTGCGCGCCGGTCACAAGATGGGCGATATGACCTATATCGACACGATGATCCGTGACGGGCTCTGGGATGCGTTCAACGGCTATCACATGGGCCAGACCGCCGAAAACGTGGCCGATCAATGGCAGATCACCCGCGACATGCAGGATGAATTCGCCGTCGCCAGCCAGAACAAGGCTGAAGCGGCGCAAAAGGCAGGCAAGTTCGACGACGAGGTGATCGCCTTCACCGTCAAGAACCGCAAGGGTGACATCATCGTCGACAAGGATGAATACATCCGCCATGGCGCGACCATGGAAGTGATGCAGAAACTGCGCCCCGCCTTTACCAAGGATGGCTCGGTCACGGCGGCCAACGCCTCTGGTCTCAACGACGGTGCCGCCGCCACCCTTTTGATGAGCGCCGATGAGGCCGAGCGTCGCGGCATCGAGCCGCTGGCGCGCATCGCCTCTTATGCCACTGCTGGCCTTGATCCGTCGATCATGGGCGTCGGCCCGATCCATGCCAGCCGCAAGGCGTTGGACAAGGCCGGGTGGACTGTCGCCGATCTCGATCTGGTCGAGGCGAATGAGGCTTTTGCCGCGCAGGCCTGCGCGGTCAACAAGGAAATGGGCTGGGATCCGGCCATCGTCAACGTCAACGGTGGTGCGATTGCCATTGGCCACCCGATTGGAGCCTCGGGCTGCCGCGTGCTCAACACCTTGCTCTTCGAGATGAAGCGCCGTGGCGCCAAGCGTGGGCTCGCCACACTCTGCATCGGTGGTGGCATGGGCGTTGCCCTGTGCGTGGAGCGTCCGTGACCTGCTCCGACGCGGCGTGATACAGGATCGAGGGCACCTCAGGCGGTGCCCTTTTTCTTGATCCAATCCCCTTGGCCGCATCGCAGAAATTTTATCGCGCAACAATATTGCGCATTGCGGCGCAAACCGATAACCAAGTTTCAACACACCAGCCATATTGGAGGATATCATGGCAAGAACCGCACTCGTCACCGGGGGCTCTCGTGGAATTGGCGCCGCCATTTCCAAGGCGCTCAAGGCTGATGGCTATACCGTCGCCGCCACCTATGCCGGCAACGATGAGGCCGCCGCCAAGTTCACCGAGGAAACCGGCATCAAGACCTACAAATGGAACGTGGCGGACTATGACAGCTCCAAAGAGGGCATCGACCGCGTCGAGGCGGAGTTGGGCCCGATTGACATCGTGATCGCCAATGCCGGCATCACCCGCGATGCGCCCTTTCACAAGATGACGCCGCAGCAGTGGAAAGAGGTGATCGACACCAACCTCACTGGCGTCTTCAACACCGTGCATCCCGTATGGCCGGGCATGCGCGAGCGTGGCTTTGGCCGGATCGTGGTGATCTCCTCGATCAACGGGCAAAAGGGCCAGTTCGGTCAGGTCAACTATGCTGCGACCAAGGCCGGTGATCTGGGTATCATCAAGTCACTGGCCCAAGAGGGTGCAGCCAAAGGCATCACCGCCAACGCCATCTGCCCCGGCTATATCGCCACGGAAATGGTGATGGCCGTGCCGGAAGCGGTGCGTGAAAAGATCATCGGCATGATCCCGGCGGGCCGTCTTGGCGAGCCCGAGGAAATCGCACGCTGCGTGAGCTTCCTCGTTTCTGACAATGCCAGCTTCATCAACGGCTCGACGATTTCGGCCAATGGGGCGCAGTTCTTTGTCTGAATAAGGCGCGCAAGCGCTGTTCCGAGGCCCGCCCCGGTGTTCCGGTGGCGGGCTCTTTCATGCCTTCGGGGCCGCGAGCGTGTCGCGCAGACAGAGCGAGGTTTCCAGACAGACGGGATCGGGGGCCGCGCCCCCGCCGACCATCTCGACCAAGAGACGCGCCGCCGCGCGCCCCATCTCCCGGTGCGGGACATGGACGGTGGTCAGGGCCGGATCGACCACGGTCGCCAGTTCGATATCGTCAAAGCCGGTGACCGACACATCGTCCGGCACGCGCAGCCCCAGTTTGCGCGCCATTTGCAACGCACCCACCGCCAGCACGTCATTGCCGCAGATCACGGCAGTAGGGGGCGCAGGCAGCGCCATCAACCGCGCCATCGCCCCGGCCCCGTTGGCGATGCTATAGGGGGTCTCGATGAGGTGCAGCGCCGCAGGATCAAGCCCGTGCTCGCGGAGCGCGTCGCACACCCCAACAATCCGGTCGCGGGCGCGGTCATTGCCAGTCGCGATGGCGGAAATCATGCCAATACGCTGATGCCCGAGGCGCAGCACCTCATTGGCCAGCGCCGCCATCGCCCTGCGGTTGTCAAACCCGATCGAGGGACGCGCCTGCGCCGGATCATAGGCCCAGGAGACCAGCACCGGCACGCCGCGCTGTTCGAGAAAGTCGTAGATCCCCGGATCGCGGTCATGCCCGATGAGCAAGAGCGCATCGGCCCCGCGTGCCACAAGCGTGCGGATCTGATCCGCCTCGTTCTTGGGGCTATACGAAGAGGAAGCCACCAGAAGGGTCACGCCACCCTCGTGCAATTCCTCCTGAAAGGCCTGAATGGCGCGGGCAAAGATCGCGTTTTCCATCGTCGGGATGATCGCGCCGATTGTGCCGGTGCGCCGCGCGGCAAGGGCGCGCGCTCCGAAATTGGGGGAGTAGCCCAAGGCCATCACCGCCGCCAGAACCCGCTCGCGCGTGGCTTCTTGCACCTGCGCGGGGGAGTTGAGGCAGCGCGACACGGTGGCGGTAGACACCCCCGCCGCGCGGGCAACATCGGCCAGCGTCGGCAGGTTCAAAGCGGTGTCAGGGAGGCGTCTGTTCATCCTTGGACCCGGAGCAAGAGTGTTTCAATCAGTATGTCTGTAACGACATTCGACAAATATAACAGCTTGCGTGAAAATATGTAAGCGCTTACATTTGTCTCGAATCGTCGACAAACCCGGCGAGAGGGAGGGCATCATGTTTCTGTTCGCAGCACTGATCCTGTTCGGGGCCTTTGGCCTGAATGTCGCGATGGGAGCCTTCGGGAACGCGGCATTTCTGACGGGTGTGGGCGAGATGCTGCTGCTCTTGGCAGCCGTCGTCACCTTTGTCGTCGCCACGTTGAGGAGCGAGGCGGCGCGCAAGCGGGGTCAGTAAAACACGAAATCTTCAGGGAGGAGATAAGAATGAGTGAAGAAATGAAAGAGCTTGCGTCCGAAGAGCGGCGCAATTTCCTGAAACTGGCGACGACTGGCAGCTTTACAGCCGCTCTTGTCGCAGCGGCGGCGGGCACGCTCTGGTCGTCCGAAGCCACTGCGCAGACCGCCAACGAAGAGCGCGAACGCGAGGCGGCGGCAGAGCATGTGATGACGCTGGCCACGGAATATGTGATCGGCACCACGCGCAGCTATCCGATGATGCAGCTCGATGTGAAAGAGAATCTGCAAAACGCCTCGAATGGAAAGATCTATGTCAAGCTGGCCCCCGGTGGGCAGTTGGGCGTGGGATCGGCGCTGGCGCAAAAGGTGCAGGGCGGCACGATCAATGCCGGGCAATTCTCGCTCTCGAACTTTGCGCCCTTCGCCCCGGCGGTGGATCTGATCAACATGCCCTATTTCTGCGGGGCCAATCAGCGCTTCGTGAACCTTGTCACCTCTGACGTATGGAAAACCGAAGTGGATGCGCTGGTCGAGGCGCGCGGCTTCAAACCGATGTTCTATTTCTGCATCGACCCGCGGGTCATGGCGGTGCGGCAGGGCGGTACCCCGATCATCACCCCGGCGGACCTCAAGGGCGTGAAATTCCGTGTGCCCGGCTCGAACATGCTGCAACAATTCTACCGCATGGGCGGCGCCAACCCGACGCCTGTCGCCTGGGGCGAAACACCTTCGGCGATCAAGCAGGGCGTGGCCGATGCGCTCGACCCGGCGGTGGGTGCGCTCTATGCCTTTGGCTTCAAGGACATCCTGAGCCATGTCACCTTCACTCAAGCGGTGCCAGACAGCCAGACCTACGCCTGCAACCTCGAATGGTACAACACCCTCTCGAGCGATGTGCAGGAGGCGATCGAATGGGCCTCAGAGATGAGCTTCCATCAGAACCTTGCCAAGGTGCCGTCGGCGAGGGCTTTCGCCATGGCCGAGATGCGCAAGTCCGGGGTAGAATTCCATTCTCTAAATGAGGATCAACTGGCCGAATGGCAGGATACCGTCGGCTATCAGCGCTCGGAATGGGACAGCTTCAAGACCGAGTTGGCCGGCTCGATGGAGACCTTTGACAAGCTGGTCGAGGCGGCGGGCACGCAGGGCAAATACTACGTCCACGACGCCTGAGGAGTGACCGACCGGGCGCGCGTCAAGGATCGCGCCCGGTATTCGCAAAGACGCTGACGGAACGGGCAGGGCGGCACTATCGCCCCTGAACGGGAGAGGTTTGACATGCTCAGCACACTGGACCGCAATCTGGAGCGATGGGCGCTTCTGATCTTTTACATGATGCTGGTCGTCACCATGGCGATCGAGGTGATTCGACGCGAGGTGTTTTCCTACTCCTCGGTCTGGGGCGAAGAGATCGTGCGCTATGCCTTTATCTACCTGGCGTGGATCGGGGCGGCGGCGGCGGTGCGCGAACGCGCCCATATCCGCATCGACGTGATCATGCATTACGTCGGGCCGCGCATGAAGGCGGCGCTTTATATCCTCGGTGATCTGGTGATGGCGGCGGTGGCGATTGTGGCGCTCTACTGGTCGTGGGAGACGGTGCTGGTTTCGGCCAAGTTCGGCTCTGTCAGTGCCGGTTTGCGGGTGTCGATGGTGTGGTTCCTCTTGGCGGTGCCGGTGGGCTTTGGCCTCATGCTCTTGCGCCTTGTGCAATCCTTCCTGCGCGATCTGCGCGCCCTTCGTGACGGGACCCCCGTTCACGAAGGCAATCAGCTATTCGATTAAGGGGGCGCGCGTCATGTGGAATACATTCTCGCAAACCGTCGATCTGGGCTGGGATTTTTACGGGCCGGTGATCCTCTTTGTGGTGCTGGTGGCGCTGGCGGTGCCGGTCTGGGCCGCGATCGGATCGGCGGCGATTGTCATGCTGATGTGGTCGGGCGCGCTCCCGCTCAGCCTTGTGGGCGAGAGCCTCTTTGACGGGATCGACGCCTTTGCGCTGACCGCTGTGCCGCTCTTTATCCTGACGGGCGATGTGCTGGTGCGCACCGGCCTCAGCCGCAAGTTTCTGAACGTGGCCGAAGCCTTGACGCAATTTGCCAAGGGCGGCTTCGGCTCGGCCACGGTGCTGGTCTGCGGCATGTTCTCGGCCATCTCAGGCTCGGACGCGGCGGGCGCTGCGGCGGTGGGGCGGATGACCATCGACCGGCTGGTGGAATCGGGCTATCCGCGCCCCTATGCCTGCGCGCTGGTGGCGGCGGGGGCCTGCACCGGCATCCTCATCCCGCCGTCGATTGCCTATATCATCATCGGGCTGGTCTTGGGCATTTCCGCCTCGACGCTCTTCATGGCAGCGCTCATTCCGGGGATGCTGATCCTCCTGTCGATCCTGATCACCAATATCGTGGTCAATCGCATCTATGGCTATGAGGGCGGCGGCAATGTCGGGTTCGCCGAGTATTTTGCCAATCTGGGCCGCGCGATTGCCACGGGTTGGTATGCCTTTATCGTGCCGGGGATCATTTTCTACGGCATCTTCTCGGGGCGCCTTACACCGACCGAGGCGGGGGCGACGGCGGTCATCGTCACGGTGATCCTTGGCTTTATCCTTGGCACGCTCAAGCTCGCGGATTTCCCGGCCATGCTGATCAGTTCGGCCAAGGTCAATGGGGTGATCCTGCCCATTATCGCCTTTTCGCTGCCGCTGGCGCAAGCGCTGGCGATCATGGGCGTGCCGCAGGGGTTTGTGACCGCTGTGACCGGGCTGACGGACGATCCGACCACACTCATCCTCCTGATGATCCTGATCCTCATCGCGGCGGGCTGCGTGATGGAGACGACGCCGAATATCGTCATCCTCGCCCCCATTCTAAAGCCGCTGGCCGACAATATCGGCATGAATGAAATCCAGTTCTGCATCATGATGATCACTGCGCTGGGTGTGGGATTCATCACGCCGCCGCTTGGCCTCAACCTCTTTGTCGTGTCGGGCATCACCGGCGAATCCATCCTGCGGATCGCGTGGCGGGCGGTGCCCTTCGTCTTCTTCATGCTGATCGTGGTGCTGCTGATTGCCTATATCCCGGCGATTTCGACCACGATGCTTCCCGATGTCTACAAATAGGACCCTGCCATGACCCGTGACTACCTGAAAAAAGCAACCCTCACCTCGACCTCAAATGCCGGCGACGTGCATGAGACCGTGCAGGGGATTCTGGCCGATATCGAGGCGGGGGGCGACAAGGTGGCGCTGGACTATGCCGCCAAGTTCGACCGCTACGAGGGCAACATCATCCTCACACCCGAGGAGATTTCGGCCGCCGCCGATCTGGTGCCGGAAAAGCTCAAGCGCGATATCGAGTTTGCCCATGCCAACGTGCGCCGCTTTGCCCAAGCCCAGCGCGAGACGCTGCGCGACATCGAGATCGAGGTGGTGCCGGGGTTGATTGCGGGACAAAAGAGCATCCCGGTGCGGGCGGCCGGCTGCTATGTGCCGGGCGGGCGCTATAGCCATATCGCCAGCGCCATCATGACCGTGACCACCGCCAAGGTGGCCGGGTGTCAGCATATCGTCGCCTGTTCCCCGCCCCGCCCCGGTGTGGGCGTGGCCCC
The DNA here is from genome assembly GCF_053628575.1 of Roseovarius sp. MBR-51. Classification (NCBI taxonomy): domain Bacteria; kingdom Pseudomonadati; phylum Pseudomonadota; class Alphaproteobacteria; order Rhodobacterales; family Roseobacteraceae; genus Roseovarius; species Roseovarius sp. MBR-51. The sequence continues at coordinate 324,035 of NZ_JBRJGQ010000001.1, forward strand.
GGCGATCATCTACGCCGCGCATATCTGTGGGGCTGATGTGATCATGGCGATGGGCGGCGTGCAGGGTGTTGCGGCGATGACCTTCGGTCTCTTTGGTCTGCCGCCTGCGAATATCCTTGTGGGCCCCGGCAATCAGTTCGTGGCCGAGGCCAAGCGTATCCTCTTTGGTCGCGTCGGCATCGACATGATCGCAGGCCCGACCGACAGCCTCGTTCTGGCGGATGCCACCGCCGATCCGATGGTGGTGGCGACCGACCTCGTGGGACAGGCTGAGCATGGCTATAACTCGCCCGTCTGGCTGGTGACGGATCATCGCCCACTGGCGGAGGAGGTCATGCGCCTTGTCCCTGACCTCATCGCCGATCTGCCAGAGGTCAACCGCGACAACGCCGCCGCCGCGTGGCGCGACTATGCCGAGGTGATCGTCTGCGCGGACCGCGAGGAGATGGCGGCCACCTCGGACGATTACGCGCCCGAGCATCTGACGGTGCAGGCCGAGGATCTGGATTGGTGGCTGGGGCGGCTGACCTGCTACGGCTCGTTGTTCCTTGGCGAGGAAACCACCGTGGCCTTTGGCGACAAGGCGTCGGGCACCAACCATGTGCTGCCCACCTCGGGCGCGGCCAATTACACCGGCGGCCTCAGCGTGCATAAATATATGAAGATCGTGACATGGCAGCGCGCCACCCGCGAAGGGTCCAAGCCCGTGGCCGAGGCCACCGCGCGCATTTCGCGGCTGGAAGGGATGGAGGGGCATGCGCGCACCGCCGACATTCGCCTGCGCAAGTATTTCCCGGACGAAACCTTTGATCTGACCGCCAATGGCTGAACGGGGGCTCTTTGACGTCGCGGGCCGCGTGGCGCTGGTGACGGGCGCAAGTGCCGGACTTGGGCGGCGCGCGGCCACGGTGCTGGCGATGCGCGGCGCGCGCGTGGTGGGCGTCGCCCGCCGCGCCGATGCGCTGGCGGGCTGGCAGGCCGAGGTGGGCGACAGCGGCGCGGTGATCGCGCATGATCTGGCGGATCGCGATAGCCTTACGGATCTCGCGCGGCGCGCGGCAGAGCCCTTTGGCGCCCCCGACATCGTGGTGCATGCGGCGGGTATCAACACGCGGCAGGTTGCAGATGACGTGACACCCGAAGGCTGGGATATAACCCTCTCGCTCAACCTCACAGCGCCATTTTTCCTGAGCCAGCATCTTGTGCCCGCGATGCGCGACAAGGGCTGGGGCAGGATCGTCAATTTCGCCTCACTGCAATCGTTCCGCGCCTTTCAGGGCGGCATCGCCTATGGCGCGAGCAAGGGCGGCGTGGCGCAGATGACCCGCGCAATGGCCGAGGCATGGTCGCGCCACGGCATCAACGTCAATGCGCTGGCCCCCGGTTTCGTGCGCACCGAACTGACAGCGCCGGTCTTTAACGACCCGGAGCGCGCGGCGCGCAATGCGGCACAGACCTGCATCGGGCGCAATGGCGAGCCCGAGGATATGGATGGGCCGCTGCTTTTCCTGTGCTCGGAGGCGTCAAACTATGTCACCGGGCAAATCTTGATGCTCGACGGGGGGTTCACCGCGAAATGAAGGCTTTAGTCTACACCGGGCCAGAGGCGTTTGAGTATCGCGAGATGGCGGACCCGGTGCCGCAAGACGGCGAAGCCCTGATCCGGGTGGAGAGCGTGGGCATTTGCGGCTCGGACATGCACGCCTATCTGGGCCATGACGAGCGCCGCCCGGCACCGCTGGTTCTGGGCCATGAGGCGGCGGGTGTGGTGCTGAGCGGGGCCATGACGGGCGCGCGCGTGACGGTCAATCCGCTGGTGACATGTGGCACCTGCCCGGCCTGTCGGGCGGGGCGCGACAACCTGTGCAGCACGCGGCAGATTATTTCCATGCCGCCGCGCGAGGGGGCCTTTGCCGGCCTGCTGGCGATGCCCGAGCGCAATCTGGTGCCCCTGCCCGATCATGTGACCACCCATCAGGCGGCCTTGGCCGAACCGATTGCCTGCGGCTGGCATGCGGTGCGGCTGGGGCGGGCGGTGCTGGGCGATGGCCCGCACCGGGCACTGGTGCTGGGCGGCGGCGCGATTGGTCTGGGCGCGGCGCTGAGCCTTGCTGCGCAAGGCATCAAGGACGTCACGATGGTCGAGCCGCACGCGGCGCGGCGGGCCCATCTCGACCTGCGCTGCGATCAGAAAACGCTTGCGCCAGATGCGCTCGACCCGGCTGAGCAATTCGACATCGTGGTCGATGGTGTGGGCTACGAGGCCACACGCGCGCAGGCCTCGGCCCATGCGCGGCCCGGTGGGGTGATCGTGCATATCGGTTTGGGGCAATCCACCGGGGGCCTCGATATCCGGCGCATGACGCTGCAGGAAATCACCTTTATCGGCACCTATACCTATACCGCGCAGGATTTTCGCGACTGCGCGCAGGCGATGTTCGAGGGGCGCCTTGGCGCGCTCGACTGGATTGAAGAGCGGGCGCTGAGCGCCGGGGCAGGGGCCTTTGCCGATATTCGCGCCGGTCGCGTGACCAGCCCCAAGATCATCCTCGTCCCCTAGAAAGGAGTCCAAGACATGTATCGCAAAATCATTGTCGGCTTGTCGCTGGAACACGGGATCAGCGAGAGCGCGCTGGAGATTGCCCGCGCCCTGCGCGCCGAAGGCGGTGAGATCATCGCGCTCCATGCCTATGAACCTGTCCAAAGCTCTGTGCGCGCCTATCTCGATGAAGAGGTGGTTGAAGGCGCCTACAAGCGTGCGCAGGCGCTCTTGGCCGAGCGGGTGGCGGGCGCGCCCGACGTGACGCCCGTGATGCTGCGCGGTCATTCCGGGCGGGCGATCACCGATTACGCCGAGAAACACGGCGCGGATTGCATCATCGTCGGCTCGCACAAGCCGGGCTTGAGCGATTTTCTCTTGGGGTCCACGGCGGCGCGGGTGGTGCGGCATGCGCCCTGCGCCGTGCATGTGCTGCGCTAAGGGGGCTGCATGGGGGCCGATGCCATCCATTCCGCCGAGGATGCCCGCCGTCTGGCGCGGCGGCGTCTGCCGTGGATGGTGTTCGACTATATCGACGGGGCGGCGGGCACAGAGCATGGCGAGGCGCTCAATCGCGCGGCGCTGCGCGATCTGCGGCTAAGGCCGCGCGTCTTGCGGAATGTCACCAAGCGGGACCTGTCCTGCGATGTGTTCGGGCATGGCTCACGGGTGCCGTTTGGCATCACGCCGATGGGCATGTGCAACCTCAGCACGCCGGGCGCGGATCTGATGCTGGCGCGGCTGGCGGCACGGGATCGCGTGCCTTTGGGCGTCTCGACCGTCGCCTCAACCCCGCTCGAGCGGATGATCGAGGTGGCCGAGGGGCATGCGTGGTTTCAGCTCTATTTCAGCGGTGATGGCAGCGGCACTATGGCGCTGGTCGATCGCGCCCGCGCGGCGGGGTATCAGACCCTTGTCGTCACGCTTGATGTGCCCGAAGTGGGCCGCCGCCCGCGCGAATTGCGCCATGGGTTCAAGATGCCGTTTCGGATCGGCCCCCGGCAATTCGTGGATTTCGCGCTGCATCCGCGCTGGTCGCTGGGCACGCTCTGGAATGGCAAGCCCGAGATGGCGAATTTCCGGCAGGGCGGTTTTGACCGCACAGCCAGCCGGGCAGCGGCGGATTGGTCCTATCTAGAGCGGCTGCGCACGGCCTGGCCCGGCAAGCTGGTGGTCAAGGGTGTGCTGGATGTGGAGGACGCTGTGCATCTGCGCGACGCCGGGGTCGATGCGATTCAGGTCTCAAGCCACGGCGGGCGGCAACTCGATGGCGCGCCAGAGCCCATTCTGATGCTGGTCGAGATACGCGCAGCACTTGGCCCCGACTTTCCGCTCTTCTTTGATTCCGGCCTGCGGTCAGGCGAGGATATCGTCAAGGCACATGCTATGGGCGCGAACTTCGCCTTTCTTGGGCGGCCTCTGCTCTATGCGATGGCGGCGGGGGGAGAACGCGGTCTGCACCGCCTGTGGGAGGTGATGACGGAAGAGGTCAGCCTGACACTGGCGCAACTGGGGCGCACCGATATGTTTGGTCTTGCCGATACGGTGCAGAAAATTGGACGGATTGGAGTGGCAGAAACGTGAGGTGGTAGAAGCCGACTGGGGCTGGCATGGGCCACGCGGGGCCTGATGCTGCGGTGCTTGTCCCGCCATCTGGCCCGCTGGAGACGGCCCGAATGGCGGTAAGCATGGCGAAACGATCATGCGTGGGTGTATTGCCCTGTCACCGAAGTTCCCGCTGGAGTGGCCCCTTGCCGATCAACGGCGAGGCGCACGGGATGGACCCGGTGGCACGCATGCCAGCTATCCCAGGGCCACCACGGGCGGCGCGCGCGGGCTGTACCCGGCGGGCAGATCACCCGCCGCCGCGCGCATATCGTCATAAACGCGGACGACACGCGAAAAACTCAAATCCCGCGCCACGGGCGCAATCACTAAATCCGTCAGCGCGACCTTCGACTTGAAGAACGGACAGGGCGTATTCAGATGCGGGCCGTCATGCGCGGCCTCGGCGGCGGGCGTGGTCAGTGCGCCGGGATGCTCTTCGACCAGACACAACTCGCCGCCGAGCGCGGCAGCCTCGAGCTTGATCGACTCTTGCGCATGGCTATACGACCGGGACGCATCCGCCAATTCGTGTTGGCAATCGACGGCGGTCGCCGTGGCGACCCGGACACTCAGCAACAGAACAAGAAGTGCCGGCCCAAGGCCAACTCCCCTCAATCCGCGCAATAAGCGTCTGAATGTCATTTCCACCAATACCCGGCTCGCCATCTGCGCGAACCATTCTTTGAAAACTGTCTAATCCCCCCGCGACTCAATAATTTGCGAGCCACGGATATATTCCAAAAATAGGATACTGCGCGCCTTGTCGATCCGTCAAGCGGGTGCTTGAGGAGCGCAGATGATTCGCCATAGGCATTTGTGATTGTGGCAAGGTTCCCTACTGCTGCGGGAACAATCCTGCGCAATCGGCACAACTCGACGCATCCCGCGAACAATTCCCCCCCAAACTTGACGCAAAGATCGTAAAGGCCGCATATTCTGCTCATAACATAAACAGATAATGTCCATCTGTCGTTGTCGGTGGGGGCCGACGCGGTTGTGACATCCTTGAGTTCGAGGTGACACAGCGATGACGATTCCCCGCCTGACGGCCAACGCCGCCTATTCCACACCTGTGCGCCGCCTGTCGGCAACACCAGAGGCCGCGCGCCTGCCGCTGCGGCGCTACACGAACCTATGGCTTACGACCGATGGCCAGATTGCGGAACGCGAACAGATGGCCCCGGCGCTGCCGCTGTTTGATGCGGCGCATTCCGCCTTTGCGCGCGGCACGCTGATCACCACGACACGCGGCCCGGTCGCAATCGAGGATCTGTTGCCCGGCGATCACGTGGCCACGGCGGCACATGGGCCGCTGCCCGTGATCTGGATCGGTCAGATCACGCTGCGGCCCCAAGACCTCGAAGAGCGCTCTGTCAAACTGACCCGGATCATGGCGGATGCCTTTGGCATCGCGCGCCCGATGGCGGATTTTCTGGCCGGTCCCGGCGCGCGCATTCTGACGCGGCCGCGCAATCTGCGTGCCAGCATCGGCTCCGATCATGTCCTAAGCCCGGCACATGCGATGGCCGATGGGATCCATGCGTTTCGTGTGACACCGCCGCGCGCGGTGACACTCTACCACATCTGCCTCCGGCGGCATGCCCTCATCACCGCGAACGGTCTGGAAGTCGAGAGCTTTCACCCCGGTGCCGGTTTCGAACGCGAAGTGGGGCCAAGCATGCTCAACCTCTTTCTCTCGTTCTTCCCGCATATCCACGAACCGCATCAGTTCGGCCCGTTGGCGCATCTGCGTCTGCCGCTGGATGCGCCCGATACGCTGAACGTCGCCTGATCTCAGGCCGACTGGCTCAGCCGCGCCTCAAGGATCTCAAACGGCACGCCGGGCTCGTCTTTCGCACCGCGAATGACGAGCGAGGTCTTGACGCTGGCGACGTTATCCGCCGCCGTCAATTCCTCGGTCAAAAAGCGTTGAAAGGTGCTGAGGTCAGGGGCCACGCATTTCAGAATGAAATCCACCTCCCCATTGAGCATGTGACACTCGCGCACCAGTGGCCAGGCCCGGCACCGCGCCTCAAAGGCGCTCAGATCGGCCTCGGCCTGACTTTGCAGGCCCACCATGGCAAACACCTGCACCTCGAACCCCAATTCGCGCGGGTCCACATCGGCATGATAGCCACGAATAAACCCCTGTTCCTCGAGCGTGCGCACCCGGCGCAGACAGGGCGGCGCCGAGATACCAACCCGCTTGGCCAGCTCCACATTGGTCATCCGGCCATCGGCCTGCAACTCCGCCAGAATCTTGCGATCAATTGGATCAAGACGGGACGTGGCCATGGTTCACTCCTTGTTGGATTTCGCGATTGTTATAGCATCGCGGTCCGCATGCGCAATTATGTTTCGCAGCTGCGCAAGATCATTTCTCGAATACACCCTATCACGCCTGTGCATATCCGCCCTGCAAGGGGTTACATGCCCCGCAGCAGAGGGCTATATCATGCGCCAAATCCGCAGATCACATCAGAGAGAACTCCATGCCCGACACCCGTCACACCAAATGCCTGATCATTGGCTCCGGCCCCGCTGGCTATACCGCAGGCGTTTACGCCAGCCGCGCCATGCTCTCGCCCATTCTGGTGCAGGGGATCGAGCCGGGCGGTCAGTTGACCACCACGACCGAGGTCGAGAACTGGCCCGGCGATACCGAGGTGCAAGGCCCTGACCTGATGGTCCGGATGGAGGCGCATGCCAAGGCCATGGGCTGTGAAATCATCGGCGATATCATCTCCTCGCTCGATCTGGATAGCCGCCCCTTCGTGGCACGCGGTGACAGCGGCACCACCTATACCGCCGATGCAGTGATCCTCGCCACCGGCGCGCGCGCCAAATGGCTGGGCCTGCCGTCAGAAGAGGCGTTCAAGGGCTTTGGCGTCTCGGCCTGCGCCACCTGCGACGGATTTTTCTATCGCGGACAGGAAATCGTCGTGCTCGGCGGCGGCAATACGGCAGTGGAAGAGGCGCTGTTCCTCACCAATTTCGCCTCCAAGGTCACGCTTATTCACCGCCGCGACGAACTCCGCGCCGAAAAAATCCTGCAAGACCGGCTGATGAAGAACCCCAAGATCGAAACGCTGTGGTTTCACACGCTGGATGAGGTCTTTGGCACCGACAACCCCAAGGGCGTCGAAGGCGTGCGCGTAAAACATGTCGAAACCGGCGCGATCACTGAAATCCCCTGCAAGGGCGTGTTCATCGCCATCGGCCACGCCCCTGCCAGCGAGTTGGTCAAGGACAGGCTCGAATTGCACAATGGCGGTTATGTCAAGGTCACGCCGGGCAGCACCCGCACCTCTGTCCCCGGCGTCTTTGCCGCCGGTGATCTGACCGATCACGTCTACCGGCAGGCGGTGACATCAGCGGGCATGGGCTGTATGGCCGCCCTCGATGCCGAACGTTGGCTGGCAGAACACGAGGGCTGAGTTTAGGTTTTGCTGCGCGGCATCACGGGCGCATAGCGCCGTCGCGCAGCCCTCACACCCGGCCCTTCCACGGCACCAGCCATGTCTCGGCCTTGCGCATCAGGATGTCGATGCCATAGCCGATGATCCCGATCAGGATGATCCCCATCAGCACGATATCCGTGAGCTGAAAGCGGCTCGCGACCATGATCATCATGCCCGCGCCCTTTTCCGCAGCGACCAGTTCGGCGGCCACCACCGTGCCCCAACAGACCCCCATCGCGACACGCGCGCCGGTGAAAATCTCGGGCAGGGAATTGGGCACGATCACATGCCGCATCAATTGCCATTTTGACGCGCCCAATGAATAGGCCGCATGCACCTTGGAAATCGCCACGCCGGAGACGCCCGCGCGCGCCGAGATCGTCATGATCCAGAGCGCGGCGAGAAACAGCAGGATGATCTTGCCGCTCTCGCCAATCCCCGCCCAGATGATCACCAGCGGGATCAGGGCCAAGGGCGGCACGGGGCGCATGAATTCGACAATCGGATCAAACCAGCCCCGGAACCAATCAGACAGCCCCATGGCATAGCCCAGCGGTATCCCCACCAGCGCGCCCAGCGCAAAGCCCACGATCACCCGGAACAGCGACCAATAGAGATGCTCCCAGAGGGTGAAATTCTGATAGCCTTGTTTCGACACTTCGATCAGGCGAGACACCACCGCTTCTGGCGGCGGCAACCAGATCGGCTCCATCTGCATGCCCTTGGCAGGCGCAAAATTCAGCGATCCCTTGGCGGTCACCGCCACGGTGCCAGCGGCCACATCAACGGTCTGGCCATCGCTCACGGGCTTCCCATCAATCGCGACCACCTTGGCGCCCTCGTCGCGCGTCACCTCGTCATTCTTGTCCATCAACAAGAGCTGGGAACCGCCACGCGCCCACCGTCAACACATCGTTCTTGGCGATACCGTCGCCGGGGTCGACCACTGGCGTTTCCACTGTCTCGCCGATCTTAAAGACCCGCACAGTCACCGTCGCATCGTCGCGCGTGCCATCCGGGCCCTCCAGCGTATAAGTGAACGCGGTATCGCCCACGAACGGCCCCGGCGCATGGATCGGCACCCATTTGCTACCTGTAAACGCCCCCCAGAGCAGGAAGATCGTCACCACCGAAATCACAGAGGCCCAGCGATCCGGGCGCACCGCGCTTTCATCCCCGAATGTCACCGTCTTGAGAGAGGTGTAATCGTTCATCTGCCGGAACTTGCGCACGCCAAAGCGCACGGCAAAGAACGCGCCGGTGAAAATCGCCACATAGAGAAGCAGGATGATCATACGCCCGCCTCCTCGGTCCGACCCATGATCTCTTCTTCCATGTCCCAGATCATCGTCAGGATTTCCTCTCGCTTGGCGCCAAACTCCGGGTCTTTCTTGACCTCACGCAGATCCTTGCCTGCCCCGGTATCAGCAAAGGGCAGGCGGTATTCCTTGTGGACCCGCCCCGGTCGCGGTGCCATGACCAACAGCCGCTCGCCCAAGAGCAGCGCCTCTTCCACCGAATGGGTGATCAGGATGATGGTCTTGCCGGTCTCTTTCCAGAGCTTCAGAACCAGCCCTTGCATCTTTTCGCGCGTCAGCGCATCCAGCGCACCCAGCGGCTCGTCCATCAGAATGACATCGGGATCATTCGCCAGGCAGCGCGCCAGTGCGACGCGCTGCTGCATCCCACCCGAAAGCTCATACACGGCCTTTTCCTTGAAATCGCGCAGGCCCACGACGTCGAGCAGATGATCCACCGTGCCGCGCCATTCCTTTTCGCGCTTTCCCGCCATACGCGGGCCGAAACTCACGTTGTCGCGCACGCTCATCCACTCGAACAGCGCACCTTGCTGAAACACCATGCCGCGCTCGGCATCAGGGCCGGTGACGCGATGGCCGTTCAGCGTGATCTGCCCCTCGGTCGGTGCCAGAAACCCGGCGAGGATGTTGAGAAGCGTGGTCTTGCCACAGCCCGACGGCCCCAGCACGCTCATCAGCTCGCCTGTCTTGATCTCGAGCGAGACATTCTTGAGCGCCTGCACATGGCCACCATTCGGCAAATCGAACCGCATCGAGATGTTATCGATGGAAAGTGTCGACATCCCCACCCCCTGTATTTCTTTGGGTTTTTGGGCAAAGGCCCGCCCGGTTGCGTGGGGCGGGCCTCATTCAGTCCGTCAGCCGGGCTTACATGCCGTTTGCAGCAGAGAGCGGGCCGGTATTGACGTTCTCTTCATAGGTCGCCAGCGCCGAATCGATGCTGCCTGCCTCGACAAACACCTCGGCCACGCCCTTCATGAACTCCTGCGCGCCGCCGCCCAGCCATTTGGCGGTCAGTTGGTCCTCAACCGTCGGGAAAACAAAGGTATCAATCGTCGCCGCCGTGGCTTCGACATCCATACCGCTGTCCTTGGCAATGACCGGCAGCATTGTGTCGCGATTTGCCGGATCGGCCCACATCGCGTTGGCATCTGCCGTCACCTTCAGGAACTTGGCGACCAGATCGGAATTTTCCGCGACAAAGGCCGCCGGGCCGGATGTCACGTCAAATACCAGAATGCCCAGTTCTTCCTTTTCTGCCCCGGTCAACAGCACGTTGCCATGCTCCTTGGCCCGGCGCAGCGACCCACCCCAGCCACAGAACATGTCAACCGCGCCCTGCGCGATTGCGGCAGCCCCCTCTGGCGGTGCCATGTTGACCACCTCCATGCTGGATATATCCACGCCGAAATGGGTCATCTGCTTGAGGAACCCGTAATGCGCGGCTGTCCCCAGCGGCACGGCGACCTTCTTGCCGGCCAGTTCGCCCGCATTGGTCTTGTCGATCTCCAGCGCCGAGGCGACGACACAGTTGTCATTGTCGGCATAGCTCACAGCCACGTCGAGGGTCTGCAAATCCTGCCCGGCGCTGGTGGCCACCACAAAGGGCGGAACACCTTGGCTCACCGAAAGATGCACGTCACCCGATGCCATCGCGGCACTCATTGCGGTGCCGGTGTCAAATGCGCGCCAGTTGACCTTGACACCCATTTCCTTGTCATAGGTGCCCATTTCTTTGGCATATTGGAACGGCATCGGCCATTCGAGGAAATAGGCGACGGTGATTTCCTGCGCGTGTGCCGCTCCGGCCCCCGCCAGAAAGGCCGCGCCAGCCACCGCCGACATCAGTTTGCTTTTCATGCTCATCTTGTTTTCTCCCGTTGGTTACAGTCGTTTTTCTGTTTCACACCGCACGTTTCGGCGGGTTTCTCCTGCGTCCGGGCCTTGTGGGTCACACGCACCCCGGAACAGGCAACAGCCCAGAGTGAACCCGATCCACAGGCACCGATCAACGCAATTATAGCAGACCTAAGATCATTTCAGTATTTCCGAAAAGAGGTTTTCGGATAGCCTGAAACAGCTGCCCCTCAGACCCCCTTGGATGAAAAACCGAAATCTGCCAGAGAGTTACAGCCCGACTCCCGCGGTGACGGGGTGTTCTGGACCTATTTAATGGTGTCTTCTGGCCCTAACGAAACGCTCAGATTCTCGGCTGATATGGGATCAGGACAACCCGTGATATACATAGACGGCCCGCGCCCCGCGCCGGGCCTCAACCTGATGGAGCATCGCCATGGACGGCAAACTTCGCGACAACGACATTTCCCACGTGGTCGAGGCCGACCGCGCGCATGTCTGGCATCACCTGATTCAGCACGCGCCCTGGAGCGGCACGGATCCCAAGGCCGATCCGCGCATCATCGTCGAGGGGCGCGGCATGCGCGTCTGGGACCAAAAGGGCAAAGAGCATCTCGACGGCGTGTCGGGCGGCGTCTGGACCGTCAACGTCGGCTACGGGCGCGAGCGTATCGCCAATGCCGTGCGCGACCAGTTGATCAAACTGCCGTATTTTGCAGGTTCCGCCGGGTCGATTCCGGGCGCGCTTTTCTCCGAAAAGCTGATCTCGAAAATGCCGGGGATGAGCCGGGTTTACTATACCAACTCCGGCTCCGAGGCGAATGAAAAGGCCTTCAAGATGGTGCGCCAGATCGCCCACAAGCGTTATGGTGGCAAAAAGCACAAGATCCTCTACCGCGACCGCGATTACCACGGCACCACCATCGCCTGTCTCTCGGCGGGCGGTCAGGATGAGCGCAATGCGCAATACGGCCCCTACACGCCCGGCTTCGTTCGGGTGCCGCATTGCCTTGAATACCGCGCGCAATGGGATCTGGAGGGCGAGGAATACGGCATCGCCGCCGCCAATGCGATCGAAGAGGTGATCTTGGCTGAAGGCCCCGACACCATTGGCGCGCTCTGCCTGGAGCCTGTGACCGCCGGTGGCGGCGTCATTGTCCCGCCCGTCGGCTACTGGCCCCGCGTGCAGGAGATTTGCCGCAAATACGACATCCTCCTGCATATCGACGAGGTTGTCTGCGGCATCGGCCGCACCGGCACATGGTTCGGCTATCAGCATTACGGCGTCGAGCCCGATTTCGTGACCATGGCCAAAGGTGTGGCCTCGGGCTATGCCGCCATCGCCTGCTGTGTCACCAACGAGCGCGTGTTCGACATGTTCAAGGACGACACCACCGATCCGATGAACTATTTCCGCGACATCTCGACCTTTGGGGGCTGCACCGCCGGTCCGGCGGCCGCGCTGGAAAACATGGCGATCATCGAGGAAGAGGATCTCTTGGGCAACACCGTCGCCATGGGCGACTACATGCTCGACCAATTGCGCGCGCTCAAGGACAAGCACGCGGTCATCGGCGATGTGCGCGGCAAGGGTCTCTTTCTCGGGGCCGAACTGGTCAGCGACCGCGCCAGCAAAGAGCCTGCCCCGGAAAAGCAGGTTCAGGCCGTCGTCGCCGATTGCATGGCGCAGGGCGTCATCATCGGTGCCACCAACCGCTCGATCCCCGGTTTCAACAACACGCTGTGCTATTCGCCCGCGCTGATTGCCACCAAGGACGACATCAACCACCTGATCTCGGCCACCGATGCGGCCCTGACCCGCGTCTTTGGCTGATCCCACAGGGATTTCCCCACCTGACCCGGCATGCATCCGCGTGCCGGGTTTTTTGTTGCGTCCCACTCCTGACCTCGGCATTTTGCCGCGCAGGCGCGACTCACCCCGAGGCGCCGGTTGACCCCATAAGGAACCCCAATATGAAACGCCTCCTCGCCCCGCTCCTGATCCTCGCCGCCAGCCCCGCAGCGGCGCATCTGCCCGAGGGCGAATACGGCTCTTTCCTCGCCGGGGTCACGCATCCGCTCTTTGGTCTTGATCACGTGCTGGCCATGATCGCCGTTGGCCTCTGGGCGGCGCAAATCGGCGGCCGCGCCCTCTGGACCGTGCCAAGCGCTTTTGTCCTTGCCATGATCACCGGGTTTCTTGCGGCCCGGATCGGCCTGCCCCTGCCATTCGTCGAACCCATGATTCTCGCCTCGATCATGGCGCTTGGGCTGGTGGTGGCGCTCGCTCTGCGCCCGGCGCCGGGGCTGGCCATGGCCCTCGTGGCCATCTTCGCGCTCTTTCACGGTCACGCCCATGGCGGCGAGTTGGGTCAGGCGCAGGCGCTGAAATTCGGCGCGGGCTTTGCCATCGCCACGGCGCTCCTGCATGCTGCGGGCTTGCTCATCGCCTTTACCGCGGCGCGCGAAACGCGCAACGCCAGTGTTCTGCCGTTGCGCCTGATGGGCGGCGCCACAGCGCTCGCCGGGGCCTATATCGCCTTCGGCTGACTTGGCCGCAGCTGTCTCAGGACACTTCGACCTCAAGGTGCAGCTTCATCTCGATCAGCACCTGCTGCAACTGCGTCGTCTCACGCAAGAGCCGCTTGGCCTCGTTCACGGTGATGCGCCCATCCGCGATGCTCTGCTGATACTCGGCCATCAGCAGAGCAAACCGCTGTGACAGCGCGATCACGTCGCTGTTCACATTGGCCCGCTCCTGCGCGTTGCGCCGCTCTGCGATCAGGCTCAGACTGACGCCGCACAACTCGGCCAGCGCGCCCGTTACATGCGGATAACTGGCAGCCGCCTCAAGCGCCGCCACGGAATCGACCGGCATGAACCGGTCTGCGTGTTCGTCATGGTCGGAATAATAGCGCCCCAGCGTGGCCTTGGATTTGCCGGTCAACTGACAGGCCGCTTCGATCCCCACATCCTTGACCAGCGCTTCGGTGTGCTTTTTCAGGTAACTTCCCGTCGTCGACATACGCTTTCCCCAACTCAGCCCCTGTCCCGGAGGCTACCCTTACTTGATTTTCCCTTACTGACTTTGCCGTACGATGTCATTTCCAATTTGATCCAAGGGTTTGCGCGGGGCCTCAGCCGCGCTCGACCAGAACCGATCCCACCGAATAGCCCGCCCCGAACGAACAGATCAGCCCCCGCTCTCCCGGTTGCAGATCCTCGGAATACTTGGAAAAGGCAATGATCGACCCGGCAGAGGATGTATTGGCGTAATCCTGAAGGATATTCGGCTGTTCCTCCGGCTCAGGCACCCGTCCCAGTACCTTACGCCCGATAAAATCATTCATCGCCTTGTTCGCCTGATGCAGCCACAGCCGCCGCAGGTCATCCGGCGCGATACCTTCCTCCGCGAGGTGCCCCAGAATATGCGCCGAGACCATTGGCAACACCTCCTTGAACACCTTGCGCCCCTCCTGCACGAACTGCATATCCCGCCGATCCACCAGCCCGTCGGGGCGCGTGCGGCGCAGAAACCCGTTGTTATTGCGGATACTGTTGGAAAACTGCGTGGCGCAGCGGGTTGAACGGATCACAAAATGTGGCCCCTTGGCGTCTTCCACCGCCTCGATCAGAACGGCGGTGCAGACATCGCCAAAGATGAAATGACAATCGCGGTCGCGCCATTCCAGATGCCCGGAACAGATTTCGGGGCTGACCACCAGCGCCCGCCGCGCAGACCCACCCCGGATCATGTCCGCGGCGGCCTGAATCCCGAAGGTGGCCGAGGAACAGGCGACATTCATATCAAAGGCAAAGCCACCCGCGCCCAAAAGCTGTTGAATCTCGATCGCAATCGCCGGATAGGCGCGCTCGTGGTTTGACGCGGCGCAAATGATCAGATCGACCTCCGACGCCGCGCGCCCCGCCTGTGCGAGGGCCTGCGCGCAGGCGTCCATCGCCATTTCCGCCATGATCCCCGGCTCGTCATCCCGGCGCTGCCGCAACAGCGGATGCATCACCTCGGGGCTCAGAACGCCGGTCTTGTCCATCACATGCCGCTGCTCGATCCCCGAAGCACTCACGATGAATTCGGGCGACGACATGCCCTTGGCCGCGATCTCACCGGCCGCAATCTCGGACGCATGGCGCGCGTTGAACGCCTCGGCATAGGCGTTGAAGGCTGCGACCAGTTCCTCGTTGGTGATCACCTCGGGCGGTGTGAACACCCCCGTTCCCGTGATTGCGGGCAAACCCATTCTCATTCTCCTCAAAGATTTGATCAGATCACCTCAGTCCCGCCGCCGGGTCAAGCCCAACGTCGCGCCACCGTCTCGCCGGTTCTAGCACTGTCGCGCTTAGGCTCAGTCATCGCCCTCCACCTGACCGCGCAGCGCCTTGACCTCCCCGCGCTGCTTCTTGGCAGCAAGGCGACGTTTCTTCGATCCCAGCGTCGGTTTGGTCGCCACGCGCCGTTTGGGCGCGACCGAGGCTTGGCGAATGAGATCGGCTAGACGGTCCCGCACGATTTCCCGATTGCGGGTCTGGCTGCGGGTCTCGTCGCATTGCAGCACGACCGCCCCCTCCTTGGTCCAGCGCCGCCCGGCCAGACGCCGCAGCCGCGTCTTGACCGGCGCGGGCAGGTTGGGCGACCGTTCGGCCTCGAACCGCAATTCGACAGCGCTCGACACCTTGTTGACGTTCTGTCCCCCCGGCCCCGAGGCGCGCATGAACTGCTCGGTCAATTCCCAGTCCTCGATGGCGATCTGATCGGTGATATGCAGCATGGTTCCGGCCCCAAAACTCTGCCCTTGATACAGCATCCCGGCGGGATTGCGAACCTGTACACAACCCGCGTCCACAATGGACATCCTGTACACTAGGCCGCCGCCCGCTCCAGCGCCGGATAGCGCAGACCCAGCGTGACGCCCCGCGCCACGAAACTGATCAAGAGCGCCAGCCATAGCCCGTGATTGCCCATCGAGGGGGCGAGCAACAGCGCCGCACCGATGTAGACCAAGAGGCTCAGCGCCATCATGTTGCGCATGTCGCGGGTGCGCGTCGCGCCGATAAAGACCCCATCAAGCATATAGGAAGCCAGCCCAAGAACCGGTGCAAGCGCCATATAAATCAGATAGTTACGGGCCTCTTGCTGCACCTCTGGGGCCTTGGCCATCAGGTCGACCAACGCCCCGCCATAGCTGGCAAAGACGACCGCGAGGGCCACGCAGACCACCAACCCCCAAACACTCGTCAAGAGCGCCCCCCGCCGCAGATGCGCGACAGAGCGCGCCCCAAACGCCCGCCCCACCAGCGCCTCGGCGGCAAAGGCAAACCCGTCCAACGCATGCGAGGTGATACTCAGGAATTGCAAAAGCACCTGATTTGCCGCCAGCGTGACATCACCAAAATCGCTGCCCCAGAACAGGAAAGAAATGAAAATAATCTGCAACATCAATGACCTGAGCAGAATGTCACCATTGACTGACGCCATGTTTCTCAGCCGTTCCCGGTCAAACACCCGGGACCAGTCACACCACGCTGGCACCGCAAACGCATCACGGCAGAACCAGAACCCAAGCGCCAGACCACCCCATTCTGCGATCACCGTCGCCCGTGCAACACCGGCGACACCCCAGTCGAGCTCCAGCACAAACCACAGATCCAAAAGGATATTTATCCCGTTCATCACCAGTTGCAGAAGCAAAACCGCCCGCGTGCGCTCTTGTGCGATGAGCCATCCGGTCATGCCGAACAGCGCAATCATCGCCGGCGCGCTCCAGACCCGGATCGCCATATACTGCCGCGCAAGGCTCTCGACCTCCTCGCTCGCCGGTGAAAGCTGAAAAGCAGCCCAGAAAACAGGGACTTGCAGGATGATCAATGCCAGCCCGCCAGCGAATCCGATCATCAGCGCGCGCGTCAATAGCGCGGCCACCTCGCCCACCTGTCCCGCCCCCTGCGCCTGACTGGTCAGGCCCGTGGTGCCCATCCGCAAAAAGCCGAAAAGCCAATAAATTCCGGTAATTATGACCGCGCCAATGCCCACCGCGCCAATCGGCGCTGCCGCCCCCAACTGCCCCACGACGCCAGTATCTACCGCGCCAAGGATCGGCACTGTGGCGTTGGAAATTACTATGGGAAGGGCGATTTTCAGGACACGGGCATGCGTGACCGCCCGCGCGACCTCAGCCATCGCGGCGCGGCATCAGGAAATGCCCCGTGGCTTGGGCAAAAGGACGGCTGCGATTGTCCTGCCACGCCTCGACATGCACAGAGGCATAGCGGCGGCCAGAGCGGTTGACCTGCGCCCGCGCATAGGCATCGCGCGGCAGGCCAGAGCGCAGATAATCCACTGTGAAATCAATGGTTTTAGGTAGTCTCGGCAGCTTTCCTCCGACCACTGTCTCAGGATCGAACGCGCCGCTTTCAATCTCTTCCCAGAGCATGCCCCAGCTCAAACCAATGATTGCCGTGATCTCTAAAAATGCCGCCGTCGCCCCGCCATGCAACGCGGGCAGCATCGGATTGCCGATCAGCTTGTCCGCAAACGGCATCAAGGCCGTCAATTCATCGCCGCGCCGATCAAACTGCACCCCGAGAAAGCCGATATAGGGCACCCCCTCGACCAGTGCCTTGAGCGCCGCATCACGCCGCTGTTTGACCACCTGCACAGGTTCGGGACGGGCGCGGGCCATCATTTGCCGTCCACGGTAAAGGTGCCGGTGGCCGTGGCCACAGGCCGCGCGTCGTCGTCATCCATGGCGCGCGCCCGCACAAACGCCACAGAGCGCGTGATATGATAGCATTCCGCATGCGCGCGGACCCGCTGCCCCGGCGTCGCCGGACGCATATAGTCGATGCGCAAATCAATCGTCGCCGTGCCGCCGGGCGAGGCCGGGTGGCTCATCGCCGCCGCCCCGCAACAGGTATCCATCAACGCCGAAACCGCGCCGCCGTGAATAACCCCGGTCTCGGGGTCGCCGACAAATCGTGGATCGTAATCCATCTCGATCTCGGCCTCACCGTCGCCCATTGTCACCAACCGCATCCCAAGCGCACGGGCATGCGGTAGGGCCTGCATGAATTGCTGTGCGATCTTGGTCTTGGCGTCGGTCATGCTCTTCCCCGCGGATCGTGTTGCGCCCTTTATGATCCCTAATCCGCACAAGCTGCAAGAGCACCGGTTGCATGGGCCGCATCTTGGTCCTAACGTCAAGAGAGCGAGGGAGCCTGCCCATGTCGGATAAAAAACTGTCCTTCAAGGAAATGTGCGCGACATATGATGTCACGCCGCGCACCCTGCGCTATTACGAATACATTGAACTGTTGCAGCCTGAACGTGACGGGCGGGCGCGCTGGTACGGCCCGCGCGAATGCGCGCGCATGACCCTGATCCTGCGCGGTCGCAAATTCGGCTTTGCGCTGGAAGAGATCCGGCAATGGCTTCTCATTTACGAGAAAGAGGGTACGAATGCGCAGATGCAGAGCTGGATTGCCCTGGCCGACCGGCAGCTTGCGGAACTGGCCGAACAGCGTCGTCAAATTGACGACGCCATGGCCGAATTGAAGAAGTTGCGTGACGACACCGCCTCCAGCCTCCCCTGAAAGGCTGACGCAGGGGAAAGAAAATTTCCCACGGGATGCGCTTACCTTGCCTTATCTTACGTCAATCTAAAAGTGACGCGACGTAGTAGTTACGTAAAGCCGCCCGGCTGTTGTAACCATGGCCCATGATCCGCAGATTGTCGGTAAATGTGCTCTGATATGGGTAAGCCAATGACCGACGATATGATGACAATCCGCCAGATGTGCGAAGCGTTCGAGGTAACGCCGCGCACTCTGCGCTTCTACGAGGCCAAGGAGCTGCTCTCGCCCCGGCGGGTCGGGCAAAAGCGGCTCTTTACCCGGCGCGACCGGGCCCGGCTGAAGCTGATCCAACGCGGCAAGCGTTTTGGGTTCAGCCTCGAAGACCTGCGACAGTTGCTCGATCTCTACGACAAGGGGGATCAGCAACACAGCCAGATTGCCCGCGCCTATGCTGTGGCGCGGACGCGTCTGGCCGAAATGGAGAAACAGCGCGACGAGCTGGAGGCCGCAATCTCTGAGCTGCGCGAACAGATGACATGGGGCGAGCGTATGCTGGCCTCGCTCAAGACCAGCCAAAAAGCCGCCGAGTAATCCGGTCCGGCACCTGTTTTAGGGAGAGAGACATATGCCAAGCTACACCGCCCCCACCCGTGACATGCAATTCGTGCTGCACGAGGTTCTGAACGTGTCCGAACAGACAACGCCCGGCTATGCCGAGCTTGAGCCTGACTTTACCAAGGCCGTTCTGGAAGAGGTGGGCAAGATTGCCTCCGAGGTGCTGATGCCGCTCAACGCCGTGGGCGATACCGAGGGTTGCGTGTTGGAAAACGGTGTGGTGCGCACGCCCAAGGGCTTCAAAGAGGCCTTTGAGCAGATGAAAGAAGGCGGTTGGACGGCCCTCGATCTTCCCGAGGAATTCGGCGGGCAATACATGCCCTATATCCTCGGCACCGCCGTGGGCGAGATGTTCTCGGCTGCCAATCAGGCCTTTACCATGTATCAGGGTCTGACCCATGGTGCCGCCTCTGCGATCCTCGTGCATGGCACCGACGATCAAAAGGCCACCTATTTGCCGAAAATGGCCAATTGCGAGTGGACCGGCACCATGAACCTGACCGAGCCGCATTGCGGCACCGATTTGGGCCTCATGCGCACCAAGGCCGAACCGCAGGGCGATGGCAGCTACAAGATCACCGGGCAGAAGATCTTTATCTCGTCCGGCGAGCATGACATGGCCGACAACATCATCCACCTTGTGCTGGCCAAGATTCCCGGTGGCCCCGAGGGGATCAAGGGCGTCTCGCTCTTCATCGTGCCGAAATTCATCGTCAAAGATGACGGAAGCCTTGGCGACCGCAACGGCGTGACCTGCGGCAAGATCGAGGAAAAAATGGGGATTCACGGCAACTCCACCTGCGTGATGAACTATGATGGGGCAACCGGCTGGCTCTTGGGCGAAGAGCACAAGGGCATGCGGGCGATGTTCACCATGATGAACGAGGCCCGTATCGGCGTCGGCATGCAGGGTCTGGCACAGGCCGAAGTCGCCTATCAGAACGCGCTCGCCTATGCCAAGGACCGCCTTCAAGGCCGCGCCGTGACCGGCACGGAAAACCCCAATGGCCCCGCCGATCCGCTGATCGTGCATCCCGACATTCGTCGTTCGCTGATGGATCAAAAGAGCTTTATCGAGGGCGCGCGCGCCTTCATGCTCTGGGGTGCGGAGTTGATCGACCGCTCACATCGTGGCAATGACGCCGCCGCCGAAGGTCTGATCTCGCTGATGACGCCCGTCATCAAGGGCTTTCTCACCGATGAAGGCTATGACATGACCGTGTTGGCGCAGCAGGTCTATGGCGGCCACGGCTATATCGAGGAATGGGGTATGTCGCAATTCACCCGCGACGCCCGCATTGCCATGATCTACGAAGGGGCCAACGGCGTTCAGGCGCTCGATCTGGTCGGTCGCAAGCTGGCGCAGGACGGCGGCAAACACGTCATGGCCTTCTTCGAACTGGTCAAGACCTTCCTCAAGGACAACGAGGGCAACGAAGCGCTCAAGGCTGATTTCCTTGATCCGCTCAAGGCAGCGTCCAAGGATCTGCAAGCCTCAGCCATGTTCTTCATGCAGAATGGGATGAAGAACCCCAATGCGGCGCTCGCGGGCTCCTATGATTTCATGCACCTTTTCGGCCATGTCTGCCTTGGCCTGATGTGGGCGCGGATGGCGAAGGCGGCGCATGCGGCGCTGGATGCGGGAACTTCGGACGAGGCGTTTTACAAGACCAAGCTGGCGACCGGCCGCTTCTACATGAAGCGCCGCCTGCCTGCGACGGCCCTGCATCTGGCACGTATCCAGAGCGGTGCCGATACAGTCATGGCCCTCGAGGCCGAAGCGTTCTGAGGAGAGACCGCTAGGGAGGAGGGACAGATGCCGAAACGCTTTCGCCTCACGCGCCGCTTCAACGCGGCGATGACCGAGGATGGCTACCGCCGCCTGCGCCGCTTTGCGCAGGACTCGGGGTTGGATGAAGGTGAGGCGCTGTCCTTCCTCTTCGAGAATTTCGACAGCGTGATCAACGAGGAAACCTTTGCGCATCGCCTCAGGCTCTTCAATTCGGAGCTAGAGGCGCGCAAACGCTAAGGCGGCAAAGGGAGGGGAGGCCCGGCCATGACCTGGATGACAGACGAGCATCAGATGCTCTCGGACATGACCGCCAAGTTCATCACCGATGAATGGCGGCCGCATTTCGCCCGTTGGCGCAAGGCGGGGATCATGGACCGCGACTGCTGGCTTGAGGCGGGGGCCTTGGGCCTGCTCTGCCCGTCCATCCCCGAGGAATATGGCGGGGCTGGCGGGGATTTCGGCCATGAGGCGGTGATCTGCATGGAACAGGGCCGCGCCAATCTGGCAAGCTGGGGCAATCCCATCCATTCTGGCATCGTCGCGCATTACATCCTTGCCTATGGGTCCGAGGCGCAAAAGCAGAAATGGCTGCCCAAGATGGTGTCGGGCGAGATGGTCGGCGCGCTCGCCATGACCGAGCCTGCCGCCGGGTCGGATGTGCAGGGCATCAAGACCCGCGCCATTCGGGACGGCAACGCCTACCGCCTCTCAGGGCAAAAGACCTTTATCACCAACGGGCAACACGCCGAGTTGATCATCGTCGCGGCCAAGACTGACCCCAAGGAAGGGGCCAAGGGCATCTCCTTGGTGGTTGTGGAAACCGAAGGCGCGCAGGGCTTTGCGCGCGGTCGCAATCTCGAAAAGGTCGGGATGCACGCGGGCGATACGTCGGAGCTCTTCTTCGACAATGTGGAAATTCCGCCCGAGAACATCTTGGGCGGCGAAGAAGGGCGCGGCTTTTACCAGATGATGCAGCAACTGCCGCAAGAACGCCTGATCATCGCCTGCGGCGCGCAGGGCGCGATGGAGGGCGCGGTAGAACGCACCATCACCTATTGTAAGGAACGTCAGGCCTTTGGCGGCCCGATCCTGCAATTCCAGAACACCCGCTTCAAACTGGCCGAATGCCAGACCAAAACCGCCGTCTGCCGCGCCTTTCTCGATGCGTGCATCACCGAACACATTCGCGGCGACCTCAGCGTGGAAAAGGCGGCAATGGCGAAATACTGGCTGACCGACAGCCAAGGCGAGGTGCTGGATGACTGCCTGCAACTGCATGGCGGCTATGGCTATATGCAGGAATATGACATCGCCGAAATGTGGGCCGATGCCCGCGTGCAGCGCATCTATGGCGGCACCAACGAGATCATGAAAGAACTGATTGCGAGGGCGCTGTGAGGGTCGGCGTGGCGGTTCGCATTGCAGGCTCGGAACCGGGGGTTTCACACCCCCGGACCCCCGTGGAGTATTTGCGGCAAGATGAAAAGCGCAGGTGCACCCTGCCCGGTGCGCGGGCCATTTGGCATCAGTCACCGGAACAGGGCTTCACCTTGCGCAGTCATCGGCTCTCCAGCCTGTACCGCATCGCCGATCAAGCCACATCTCAGTTAATACAGGGTAAATCCGGATTGGCTTCGCCTTGCCAAAAATACTCAAATTCGACATCGCAACAGGAACCCAACACATGACCATCAAACTCCACTGCTTTGGCGAAAGCGGCAATGCCTACAAGGCGGCGCTCGCGCTGCAACTCTCTGGTCTCGATTGGGAGCCGGTCTTTGTCGATTTCTTTGGCGGTGAAACCCGGCAGCCTGCGTTTCGCGAGATCAACGTCATGGGCGAGGTGCCGGTTCTGGTCGATGGCGACGTGACCTTGGCGCAATCGGGCGTCATGCAGATGTACATCACCGAGAAGACCGGCAAATTCGGCGGGACCACACCGGAAGAGGCGCGTGAGGTGATGCGCTGGATGTTCTGGGACAATCACAAGCTCAGCTCTCAGGCGGGCATGACGCGGTTCCTGATGAACTTCCTGCCCGAGGACAAGCGCCCGGAGGCTGTGATCCCCTTTGCCCAAGGTCGCCTCAAGGCCGCATACACCACGCTCGACACTCATCTGGCTGGGCGCGACTGGATCTTGGGTGACGCGATCACCAATGCCGATCTGTCCTGCTGCGGGTATCTCTATTACCCCGAACCCTTCGGCTTTGACCGCGCCGAGTGGCCCAATATCGACCGGTGGCTGGACAACATCAGCGCCACGCCCGGTTGGAAACACCCCTATGACCTGATGCCCGGCAGCCCCGCTGACCGCGCCTGAACGAAGGAGACCGATATGTCTGACGCTTATATCTATGACACCCTGCGCACCCCGCGCGGCAAGGGCCGCAAGGATGGCGCGCTGCACGAGGTGACGGCCGCGCGCCTATCGGCGCAGGTGCTCAACGCGCTGAAATCCCGCAACGGACTCGATGGTCACGCCGTCGAGGATGTGATCTGGGGCAATGTCACGCAGGTGATGGAGCAGGGCGGCTGCCTTGCGCGGACTGCCGTGCTCGCCTCTGATCTGGATGAGAGCATCCCCGGCCTTGCCATTAACCGCTTTTGCGCCTCTGGCATGGAGGCGGTGAACCTTGCCGCCAACCAGATCAAGGGTGGCGCCGGTGAGGCTTATATCGCCGGTGGGGTCGAGATGATGGGCCGCGTTGCCATGGGCAGCGATGGGGCGGCGATTGCCGTGGACCCGTCGATTGCGATGGACACCTATTTCGTGCCACAGGGCATTTCGGCGGATATCATCGCCACCGAATACGGGTTCACCCGGGACGAGGCCGACGCCCTCGCCGTGGAATCGCAGCGCCGTGCCAAGGCGGCCTGGGATGACAAGCGGTTCGCGAAATCCATCATCGAGGTGCAGGATCAGAACGGCCTGACCATTCTCGACTATGACGAATACATGCGCCCCGGCACCGACATGCAGACACTGGGGGCACTTACCCCGGCGTTTCAGGCGATGGGCGAGGTCATGCCGGGCTTTGATGCCGTGGCCAAGATGAAATATCCGCATCTGGAGCGGATCAACCATATCCACCACGCGGGCAATTCATCCGGCATCGTCGATGGTGCGGCGGGTGTCTTGATCGGCTCCAAGGAATTTGGCGAGAAATGGGGCCTCAAGCCGCGCGCGCGCATCGTGCAGACCTGCAAGATCGGCACGGACCCGACGATCATGCTGACCGGCCCGGTGCCTGCCACGCAGAAAATCCTCGCCGACAGCGGCATGTCGATTTCCGACATCGACCTCTTCGAGGTGAACGAGGCCTTCGCATCGGTTGTTCTGCGGTTTCAGCAGGCGTTCAATGTCGATCCCAGCCTCGTCAACGTGAACGGGGGGTCCATCGCCATGGGTCATCCGCTGGGGGCCACGGGGGCCATCATCATCGGCACGCTGCTGGATGAGTTGGAGCGTACGGGCAAGGGCACGGGCCTTGCCACGCTCTGCATCGCCTCTGGCATGGGCGCCGCCACCATCATCGAACGCGTGTAAGAGGAGATGACCAAGATGACTGATTTCACAATGGAAAAAGGCGCCGATGGCGTCGCGATCATCACCTGGGACACGCATGGCAAGTCCATGAATGTGATGAATTCCCAAGGTTTTCTCGACCTTGAGGCTCTGATTGATGACGCGCTCGCTGACGATGCCGTCAAGGGCGTGATCCTCACCTCCGGCAAGGCAGGGTCCTTCGCGGGGGGCATGGACCTCAACATCATCGCCAAGATGCGCGATGACGCGGGCGACAATCCGGCCAAGGGTCTCTTTGACGGGGTGATGGGCATGCATGCCATCCTGCGCAAGATCGAGCGTGCGGGCATGGACCCCAAGACGAACAAGGGCGGCAAGCCGATTGCCGCAGCCCTGCCCGGCACGGCGCTTGGTATCGGGCTTGAGATCCCGCTCGCCTGTCACCGCATCTTTGCCGCCGACAATCCATCGGCCAAGATCGGCCTGCCCGAGATCATGGTGGGGATTTTCCCCGGCGCGGGTGGCACAACACGCCTTGTGCGCAAGCTTGGGGCGATGACCGCCTCGCCGCTCCTGCTCGAAGGCAAGCTCAATGATCCGAAAAAAGCCAAAGCCGCCGGTGTGGTGGATGAGGTGGTGCCCGCCGATCAACTGATCGAAAAGGCGCGCGAGTGGGTGCTGAGCAATCCCGAGATCGTCAAACCCTGGGATGACAAGGGCTATAAAATGCCCGGTGGTGCGCCCTATCACCCGGCAGGCTTCATGACCTTTGTCGGGGCCTCCGCCATGGTCAACGGCAAGACCCAAGGGGCCTTTCCGGCGGCCAAGGCGCTCTTGTCAGCGGTCTATGAAGGCGCGCTCGTGCCCTTCGACACCGCCCTCAAGATCGAGGCGCGCTGGTTCGTCAACGTGCTGATGAACCCAAGCTCCAGTGCGATGATCCGCTCGCTCTTCATCAACAAGGAAGCGCTGGAAAAAGGGGCCAATCGCCCCGATGTGCCCGATCAACGGGTGAAAAAGGTCGGCGTTATGGGCGCGGGCATGATGGGGGCAGGCATTGCGCTCGTCTCTGCCATGGCGGGCATGCAGGTGGTTCTGATCGACCAGAAACAAGAGGCGGCGGACAAGGGCAAATCCTACACCGCCGATTTCATGGATCAGGGCATCAAGCGCGGCAAGGCCACGGCAGAGAAGAAGGCGGCGACGCTCGATCTCATCACCGCCACCACGGATTACGCGGCGCTCAAGGGCTGTGATCTGATCATCGAGGCGGTGTTCGAGGACCCCAAGGTCAAGGCCGAAGTCACCAAAAACGTGCTCAAGGTCGTGGACAAGGACTGCATCTTTGCCACCAACACCTCGACTTTGCCGATTTCCGAACTGGCCAAGGCGTCTGACACTCCTGAGAATTTCATTGGCATCCACTTCTTCTCGCCGGTCGAAAAGATGATGCTGGTCGAGATCATCAAGGGTGCGAAAACCGGCCCCCGCGCCGTCGCCAAGGCTCTGGATTATGTCCGGCAAATCCGCAAGACGCCGATCGTCGTGAATGACGCGCGCTTCTTCTACTGCAACCGCTGCATCATTCCCTATATCAACGAGGGTCTGCGCATGGTGGCCGAAGGTGTGGCGCCCGCGCTCATCGACAATGCCGCGCGTCAGCTTGGTTTCCCGGTAGGGCCGCTGCAACTGGTCGATGAGACCTCGATTGACCTCGGTGCCAAGATTGCCCGTGCGACCAAGGCGGCGATGGGCGACGCTTATCCGGATGCCGCTGTTGATGAGGTGATCTTTTACATGGAAGGCGAGGGGCGTTTGGGCCGCAAATCCAAGGCCGGGTTCTTTGACTATGACGACAAGGGCAAGCGTCTGGGATACTGGCCGGGTCTTGCCACCAAATATCCCCGCGCCGCCGAACAACCCGATCTGCATGAGGTGCAGCATCGCCTGATGTTCGCGCAAGTGCTAGAAGCGGTCCGCGCGCTCGAAGAGGGTGTGCTGGAGGACATCCGCGAGGGCGACGTGGGTGCAATTCTGGCCTGGGGCTTTGCGCCTTGGTCGGGTGGGCCGTTTGCGTGGCTCGACATCATCGGCACGCCCTATGCGGCAGAGCGGTGTGATCAGTTGGCCGAGAAATTCGGCCCGCGTTTCACGACACCCAAACTACTGCGCGAAATGGCGGACAAGACCCAGAGCTTTTATGGGCGCTTTGGCGGTCAGGCGGCCGCAGCCTGACCATAAAAAAGCCCGGCGCGCCTTGTTCGTGAGCGCCGGGCTTTTTCTTGGATCAAATACTCATATCTTTCCGTTGGCCGATCCCACAGGGGGCTGAGGCACTGCGCTCAGAGCGGCAAAAAGGTATCCTGATTGCCGCTAAATTGTTCCAGCGCACCCGAGCCGATCTCGTGCCAGAGCCCGTGCAGTGTTAACGTGCCATCAGAGACCGCCTTGGCGACAAACGGAAATGTCATGAGGTTCTCCAGCGAAATCACCACCGCCTGCTTTTCGAGTGCCCTCATCTGATGCTCTGCATCAGCCATATCCTTGACCCGCTCGTAGCCGGGCCGCAGAATATCCAGCCACCGCCCGACAAAGCTTGTCTGTTTTTCCAGTTCCGGCGCATGGCCAGAGCACATTTCCATACAGCCCTTGACGCCACCACAGGCGGAGTGGCCGATCACGATGACATGCGCCACCTTGAGCGCGGTCACGGCATATTCCACCGCTGCCGAGGTGCCATGTTGACCGCCATCGGTCTCATAGGGCGGCACCAGATTGGCGATATTTCGGTGAATAAAGAACTCTCCCTGATCCGCACCAAAGATCGAGGTGACATGGACGCGGCTGTCACAGCAGGAAATCACCATGGCACGGGGGTGCTGCCCCTGTTGTGCGAGATGCCGATACCACGACTGGTTCTCGGCATAGCTCGTGGCCTTCCAGCCATGAAAACGGTGTACCAGATAGGCGGGCAGGGGGCGGGCGTGTTCCATGGTCTCTCCCGGGCTTATGGCAATCGTCTGGTAGATAGTCCGGATTCGCCTCGAATTCGAGCGATAAATTGCGACCATGGAAACCATTTGGGAACCAGCCAAGGGCCAATCTGCGCGCGCCGTGGGGGCTGATGGATCAAGGGAATGTGGGTGAACCGTGGAACAGGTGACATTGCTGAAACAACGGGAACAGGTGCGGCTTGATGCCCAACGGCTCGAGACGCTCTATGTCCAACTCGGCGAGGCGAATGCCGACGATGTGGTCTGTCGCGCGCTCGAGGAACTGGCGGCACGGCTCACGCAGGCCGACCGGCTCTACGGCGCGGGGTGCAGGGACGATCTGCGCAAATGCGCGCGCAGCCTGATCGCCATCGCCGACCAGATCGGTATGCAGCTTTTGGTGCAGGTGGCCGGGGATGTGACCCGCTGCATTGATGCCGGTGACGCGACTGCGCTTGCCGCCACTTTCGCGCGCCTCGTGCGCATTGGCGAGCGTTCGCTCTGCGAGATATGGGATATGTCCGACCCGCCGCTTTGAACCGCATGAATTGACGGGTTGCAGGCGGCGCAATCGTGGCTAGGCTGGGGCGCAATAACCCCGCCAAAAGGTCTGCCCAAATGAGCCTCAGATTCGCTGCACCCGACACGCCTGCCACTCCGCTGCATCTGGTGGCCGAGCATAGCCTTGACGCATGGCTGTCCGGGCAAACGCCAGAGGTCACCAATTGGGTGCGCGCGATGGGGTTCACCGGCGCGCTTGGTCGCACCCTCATTGTGCCGGACGGGGCAGGCGCGATTGCCATGGCGCTGGGCGGCTACGGCTCGGATGCGTCGCGCGCACGGGGGCGGTTTCATCTGGCCGGGATCGCCACCGCCTTGCCTGCGGGCACCTACCGGGTCGAGGGCCTGCCCGAGGATCAGGCAGAGACCGAGGCGCTGGGCTGGCTCTTGTCGCATTACGCCTATGAGCGCTACCGCGAGCAGACCCCGGCCAAGGCGCGGCTCATCGCGCCCGAGGGTGTCGATGCCGCGAGGTTGGAAATCATCGCGGCGGGAGAGGCGCTGACGCGTGATCTCATCAACACCCCCGCCAACGATCTTGGTCCCGACGCGCTTGAGGCCGCTTTTGCTGCCATTGCCGATCAGCAGGGCGCGCGCATGACCTCCGTGCGGGGCGAAGATCTGCTCGCACAGAACTTTCCGTTGATCCACACCGTCGGGCGCGCCTCTGCTGTGCCGCCGCGCCTCATGGATATGCGGTGGGGTGAGAGCGGCCCGAAATTGACCTTGGTGGGCAAGGGGGTCTGTTTCGACACCGGCGGGCTCAATCTCAAACCCGGCTCGTCCATGGGGTTGATGAAAAAGGATATGGGCGGGGCTGCTACGGTTCTGGGGCTCGCGCATATGATCATGGCGCTCGGCATGCCGATGCAGTTGCGCGTGCTGATCCCGGCGGTGGAAAATGCGGTCGCGGGCAATGCCTTTCGCCCCGGCGACATCCTGACCGCGCGCAATGGCCTCACGGTCGAGGTCAATAACACCGATGCCGAGGGGCGGTTGGTGCTGGCCGATGCGCTATCCTATGGGGCCGAGGATGAACCCGATCTGATGATCTCCATGGCCACTCTAACCGGCGCTGCCCGCGTGGCGCTTGGCCCCGATCTCTCGCCCTATTACAGCGACGATCCCCGCTTTGTTTCGGCACTGGAGGGCGCCGCCGCGCGCGTTGCTGACCCGGTCTGGCGCCTGCCGTTTCACACCCCCTATGAGGCGATGATCGAGCCGGGCATCGCCGATCTCGACAACGCGCCCTCGGGCGGCTTTGCAGGCTCCATCACCGCCGCGCTCTTTCTGCGCCGTTTCGTAGGCGGGCTGAATTACAGCCATTTCGACATCTACGGCTGGACACCGACGGCGTCCCCGGCCCGTCCCAAGGGCGGTGTCGGCATGGGCGCGCGCGCGCTTTTGGAGGCGCTGCCAGAGGTGTTGGGATTGTGAGCGAAATCCGCGTGATTGCCCGGCCTCTTGTCGATCTCCTGCGCAGCCCGGATGGCCCGCGCGACCGGCAACTTTTGATGGGCGAGGGCGTCACGGTGCAGTCGAACGCCGATCGTTGGGTAGAGGTTACAGCTACCCGCGACGGCTACCGGGGGTTTGTGCCCGATACCGTGCTGACAGACGGCACCCCTACCCACCGCGTCAGCGCCAGCGCCACACATCTCTACCCCGCGCCGGATTTCAAGACCCGCGAGCTGTTCAGCCTCAGCCATGGCGCGCGGCTGCAGGTGCTCTCGCAACAGGGTCGCTTTGCCGAGACGCCGCAGGGATACGTCCCACGCGTTCATCTGACGCCGCTGGACGAGCTCGATACCGATCCTGTCACCGTTGCGGAAACCTTTCTTGGAACGCCCTATCTCTGGGGCGGAAACTCCAGCTTTGGCATTGATTGTTCGGGGCTGGTGCAGGCGGCCTGCCTCGCCTGCGGCATCGCCTGCCCCGGCGACAGCGGACCGCAAGAGCAAGACTTGGGTGAACATCTCCCAGACTCCGCCCCGCTTCAACGCGGCGACCTGCTGTTCTGGAAGGGGCATGTCGCATGGGTGTCTGACCCCGACACTCTGCTGCACGCCAACGCGCATCACATGGCCGTGGCCTTTGAACCCCTCGCAGGGGCCATCGCCCGCATCACCGCACAGGGGGACGGCCACGTCACCTCTCGCAAACGCCTGAAAGGACTGTCATGACCTCCGATCCCTTCTTTCACCCGGTGTCTGGGTTTGAGCTGCCGCGCTTTGCCGGTGTGCCCACCTTCATGCGGCTTCCTTATGTGCCCAACGGGCATGAGCGGTACAGTGACGTGCAAATCGGCCTCATCGGCGTGCCGTGGGACAGTGGCACCACCAACCGCCCCGGCCCGCGTCATGGCCCCCGGCAATTGCGCGACGCCTCCACTATGATCCGCGCGCAGCATCCGACCTCTGGCATGCGCCCGTTCGAGGCGGTGAATTGTGCCGATCTTGGGGATGTCGGACCAAACCCCGCCGATATCATGGACAGCCTCGCCCGGATCACCGACTTCTACGGCGGGGTGACAGGCGCGGGGATCATCCCGCTCACAGCAGGCGGCGATCACCTTACGACCCTGCCGGTGCTGCGGTCTCTGGCCCGCCGCGCGCCGGTCGGCATGATCCATTTCGACAGCCACACCGACCTCTATCATTCGTACTTTGGCGGCACGATGTATACCCACGGCACCCCGTTCCGTCGCGCAGTCGAGGAAGGGCTGCTTGATCCCAAACGTGTCGTGATGATCGGCCTGCGTGGCACCATGTATGACACCGAGGATCGCGATTTCGCAGCCGCTGAGGGTATCCGCCTCATCCTGATCGAGGAATTTCACGCCCGCGGACCTGAGGATGTGATGGCCGAGGCGCGCGAGATTGCAGGCAGCGGTGATACCTATGTCAGCTATGACATTGACTTTGTTGACCCCACCTTTGCCCCCGGCACCGGCACGCCCGAAGTGGGCGGCCCCAACAGCTATCAGGCGTTGCAGGTGGTGCGCGGGTTAGAGGGGGTCAACATCATCGGCGCCGATCTCGTCGAGGTGTCGCCGCCGTTTGACGCCTCTGGCGGCACGGCCTTTCTGGGCGCCTCTATCATGTTTGAGTTGCTCTGCGTCATGGCACGGCTGCACGCCAAGGTTTGAGGGCCCGCCCTGTTGCCCATCAACAGCGGTTTGGCGGTATCCTCCGCCAAACCCTTTGGAATCCGCCTGCGAATCCTATATGGGATCATATCCCAGCCCGAACCGCGACAGGCCCATGACCCAAACAGCGCCGATTACACAGGATGTGCTGACCATCCCCCGCAAGCTTCCCAACGGGCCGGTGAACCTTGTCGGTCTCACCCGCGATGCGCTGCGCGAGGTTCTGATCGCGCATGGCACGCCCGAAAAGCAGGCCAAGATGCGGGTCAATCAGATCTGGCAATGGATCTATCAATGGGGTGTGCGCGATTTTCATGCCATGACCAATCTGGCCAAGGCCTATCGCGCCCAACTGGCTGAAAACTTCGTGGTGACCATTCCCGAGGTGGTCAGCAAGCAGGTCAGCACCGATGGCACCCGCAAATATCTCGTCCGCATCGCTGGCGGCCATGAGGTCGAGGTGGTCTATATCCCCGAAACCGATCGCGGCACGCTTTGCATTTCCTCTCAGGTGGGCTGCACGCTGACCTGCTCCTTTTGCCACACCGGCACGCAGAAACTGGTCCGCAACCTGACCGCCGGAGAAATTATCGGTCAGGTGATGCTGGCGCGCGATGATCTCAATGAATGGCCGCGCCCCGGTGAACCGGTGGGTGAGCGCCCGCGCCTGATCAGCAATATCGTCCTCATGGGCATGGGCGAGCCGCTCTATAATTTCGACAACGTGCGCGACGCGATGAAGATCGCCATGGATGGCGAGGGGATTTCCCTCTCGCGTCGCCGTATCACGCTCTCCACCTCCGGTGTCGTGCCCGAGATTGCCAAGACGGCGCAGGAAATCGGCTGTCTGCTGGCTGTCAGCTTTCACGCCACCACCGACGCGGTGCGCGACACGCTTGTGCCGATCAACAAGAAATGGAACATCGCGACGCTCCTCGATACGCTGCGCGACTATCCGCGCCTTTCGAATTCCGAGCGGATCACCTTTGAATATGTGATGCTCAAGGATGTGAATGACAGCGATGCCGACGCCCGCCGCCTCGTACAACTGATCAAGGGCATTCCGGCCAAGATCAATCTCATCCCCTTCAACGAATGGCCCGGAAGCCCCTATCAGCGCAGCGACCGGGACCGGATTCAGCGCTTCTCCGACATCATCTACAAGGCCGGTTACGCCAGCCCTATCCGCACCCCACGCGGCGAGGATATCATGGCCGCCTGCGGCCAGTTGAAATCCGCCACCGAACGCGCCCGCAAATCCCGCGCTCAGATCGAGGCCGAGGCGGGGCATTAAGCCCATGACCGCCTTTGCCCCTTTGCCGCAACCGCTGAACGCCAAGGGCGATCCCCGCCTCATCGGCGTCGAGATAGAGCTTGGCGGTCTGCCCGAAGCGCAAGTGGCACGCCTGTGCGCGGCAACGCTGGATGGCAGCGTGTCCCAAACGGACAGCCATATCTGGCGCGTCGAGAATAGCAAGATCGGTCAGATCAACATTTATCTCGATATCTTTCTGCGCAATGCCCAGAAAAGCAAACTGCGCGACATGGCCCTTGATCTGGGGCGCGAGGTCGTCCCGGTGGAAATCGTCACCGAACCACTCGAGCTCAAGAGTCTCGCCCGTCTGGACGATCTGCGCAATGCCCTGCGGGATGCGGGGGCCTTGGGCAGCGGCGCAGGCTGGTTCTTTGGCTTTGGCCTGCATCTCAACATCGAAGTTGCCAGCGATGCCGATGCTGACACGATTTGCCCCCTGCTGGCCTATGCATTGATCGAGGACTGGCTGCGCGCCACCAACCCGATCGACGAGGCCCGCCGCCTCTTGCCCTTCACCGATCCCTACCCGATAGATTTCGTCCGTGCGCTGATCAAGGCCGGACAGGGTGCCAGCCGTGACCATGTGACAGGACTCTATCTCGAACTGACACCCAGCCGGAACCGTGGTCTGGATATGCTGCCGATCTTCGCGCATTTCGACGCGAACCGGGTCAGAGCTGCCATCTCCGACAAGACCTCTGCCCGCCCGACGTTTCATTTTCGCCTGCCTGACTGCCGGATAGACGAACCCGACTGGTCCATTGCCGAGGAATGGCAGCGCTGGCTGATCGTCGAACGGGTCGCCAGCAATGCCGCCCTTCTCACCCGCTTGTCACAGGCATGGCTGGATGATCACGGTCTGCTGACGCTCTCCCGTCAGAGTTGGGCCAATCGCGCCGGTCGTATTCTGCAATCGGCGGGGCTGGACCGCGCATGACCACTCGCCGCCCGGTGATCGGGGTCACTGTCTCGCGCCGCTCGGGCTGGCGCATCTTTCCGCTCATTGCCCTAAATGTGTGGCTGGCAGGCGGCCAGGCAAAGCGTTGGCAGACCGGCCGCGCAGCAGACATCACAGCCGTGGACGGGCTTATTATCGGCGGCGGCGATGACATATCGCCGGATCTCTATGGCGGGCGGCTGGTGACATCCGCGCGGCTTGACCCCGACCGTGACGCGTTGGAGCGCGGGCTGGTGCTGGCGGCGTTCGAGCATGCCAAGCCGGTTCTGGGGATTTGCCGCGGCAGTCAGATGCTCAACATTGCGCTCGGCGGTACGCTGCATCAGGACGCCTATGAAACCTACAAGGCCAGTGATCACATCCGCACCGTGCTCCCGCGCAAGACCGTGCACATAGAATCCGGCACCCGTCTGGCCAAACTTGCCGGCACTCAACCGATGAAGGTGAACGCCCTGCACACGCAGGCGGTGGACCGTTTGGGACATGGCTTGCGCATCGCCGCACGCGACAGCGGCGGCATGATTCAGGCCATCGAACGCATGACCGAGCCCTTTGCCTTGGGCGTGCAATGGCACCCCGAGCATCTCTTCTATGCGCATCGGCAAATGGGTATCTTTCGCGCGCTGATCGCCGCTGCCTCCTTGCGCCGCGACGATGCTGCGCAACTGCCCGGCGTGGATGCTGCGGCGCGTTGACCCTGCCCAGACAATTCCCCGGCCTCGCCATAATCCGGCACGATTACCGCCACATCCGCCACCTATCCCTAAAGTTAGAGGCAAATTTCAACAGGGATAGAAACAATGAACCTGAACCAGACTGACAGCACCACCGAAATCCGTAACCTCGTCCTGCGAGAGCGTCACCTCGCAGTGTCTGAACGTGAATGGAAACACCGCCTGCGCGGCTATGGCTATGCGATCCGTGACACCTCCGAGGGCCGCTTTGTCACCTCGATTCGCCAAGACGCGCCGCTCTGCCAACTCAGCTGATCGCGGCTTTTCCTGGCAGAAATACTCTAGGGGGTGCCCTTTGGAGCGACGGGGGCCAAGCCCCCAAAACGACAAACCCCCGAAGCATCCGCTCGGGGGTCGTCAAAGTAACGCCTATCTGATCCTAAAATCGGTGTCCGATCTTTCGGGATAGATGCCTCGTGCCGCAAAATTCTGCGGAGAGTGCTCCAAGAGACCTTAGAGCATGCCTTCGCGCTGCGCTTTCTTGCGCGCCAGTTTCCGGGCACGGCGAATCGCTTCGGCCTTCTCGCGCGCTTTTTTCTCGGACGGTTTCTCGAAATGTTGCTTGAGCTTCATTTCACGAAAAACGCCTTCGCGCTGCAGTTTTTTCTTCAGAGCGCGGAGCGCCTGATCGACATTGTTGTCGCGAACACTAACCTGCATGTGGTGTCACCACCTTCCTAAGTTAAATTTGCAATAGATTGCAGGAAGGCGCCGTATAGCAAAGCGCCCCGGATTTGTCTAGGGTGCGCCGCAAGGAGGATCGTTGATGTCCGAACCTGATCTTATGACCCGTCTGCTCGAGGCTGCGGCCCTGCATGTGCCCTTTGACGGCTGGAGTGAAACCACCCTGCGCCTCGCCGCCGAGGATGCCGGGATCTCTCCGACGCTAGTGTCCGCCATCTGCCCACGCGGTGCGGTGGATCTGGCGCTGGCCTATCACGCGGCGGGCGATTCCGCGATGCTCACACGACTGGCCGAGACCGATCTGGGCGCCCTGCGCTTTCGCGACCGCGTGGCCTTTGCCGTGCGCGCCCGGCTTGAGGCTGTCGAAGATCGCGAACTTGTGCGCCGGGGCATGACCCTCTTTTCGCTGCCACCCTATGCCGCCGATGGCGCGCGCGCCCTCTGGCAGACCGCCGATCACATCTGGATCGCCCTTGGCGATACATCCGACGATGTGAATTGGTATACCAAACGCGCCACGCTCTCGGGTGTCTATGGCGCGACTGTGCTCTATTGGCTGGGGGATGACAGCGACGGGCACAGCCGCACATGGGAGTTTCTGGATCGCCGCATCGAGGGTGTGATGCAGATCGAAAAGCTCAAGGCGCAGGCGCGCGACAACCGGCTGGTTTCGGGCCTCATGGCCGGCCCGCTCAGCTTTCTGAGCCGCATCCGCGCGCCACAGAGCGCGCAGCAAACAGGCATGCCAGGGCGCTGGAACCGACCGACATAACGACAAAGGACCAAGGATGACCAAGACAATGCAGGCCGTTGAAATCACACAGGCCGGTGGCCCCGAGGTATTGCAACCCACCACGCGTCCCCGCCCCACGCCCCGCGCGGGTGAGGTGGTGATCCGGCTTGCCTATGCTGGCGTCAATCGCCCTGATGCCCTGCAACGCGCCGGTCTCTATGCGCCGCCCCAGACCGCCTCTGACCTTCCGGGGCTAGAGGGGGCGGGGGAAATCGTGGCGCTCGGTGCGGGCGTCAGCGATTGGGCGCTTGGTGATCAGGTCTGCGCGCTTCTGCCCGGCGGCGGCTATGCTGAATATGTTGCGACGCCCGCCGCGCATTGCCTGCCCGTGCCTCATGGCCTCAGCCTCAAACAGGCCGCCTGCCTGCCAGAAACCTTCTTTACCGTCTGGTCCAACGTCTTTCAGCGCGGCGCGCTCAGGGCGGGCGAGCGCTTTTTGGTGCATGGCGGGTCTTCCGGCATCGGCACCACGGCCATTCAACTCGCTCACACCTTCGGCGCGCGGGTCTTTACCACGGCAGGCAGCGCCGCGAAATGCAAGGTCTGCGTGGATCTCGGAGCTGAACGCGCGATCAACTACCGCGACGAGGATTTCACCGAGGTGGTATCCGCCGAGGGCGGCGCAGATCTCATCCTCGACATGGTCGGCGGCGATTACCTGCCCCGCAACGTCAAGGCGCTTGCCGATGATGGACGCCTCGTGCAGATCGCATTCCTCCAAGGCCCCAAGATCGAGCTGAATTTCTCTCAGGTCATGATGCGCCGCCTGACGATCACCGGCAGCACCCTGCGTCCGCAAAGCGATCTCGCCAAGGCGCGCATTGCCGAAGCCTTGCGCGCCCATGTCTGGCCACTGCTCGAGGCAGGCCGCATTGCCCCGGTCATGGATTCCGAATTTCCGCTGACCGAGGCCGCCACCGCGCATGCCCGCATGGAATCGAGCGGCCATATCGGCAAGATCGTCCTCAAGGTCGCCTGACCGGATCACGCGGCGCGGGACGGTTGTCATGACCGTACAAAGTAAAAAGCCGCCCTTTGGGCGGCCCTTATGATCTTGGTGTGATCTTGCTCTGCTCTCGGTAAGCGGTATCGCTCCAGCAGGTCCGGGGATCAGCCGTTCACGCTGTCCTTGAGTGCCTTGGCGATGGTCATCTTCACCACCTTGTCGGCCTCTTTCTTCATCTGCTCGCCGGTGGCGGGATTGCGCACCATGCGCTCGGGGCGCTCGCGGCAATAGATCTTGCCAATGCCCGGTAGGGTCACGGCACCACCGGCGGAAACTTCGCGGGTGATGATCGCAATCACCGAATCCAGCGCCGCGCCTGCGGTCTTCTTGTCACTGCCCATTTCATCGGCCAGTGCGGCCACGAGTTGGGTCTTGGTCATGGGTTTTGCCATTTTATGGTCTCCTTGCAACTGCCCTTCTCTTGGGCCTCATGCGCGTGATTTAACGCTATGATGTGGTTAAACACAACGCCTAGTGGGCAAAAGCAAGCGCTTTCGGCGGATTTTGTGCGGATTTCCGTGGGGTCAAAGGAAGGCTGTCTCCTCAAAGCTGCGCAATTTGCGGCTGTGGATGCGTTCGAGCGGCATCCGGCGCAGTGATTCCATAGCGCGAATCCCGATCATCAGATGCCGAGAGACCTGTGATTTATAGAATTCCGACGCCATGCCAGGCAGTTTCAACTCGCCCTGCAACGGCTTGTCGGACACACAGAGCAGCGTGCCATAGGGCACCCGGAACCGGAACCCGTTGGCGGCAATCGTGGCGCTCTCCATGTCGAGCGCAATGGCGCGCGATTGGCTCAGACGTTGCACCGGCCCCGACTGATCGCGCAACTCCCAGTTGCGGTTGTCCACGCTGGCCACGGTCCCGGTGCGCATCACCCGCTTGAGATCAAACCCCTCCAACTGCGTCTCTGCCGCCACCGCGTCTTGCAGCGCGATCTGGATTTCAGCGAGCGCCGGGATGGGCACCCAGGCGGGCAGATCGGCATCGAGCACGCGATCCTCGCGCAAATAGGCATGAGCCAGCACGAAATCACCCAAGGATTGCGAATTGCGCAGCCCCGCGCAATGGCCCACCATCACCCAGGCATGCGGGCGCAGCACGGCGATATGATCGGTCGCGGTCTTGGCATTGGATGGCCCGACCCCAATATTGACCAGCGTGATCCCCGACCCATCCGCCCGCTTGAGATGATAGGCGGGCATCTGCGGCAATCGCTCGAGCGCAGGCAGCGGGTCATCAGGCCCGATGATCTCGGCATTGCCGGTGCTGACAAAGGCGGTATAGCCGCTCTGCGGATCCCCCAACATGCGCCGGGCATAGGTCTCGAATTCCGAGACATAGAACTGATAGTTGGTAAAGAGCACGTAATTCTGGAAATGGCAGGGATCAGTCGCGGTGTAATGCGTGAGCCGCGCCAGCGAATAGTCCACCCGTTGCGCTGTAAAGGGCGCAAGCGGTGCCGCCCCATTTGGCACAGACACCCATGTGCCATTGACGATATCGTCATTGGTGGTCGCGAGATCGGGCACGTCAAAGTAATCGCGCAGGGTAAACTCTGCCGCCCCCTCCTGCGGCACGCTCAGCCCCGCATCCTCCGCCACCGCGAAATGCACTGGCATCGGCGTGTCGGAGGTGCCGATCGTTACCCCAACGCTGTGGTTGACCAAGAGCAACCCGATCTGTTGCTCCAGATAGGCGCGGAAAAGGTCAGGGCGCGTGATCGTCGCGGCATATGTGCCGGGGTTGGACACATGCCCGAAACTGAGCCGGCTGTCGACCTTGGCATAGGTTCCGGTGGTCAGGCGGATTTCGGGATAATAGGCGCGCACCCGGCCTATTGGCAGGTTCCCGGCCAACGCCCGCGCAAATGCCGCGCAGAGAAACTCCGTGCCCGCCGCATAAAGCTGACAGAGGCGGTCCACAGCCGCGCGCGCGTCTGTGAACGCCTCCGGGACGATCTCATCCGGGGTTTGCATGGTCATGCCTGTCTCCTGCTCTGCGCACACAGGTTGACACGCGGTGGGGGCATGATCAAGCTGCCACCCAAGGAGTGCGCGCAAATGGACTACGAAACCGTCACCCCAGAGATATTCGGGGCCAGCCTGCGCGGGCTCGGTCTCAACCTGCTGGTTCGCGATGTGCTGGCCGAGTCCGCGTTTCTGACAGAGGTCTTTGACATGACGGCCCACCGGCTCAGCACGGATTTCGCAATCATGATCTATGGCGATCAGGTGATGCAACTGCATGCCGATCATACCTATGCCGCCAATCCGATCCTTGGCC
This sequence comes from Roseovarius sp. MBR-51, assembly GCF_053628575.1. NCBI lineage: Bacteria > Pseudomonadati > Pseudomonadota > Alphaproteobacteria > Rhodobacterales > Roseobacteraceae > Roseovarius > Roseovarius sp. MBR-51. Next base: position 362,823 of record NZ_JBRJGQ010000001.1, read on the forward strand.
TTGTGCCCGAGCGTCCGCCGCGCGGGGCCGGGGCGTCCTTGCATCTTTTCGACAGCGATCCCGACACTGCCGCCGCTCGCGCCGACGGTGCAGGCGGCATGATCCTGCAACCACCCACTAACAAACCCCACGGGCTGCGCGAATGCTGCATCCTGTGCCCCAATGGCTATGCGTGGGTCGCCTCCCGGCCCCTGACCGCGACTGAAAGGACAACCCTATGAACGTGGCCAACCTGAAACCGAACATGGATCACTGGCAAGAGCGCGTTGATCTCGCCGCCGCCTTTCGCTGGACCGCACGCCTCAACATGCACGAGGCGGTGGCCAATCACTTCAGCCTCTCGATCAATGACGACGGCACCCGGTTCCTGATGAACCCCAACCAGATGCATTTCGCCCGTATCCGCGCGAGCGACCTCATCGTCGTGGATGCCAATGACCCTAAAACGCTAGAGGGGCCGAACGCGCCTGATCCCACCGCTTGGGGCCTGCATGGCGGGCTGCACCGGCACTGCGCCCATGCCCGCTGCGCCATGCATGTGCATTCGATTCATGCCACGGTTCTCGCCAGCCTCGCTGACAGCCGTCTGCCGCCCATCGACCAGAACTGCGCCACTTTCTACAACCGGCATGTGGTGGATGAGGGCTATGGCGGGCTGGCGTTCGAGGATGAGGGCGTGCGCTGTGCCCGGCTCCTGATCGACCCCACGAAGAAGGTGCTGATCTTGGGCAATCACGGTGTCATGGTGATCGGTGACAGCGTCGCCGACACGTTCAACCGTCTCTATTATTTCGAGCGCGCCGCCGAAACATATATCCGTGCCCTGCAAACCGGGCGGCCCCTGCGGGTGCTCTCGGACGCGGTCGCGGAAAAGACAGCTCAGGAACTCGATGATTACCCCGGACAGGCCGATCGGCATCTGACGGAATTAAAGGCCATTCTGGATGCCGAAGGCTCGGATTACGCGCATTGAACAATCTCAGAGCAACGTGATAGACCTTGTCGGCTCGAAACCGTGCAGAAACCGCGCGGGGGGGCAGGTGTTGGCCTGATGGGGGCTTTTTGACCCCAAGTGATCATGAGGCGGCTTCTTCCGCGCGCCTCATGACGTGGGACAAACGCCAGCCTTGGACAAGATCACGCCGACCGCAGCCCCGTTTCCACCAGCAATCCCTTGCGCTTGGCCTCGTAATAATACCCGCGCGCGTACCACATGATCGCGGCATCGGGGTTGCCATTCGCCACAATATAGGCCCCGCGCAGATACTTGACCCCGTATTTCAGATTGGTCTCGGCCTCGAGCAACTCGGACGCAGGCCCCCTGTGCCCCATGCCCCGCGCGGTCTGTGGCAGGATCTGCAACAACCCGTAATAGGGCCCGTTGCGCGCGCCGGGACGATGCGTGCTCTCGCGGACCGCCAGCCGATGCACCAGACTGCGCGGCACCTGATAATGATCGGCATAAGTGTTGATCAACCGTCGCAACTCGGGCGTTTCATTCGGGTAAAGCGGCGGATCGAACGGGGTGTTCCGAGTGGATAACTCCGAGTCAGCCGCGGCGCAGGCGGCCAGCGGTGCCATAGCGATGAGACCCAGAACAAGGCGGCGACTGATTAAAGACATGGCGGCTCCTGAAAAAACGCTGCGCGCAAGATGCCCACATCCTCCATTTCGCGCCAGAGGCCTTGTGCGCGACCGGCGAAACCCCGCCACCTTGCCAAAGCGCCCGTCCCGCGCCATGTAGGCCCCATGACACAGACGCTTCTTTCCTTTGGCCACGGCTTTTCCGCCCGCGCCCTCTCCGCCCGCCTTGTGCCGCAGGGTTGGGCCATCATCGGCACCACCCGCAGCGCCGACAAGGCCGAAGTTCTGCGCCATGAGGGCATCACGCCCGCGCTTTGGCCCGAGGACGATCTTTCGCCCGTGCTGGCCTCGGTGACGCATCTCTTGATTTCCGCCGGACCGGACGCGGCAGGCGATCCGGTGCTGGCACGCTACCACGATGCAATTGCGCAGGCTGCGCCCCGGCTCGACTGGGTGGGCTATCTCTCCACCACCGGGGTTTACGGCGATCATGCCGGCGGCTGGGTGGATGAGGCAACTCCGCTCACCCCCTCGACCAGACGCGGCCAGATGCGGGTCGCGGCCGAGGCGGCATGGCAGGCCATTCCCGGTCTGCCGCTGCATATCTTTCGCCTTGCGGGCATCTACGGCCCCGGTCGCGGTCCGTTCGAAAAGGTGCGCCAAGGCACGGCGCGGCGGATCGTCAAACCCGGTCAGGTCTTTAGCCGCATCCATGTGGAGGATATCGCGCAGGTGCTCGAGGCGTCGATCAACCGGCCCGACCCGGGCGCGATCTATAACCTCTGCGATGATGACCCCGCCCCGCCGCAGGACGTGATCGGCCATGCCGCTGAATTGCTCGGCCTGCCGTTGCCCGAAGAGGTGGCCTTTGACGAGGCCGAGATGACGCCGATGGCGCGGTCGTTCTATGCGGAATCAAAACGCGTCTCGAACCACCGGATCAAAGAGGAGTTGGGTGTCGAGCTCATTTACCCCGATTACCGATCCGGGTTGCAGGCGCTCTTGGCGGCTGGGGATTAACGGAATACTCAGCCCTTGGGCACGATCCGGTTGACATGGCCCATCTTGCGGCCCGCCTTGACTTCGGCCTTGCCATAGAGGTGCAGCGAGACGCCGGGCGCACGCGACAACTCGGGCACGCGGTCCATATCGGCCCCAATCAGGTTTTCCATCACCACATCGGCATAGCGGGTGCCATCGCCCAAGGGCCAGCCCGCCACGGCGCGAATATGCTGCTCGAACTGGTCTATGGCGCAGCCCTGTTGCGTCCAATGGCCGGAATTATGCACACGCGGCGCGATTTCATTGACGATCAGCCCCTTGGGCGTCACGAAAAGCTCCACCCCCATCACCCCCACATATTTCAGGCTGTTGAGGATTTTGGCCGCCAAGAGCACCGCGTCGGTGCGCTGCGCCGCCGTGAGGCGCGCGGGCACTGTGGTGGTGCGCAGGATACCCCCCTCATGCACATTCTCGCCGGGATCATAACAGGCGACATCGCCCGCGCTATTGCGCGCGGCAATCACGGAGACCTCGTGTGAAAACTCGACAAACCCCTCATAAATCGCCGCTTGCCCGCCCATATCGGCCAAGGCTTGCTCGGCATCGGCGGCGGACATGATCCGCGCCTGCCCTTTGCCGTCATAGCCGAAACGCCGGGTCTTGAGAATCGCGGGCAGGCCGATTTCGGCCATCGCCTCGGCCATGTCCACGGCATCGTCAACGGCCGCAAAGGGCGCGGTCATCAGCCCCAGATCGCTCAGGAACGACTTTTCCAACAGCCGGTCCTGACTGACCCTGAGCGCGCTGCGGTCGGGGTGCACAGGGCGCATGCCCTCCAGCACATCGAGGGCTGCGGTGGGGATATTCTCAAACTCATAGGTGATCACGTCGACCGCCTCGGCAAACCGCCGCAGCGCATCTTCGTCCGAATACTCGGCCTGAATGTGGCGATGCGCCACATGGCTTGCGGGGCAATCGCCACCCGGCTCAAAGATCACGGTTTTGAACCCTAGACGCGCAGCCGCGACCGAGAGCATGCGCCCCAATTGCCCGCCGCCCAAAATTCCGATGGTGGAACCTGTCAACAGCATATTACTCATCGCATGGCTCATCGGGAATCGAGGCCGAAAGGGCCGCGCGCCACGCATCAAGGCGCTGCGCGAGGTCCGCATCGCAATTGGCAAGGATCGCCGCCGCCATCAGCCCGGCATTGGCAGCGCCCGCTGCCCCGATCGCCATCGTCGCTACTGGAAACCCCTTTGGCATCTGCACGATGGAATAGAGACTGTCGACGCCCGACAGTGCCCGCGTCTGCACCGGCACGCCAATCACCGGCACGCGGGTCTTTGACGCCATCATCCCCGGCAGATGCGCAGCCCCACCCGCACCGGCGATAATCACCTGCAAGCCGCGTTCGACCGCCGTTTTGCCATAGTCCCAGAGCCGATCCGGCGTGCGATGCGCCGAGACGATCTTGGTCTCGTAACGCACGTCCAATTCATCCAGAACCTGCGCCGCCTCGCGCATAGTGGACCAGTCCGATTGACTGCCCATGATGATGCCGATCTTAACGCCTGCCATGAAACGCTCCCCGTCTGGAAGCGCGCACTATACTGATCACAGACCGCTACGCAATGATGTCCGGATAGAGCCGGTCCTCGATCCGCGCGATCATGTCCCGCAGCCACAGCTTCTTTTTCTTGAGCCGCTGCACCATCAACTGATCCGCCGTGCCCTTGTCCTGCAAGGCGCGGATGGCCTCATCCAAATCGCGATGCTCGCGGCGGAACTCCTCCAGCTCTACGCGCAACACATCCTCGGATTTCATTGACAGGTCGCTATAGGCATTCATGGCACGCGATTCCTCTGGGGTCGTGGAGATACAAGATACTGAATCGCGCAGCTTTCGCAAAGCCCTTGCACGCATGCGGACCAAACCCCATATTTCCCATGCAGGCCGCCATAACGGGACCTGCACAATGGACGGTCGCTTAAGCTCAAGGACGTGTCGATGACAAAGCTTACTCTGGGGTCGCACCCCTATATGCTGGGGTTTGAACAGCTGGAACGCATGCTGGAACGCAGCGCTAAATCCGGGAATGAGGGCTATCCGCCCTTCAACATCGAACAGACCTCACAGAATTCATACCGTATCACGCTGGCCGTGGCCGGTTTTGCCGAAGAGAATCTCGCGATCACCGTCGAGGATCGTCAGTTGGTGATCCGGGGCCGTCAGAGCGACGAGGCCGAGGATCGGCTCTATCTGCATCGCGGCATCGCTGCGCGGCAGTTCCAGCGGTCTTTCGTGCTGGCCGACGGGGTCGAAGTGGGCGAGGCGATCATGGAAAACGGCCTGTTGCATGTCGATCTGACACGCGCACAGCCAGAGCCGGTTGTGCAACGCATCAAGATAAACAGAGGGTGAGCAGTCATGGACACCAGATATGATTTCGGAGAAAACACGGATCGCGCCATCGTTTATGTGCGTGCCGTCAACGTCGACGACCTGCCGCAGGATATGCGCGAACAGGTTGGCGATCTGACAAAGATCTATGCCGTTCATTCCGAAGAAGGCGAGCGTCTCGCGCTGGTCAAGGACCGCAAGCTGGCGTTCCAACTGGCCCGCCAGAACAACATGGAGCCGGTGACTGTTCACTGAACCGCCCCTCGGATGCAGGTCGACTCAATGAGGGCCGCCCCTGCACAGGGACGCCCCTCATTGAGTCAAAATGACAGCTCGGTCACCCGGCGATCAGGCCAAGGCTCTCCAGCTTGAGAATGACCTGATGGGCGCAATTGTCGACATCGACATTCTCGGTTTCGACACGCAATTCGGGGTTCTCGGGCACGTCATAAGGATCGGAAATCCCGGTGAATTCCTTAATCTTGCCCTCACGCGCCAGCTTATAGAGACCCTTGCGGTCGCGCCGTTCGCATTCCTCAAGACTCGTGGACACATGCACCTCGATGAACGCGCCGAACTGCTCGACATCCTCTCTCACCGCGCGACGGGTGGTGGCATAGGGCGCAATCGGTGCACAGATCGCAATACCGCCATTCTTGGTGATCTCGGATGCGACATAGCCGATCCGGCGAATGTTGAGGTCGCGGTGTTCTTTGGAGAATCCCAGTTCAGAGCTTAGGTTCTTCCGCACGATATCGCCATCGAGCAAGGTCACAGGACGTCCCCCCATCTCCATCAGCTTGACCATCAGAGCATTGGCAATGGTGGATTTGCCCGAGCCGGAAAAGCCGGTGAAAAACACGGTAAAGCCCTGCTTGGACCGGGGCGGACGGGTGCGGCGCAATTCGCGCACCACTTCGGGGAAGGAGAACCATTCCGGGATTTCCAACCCTTCCGCCAAACGCCGGCGCAGTTCGGTGCCTGAAATGTCGAGGACCGTGGCCCCCTCCGGCACTTCGGAAATCGGGTAATACTGCGCCTTTTCCTGCACATATACCATATGTTTGAAATCGACCATCTCAAGGCCGATTTCATCCTGATACTGCTTGAACAGCTCCTGCGCGTCATAGGGACCATAGAAATCCTGCCCGGCAGAGTTCTTGCCCGGACCGGCGTGATCGCGCCCGACGATGAAATGCGTGCAGCCGTGGTTCTTGCGGATCAGGCCGTGCCAGACCGCCTCGCGCGGGCCCGCCATACGCATCGCCAGATTGAGCAGGCTCATCGTGGTGGTTGCGCCCGGATATTTATCCAGCACCGCCTCATAGCAGCGCACGCGGGTAAAGTGATCGACATCGCCCGGTTTGGTCATGCCCACGACGGGATGGATCAGCAGGTTGGCCTGCGCCTCCTTGGCGGCGCGGAATGTCAGCTCCTGATGCGCGCGGTGCAGCGGATTGCGGGTCTGGAACGCCACAACGCGCCGCCAACCCAGCTTGCGGAAAAGCGCGCGCAATTCGTTGGGCGTGTCGCGGCGGCCCCGGAAATCGTAGTGCACGGGCTGCTGAATCCCGGTCACAGGCCCGCCCAGATAAATCTTGCCCGCCGTGTGATGCAGATAGTTCACCGCCGGATGCGCCAGATCATCCGCGCCAAAGACATGCTCCGCCTCGCGCGCCTTGTTGGGGGTCCAGCGGTCAGTGACAGTCATTGTCGCCAGAATAACGCCTTCCTGATCACGCAGCGCGATGTCCTGCCCGATTTCCAGCGCCTCGGCGAACTTCTCGTTCACATCGAGCGTGATCGGCATCGGCCAAAGTCCCCCATCGGCCAGCCGCATGGTCTCGACCACACCGTCGTAATCGGCTTCGCTCATGAATCCCTTGAGCGGGTTGAACCCGCCATTCATCAGCAATTCCAGATCGCAGATCTGACGCGGCGTCAGATCCCAGCTTGTCAGATCGGCCGCCTCCACCTTGAGTTTCTGCGCGCTCTCATATGAAACATAGAGCTCTGGAACGGGGGCTAGGTTTGGCTGTTGCATCGGGGGGCCTCGGGCAAGTTACGGATTTCAACGATGTCGCGTCAGGCGACATATTTCCGCGCGGCTTAGCCCCAGATTGTGCCCGGAATCAAGGCATCCGGGGCTTGACTGGGTAAATGAGGCAAAAATGACGCGGATTGCCGCCTGTTTGGAACAGGCGCTTTGTCTAACCGGCCATTGTTGGACAATACCTCCAAACGTGACTTTGGACTGTATGATACCTGCCTCCGCACCTCACGGGTTCGGGGGCGGTGACATAAACCGGGGCTGCAGATTTGGGCGATCCCGGCTTATTCAGACTCAGTTAATCAGCCCCGCATGGCGCATACCATCCTCAACCAGCGCCTTGACCGGATCACTCAGCCCCACCAAGGGCGAGCGGACCTCTTCACTGCACAGCCCCAGCCGCGACATCGCGTATTTCACGCCCACCAGCCCCGGCTCGACAAAGATCGCGCGATGCAGCGGCATCAGTCGGTCCTGCAATTCCAGCGCCTTGGCATAATCTCCGGCCAACGTCGCTTCCTGCACCTGCGCCACCAGCTTGGGCGCGACATTGGCGGTGACAGAAATCACCCCAACCCCGCCTTGGGCGTTGAACCCGTGGGCGGTCGCATCCTCACCGGAAATCTGGATGAAATCCTTGCCGCAGGTGATCCGCTGCGCACAAACCCGCGCCAGATCGCCTGTCGCGTCCTTGACCCCCACAATGCGCGGCAATTGCGCCAGCTTGCCCATCGTATCAGGCGTCATATCCACGACCGAGCGGCCCGGAATGTTGTAGATGATGATCGGCAGATCGCAGCAATCGTGCAGCGCGGTGAAGTGCGCGATCAACCCGGCTTGCGTTGGCTTGTTGTAATAGGGTGTGACGACTAATGCGGCATCCGCCCCGACCTTGTGAGCGTGCTGCATCAACCGGATGCCTTCGAGCGTGTTGTTGGAACCTGCGCCCGCGATCACCGGAATCCGGCCTGCGGCGGCACGTACCACCTCTTCGACGACCATCTCATGTTCCTGATGGGTGAGTGTCGGGCTTTCGCCGGTCGTGCCCACCGGCACAAGGCCATGACTGCCCTCACCGATATGCCACTCCACCAGTTTCTTGAGCGTTTCCACATCCACTGCGCCGTTCTTGAACGGCGTGACCAGGGCAGGAAAAGATCCTCTGAACATGACACGCTCCTCTTGTCTGACTTGGGTGGGTTGGACCCGCTTGGATTTCGGGCCATCGGCGGGAGACCGCACATGGCAACCTGCATCGTGAATGGACGCGGGCGCGCGGGCCGCTTAGGCTGGCGTTGTCTATCCTTCGCAAAAGCAGGAAATGCAAGAGATGTTGCGCGCGCTGATCATGGTTTTGGGGCTGAGTCTGTCGGTTTCGACGGGGTATGCGTCTGATCTGCCACGCAAGGCACCGCGCCCTCTGGCCAGTGCGCTTGATGCCATGCAGGGCGGGCGTTGGGACGTGGCGGCGAGTCTGGCGCGGCGCGATGGCATCGCCGCCGCCGACCTGATCGAATGGCACCGCCTGCGCGCGGGGCTGGGCGAACCGCGTGCGATTCTCGATTTTCTGGGCCGCAACGCCCATTGGCCCGGTCTCGACCATCTGCGTCAGCAGAGCGAAGAGCCGATGACCCATGCCGATTTTGACGATGTGCTGGCTTTTTATGAGGGCTACACGCCCCAGACCGGCACCGGCGCGCTCAACCTCGCACATGCGCTTCAGGCGCGCGGGCGACAGGGAGAGGCCGAGATCAGCCTTGTGCTGGCCTGGCGCACGCTGGACCTGAGCCGCGCCGAACATGAGGATTTCCTGCGCGAGTTCGGCCCGCTCCTCGCCCCCCATCATGAGGCCAGATTGGAGATGGCGCTCTGGCGCGGCTTGGGCAATGTCACCGATATGCTGCCTCTGGTCTCTGAGCAGGCGCGCCGTTTGGCCAAACTGCGTGAGACCGTGAAACGCGGCGGTGGCAAGGGTTTGACCGAGGCCGAGACCCGCAATCCTGGCATCGCCTATGAGCTCTTTACCCGTCACCTGAGCAACGCGCCCGAGGACGCCATCGCCGTTCTCTTGCGCCAGAGCCGCATCAAGGCGGGGCTGGGCGACCCGGAGCGCTGGGCCAGTTGGCGGCGCGTCTTGGCTCGCCAGAGCATGCGCGCGGGCAAGGCTCAACTGGCCTATGATCTCGCGTCTGTGCATCAACTGGTCGAGGGGTCGAATTACGCCGATCTCGAATGGCTATCGGGCTATCTGGCACTGACGTATCTCAAGGCGCCCGACCTTGCGCTCGACCATTTCCAACGCTTCCGCGCCGCCGTTGCCACGCCGATTTCATTGGGTCGTGCGGGCTATTGGATCGGACGCACCCAAGAGGCGTTGGGCGATCCCGAGGCGGCGCGACTGGCCTATGCCGAAGGGGCCGAATATCAGACCAGCTTTTATGGGCTATTGGCCGCTGAGGCGGGTGGGCTGGCGTTTGATCTGCGCCTTGCGGGGAATGAGGCCACGCCCGACTGGCGCAGTGCTCCGTTTGCCCAAACCGACCTGCACGAAATCGGCACACTTGCGCTACGCATGCGTGATCTTGGCCTCGCGCGGCGGTTCTTCCTGCATCTGGCCGAAACCCAGGATCGCACCGGCCTCATGCAGATGGGCCATATGCTCGAAGACCTTGACCAACCGCATCTTCAGGTGATGCTGGGCAAAACAGCAGCAGAGCGTGGGGTGATCGTGGAACGCCCCTATTACGCCTTGCATCCGATGTCACAGATGGAGCTGCCAACGCCGATGGAACTGGCCCTCGCCATCGCCCGGCGCGAGAGCGAGTTCAACCATGTTGTTGTCAGCGGCGCGGGCGCGCAGGGGCTGATGCAGCTCATGCCCGGCACAGCGCGCGACATGGCCCGCGATCTGGGCCTGCTCTATGTTCCCTCGGATGTGCTGAATGATTGGGTCTATAATGCTCGGCTCGGCTCGGCCTATCTGGCGGGGCTGGGGGGGCGCTTTGGCGGTAATATCGTGCTGGTGTCAGTCGGCTACAACGCCGGTCCGGGTCGCGCCGCCCAATGGGTCACAGAGTATGGCGATCCGCGTGGACGCGGGGCTCATGCCATCGTCGACTGGATCGAACACATCCCGTTTCGCGAGACTCAGAATTACGTGATGCGCGTTGCCGAGAGCCTGCCGGCCTACCGCGCCCGTTTGGGCAAGGACCCACTGCCGCGCCCCTTCTCCGAGGAACTGGCAGGCAACAGCGTGGCCCCGGTCGGAGAATAGACCGCGCGACCAGAGGGCCGCGCGGTCCGTGTCTTTCAGCCGATGATCGCGTTCAGCGTCGCACTAGGGCGCATCACCGCCGCCAGCTTGGTCGGATCGGCGTGGTAATAGCCGCCAATATCGGCAGGCTTGCCTTGGGCTGCGGCCAGTTCCCCGACGATCTTGGCCTCATTCTCGGCCAGCGCTTTCGCCACCGGGGCAAATTCTGCGGCCAGTGCGGCATCCTCACCCTGCGCCACCAGCGCCTCGGCCCAATAACGGGAAAACCAGTAGTGGCTGTCGCGGTTGTCCGGCTCTCCGACCTTGCGGCTGGGCGAGCGGTCGTGATCCAGAATGCCTTGGGTCGCGGCCTCGACCGCCTCGCCCAAGACGCGGGCGCGATCATTGCCGTTGGTTTCGGCCAGAAACTTGAGGCTCTCCCCAAGCGCGCAGAACTCGCCCAGGCTGTCCCAACGCAGATGATTTTCCGACTGCAACTGCTGCACGTGCTTGGGCGCAGAACCCCCGGCCCCGGTTTCGAACATGCCACCGCCCTGCATCAGCTTGACGATCGAAAGCATCTTGGCGCTCGTCGCCAGTTCGAGGATCGGAAACAGGTCCGTCAGGTAGTCGCGCAGCACGTTGCCGGTGATGGCGATGCTGTTCTCTCCCTTGGTGATGGTCTCAAGCGAAGCGCGGGTTGCCTCGCGCGGGGCCATGATCTCGAACTTGTCCGAAACGCCCCGCGCCTCAAGGATTGGTTTCACCATCGCGATCAGCTCTGCATCATGGGCGCGGGCCGCATCCAGCCAGAAGATCGACCGATAGCCAGTGGCCTTTTGCCGCTCGATCGCCAGATTGACCCAATCCTCGATCGGTGCCTTGCGCGCCGAGGCAGAGCGCCAGATATCGCCCGCTTCAACGCTGTGCTGATGCAGCACGGTACCATCCTCGAGCACCATCTTGACGGTGCCGGTCTGGGCAATCTCGAATGTGGTTGGGTGGCTGCCGTATTCCTCGGCCTTTTGCGCCATCAGCCCGATGTTCTGCACCGTGCCGGCGGTGGCGGGGTTCAGCTTGCCGTTCTCCTTGAAGAATTTGACCGCCTCGTCATAGACCGGAGCATAGGCATTGTCGGGGATGACGCAGACCGCATCATGCTCCTTGTTATCCGGTCCCCAGCCCTTGCCGCCGGCGCGGATGAGTGCAGGCATCGAGGCGTCGATGATCACATCGGACGGCACGTGCAGGTTGGTGATCCCCTTGCCGCTGTCCACCATATAGAGCGGCGGACGCGCGGCCATGCAGGCGTCAATCGCAGAGACGATCTCGGCGTTGTCCTTGACCTTGGCCAAGAGATCGCCCAGCCCCGAATTCGGGTTCACGCCCAATGCAGTCATCTCATCGCCGAATTCGTCGAACACCGGGGCGAGAAAGACCTTGACCGCGTGACCAAAGATGATCGGGTCCGAAACCTTCATCATGGTGGCCTTGAGGTGGATCGAAAAGAGCACGCCTTCGGCCTTGGTCCGTTCGACTTCCTCGGCCAGAAACGCATCCAGCGCCGCCGCGCTCATATAGGTGGCATCAACCACGGTTCCGGCCGGATAGCTCAGCCCATCCTTGAGGACGGTCTCTCCATTGGCGGTTTCCAGCACAATTTTGGCCTTGGCCGCCTGCGGCAGGGTTGCGGATTTCTCGTTCGAGAAGAAATCACCGCTCGCCATGGCCGCCACGCGCGTCTTGCTGTCGGCAGACCAATCGCCCATGCGGTGTGGATTGGCCTGTGCGTATTTCTTGACGGCGCTCGCAGCGCGGCGATCGGAATTGCCCTCGCGCAGCACCGGGTTCACGGCAGAGCCCTTGAGCGCATCATACCGGGCGCGCGCGGATTTTTCGGCATCGGTCTGAGGATCTTCGACGTAATCGGGTATAGCATAGCCTTGCCCCTGCAGTTCGCGGACGGCGGCCAAGAGCTGCGGCACCGAGGCCGAGATATTCGGCAGCTTGATGACATTGGCTGTCGGTGTCTTTACCAACGCGCCCAATTCCGCCAGATCGTCAGCGATACGCTGCTCGTCTGTCAGATGCTCGGGAAAGGAGGCAAGGATACGACCTGCCAGCGAAATATCCTTGGTGCCCACCGTGACATCGGCAGCCGCTGCAAAGCGCTGAATGATCGGCAAGAGCGAGGCACTGGCAAGCTCGGGGGCCTCATCGACCTTGGTATAGATGATATCGGGTGTATTGGACGTGGCCATTTGGGATCCTTTCCGATCAGGGGATGCGCGCTGTCGCCCTGCGGCGCAGGCGCGCGACTCGTTGGATTGAGGCTGTCTTAGCGGAAAATTCGCGCGCGATAAAGATAGTATGCGACGGTATACAAAATAAAGTGACTCACACCATTTCCGCAGTGCGCATCCGCAGCCGCTGCATCAGGACAAAGCCCACGAGCACGGCGCCCAGCACCCCCAGATGCGCCGGCATCGGGGTGCCTGCAAACTGCTGCCCGATGGGAACAGCGATGGCGACACTGCCCACCGTCGCCACAGCGCCGGTCACGCTCGCGGCCATGCCTGCAATCGCACCCATCGGGGCCATCGCCAAGGCATTGAGATTGCCAAGCGTCAACCCGGCCTGAAAGAAAACGCTGGTCTGCCAGATCAGAAAGGTTGCGAATTGCGCGCCGGGCGGCAGGCCGATTTGCCAGAGCGCAATTGCCACGATGGAGAGCGCGATTTGCGAGGCCAACGCCGCGCTCACCATCCGCTCCACCCCAAGGCGCATTACAAGGCGGGAATTCAGAAAGCTGCCACAGCCTGCGATCAGTGCCATCAGGAAAAACCAGTAGGGGAAACTTGCGGCGCGATGGAATGTTTCGTCGAACACCGGCTGCACCATGCTGAGCGAGGTGAAAAGCGTGGTCATGCAGAGCATTTGCACAACAATCGCCACGCGCGTCACCGGATGCGCCAGAACCTCGCGCAGCGCGGCCCAGAGGGGGGCCGCCCGAAAGGCCCGGCGCGCATGTAATGGCAGCGGTTCAGGCAGGCGCAGCGCCATCCAGAGCGACAGAACCAGCGCAAAGACCACAAAGGCCGCAAATACCCCGCGCCACCCAGCCAGCACGATGATGCCTGACCCCATGAGCGGGGCCATCGCAGGTGTCAGCGCAAACACCATCATCACGAATGACATCAGCCGGGCCATGTCGCGGCCGGCATAGAGATCGCGTATAATGGCGATGGACACGATGCGAAACGCCGCCGCTCCTATGCCTTGTATCGCGCGCGCGGCCAGCAAGGTCTCAAGACTTGGCGCGAACATCGCCAGTCCGGCCCCCGTTGCATAGATCGCTGCACCGATCAGGATCACCCGCTTGCGCCCAAATGAATCCGACAGCGGACCCGAAACAAATGTTCCCAGTCCCAGACCCAGCAGAAAGGCGGTGATGATCAACTGCGCCCGATTCGGGGCATCGGGCGTCAGCGCCTCGGCGATATGCGGCAGACCAGGCAGCATCGCATCAATGGAGAACGCAACCGCCGCAGCCATCATGGCCATCATCGCGATGAACTCGGTCCGAGAGAGGGGGCTTTGGGCGGGCACAGGGTCAGGCATGCGGCATCCTTCGTCGCGCGGATAATTCGCGCTTAGCACGCCATCGCGGGGGTGACCAGATCACCGCTCGATAAATAGTTGAGTCTTTAAATCGGAATTGATCGAGGTTTCGGCCAGTTCTGTCGCGGACGGCCTTGGAGGCTGGCGCTCAGCCCCGCGTCGGATGGTGGTTTCGACGGCCCGACCACGTCGCAATCCAAGCCTTGCGCAAACGTACGCTGACACCGCACATCCGTACAGTCGCCACGCCGCGCTTGCTTCTTCTGGTCGCGATTTCCGGTCAGCGCACAAATCGAAAGCAGACCCTTTTCCCGGCTTGTCGAAGGTCCCGTTTCAACACGCTTGGGCTGGACAAAAGGACGCTACTGGTGTGTTCTCGCAGAACACGACTGGGTTTCCATAGAGGAATGGCGGTTTTTCAACGCAAGGTTGGCCGGTATTTTCTTGGTAACTCCAATCAAACAAGAAAACATTGGGAGGAATATCCATGAAGACATACCTGAGCTACACCGCTGTAGCCGCCATCAGCCTTGCCTTCGCCGGAGAGGCAATGGCAACCGAATGGAACGTGTCCGTCTGGGGCAAACGCCGCGCCTTCACGGAACATGTGGAAAAGCTTGCAGAACTGGTAAGTGCCAAGACAAACGGCGAATTTACCTTGAATATCAGCTATGGAGGTCTGTCGAACGAGAAAGAGAACCTCGATGGAATCTCGATCGGAGCCTTCGAGATGGCGCAGTTCTGCGCAGGATATCATGCCGATAAGAACCCATCCCTGACGGTCTTGGAACTGCCATTCCTGGGCGTCGAGTCGCTCGAACAAGAAACCGCACTGTCGCAGGCTCTTTATGACCATCCCGCGGTCCAAGCCGATCTGGCGCGTTGGAATGCGACGCTTCTGATGCCAACGCCAATGCCGCAATACAACTTTGTGGGATCAGGCGACGTGCCTGACAGCCCAGAGGATTTCAAGGGCATGAGCGTCCGCGCCCTTGGCGGGATTGGCGAGGCCATGCAGGCTGTCGGCGCGGTTCCAACCTCAATGTCAGCCACCGAAGTGCGTCAAGCCATGGACAGCGGTGTTGTCAAAGCCGTGAGTTTCGCACCGCATGCGCACATGTCCTTTGGCACCATCGAAAGCGCCAAGTGGTGGACCGCCAACCTCAACCCCGGCACCGTGAATTGCCCCGTGGTGGCCAATACCGATGCGCTCGACGCGCTGACGGACGCTGAGCGTGAGGCTTTGCTTGGATCTATCGACGAAGCCTTGGCCTATTATATTGATTATTATCAAAACGAAACCATGAAAGCCTGGGGTCCGGCTCTGGAAGAGCGCGGCATTACCTCGGTCAGCTTTGATCAGGCTTCGCTCGATGCGTTCAAGGAAACAGCGGCCGGTCCAGCGGCGACAAGCTGGATCGAGGAGAATGCTGCGCGCGACCTTCCTGCACAGGAACTTTACGATTTCGTCACGGCCAAACTGACTGAAATCAAGGGCGGCTCCTGAGCCAGTAACGCCGGCTCGCTGCGCTGGATGCGTGGCGGGCCGTTTCCATCCTGAAACAACAGGGAGAAAACCCATGGCGGGTGCGGCATCGGTGCTGTCCGACAACAGCCTTCTTAGCTATCTTGATCGGCGTCTTTACAAGCTAGAGCGCCTGCTCGCGTTGCTGAGCGGACTTGCGGTTTTTTCCATCATGGTGCTTGCGGTCATTTCCGTTAGTGGGCGCAATTTCTTTAATCAGCCCGTCCCGGGATATGTGGACTGGATTGAACAGATCATGCCGCTCATCGCCTTCATGGGCGTGGCCTACACGCAACGCGACGGTGGGCACATCCGAATGGACATTGTGGTCAGCCTTCTCAAAGGACGGGCGTTGTGGCTGGTTGAGTTTGTCACGACGCTGATAGTGTTGATCGTGATGCTCTTGCTGGTCTGGGGCACCTGGGCGCACTTCCAGCGCAGTTTTGACTGGAGTGCCCCCCTGTGGAGCCGCGACAGTACCATTGATATCGGTCTGCCGATCTGGCCCGCCAAAATCCTTGCTCCGATTGCCTTTGCAGTGCTGTCCCTTCGGCTGGGGCTTCAACTCTGGGGTTATGGTCGGGCCTTTGTCTCCGGCACCGAACAGCCTGTGGCGGTGCCATTAATTGAAGATGTGGCCACCCAAGCCGCAAGAGAGGCCGCGCAACTGACCGGCCATGACACATAAGGGACGCGTCTGATGGAGCCCATCGAAATTGGAATCGCCGTCACCGGCATCATGCTGGTTGTCGTGGTGCTGGGCATGCGGGTGGCCTTTGCTGCGGCGCTGGCCGGTGTTGTCGGGCTGATTTGGATCTTTTGGTCCAAAAAAGGCTACGATGGCGATCAATTCCTATGGGCGGTGACCGTCGCGGTCAAAACCGCGGGGCAGGTGCCCCACTCCAAGGTCAGCTCTCAGGCGCTCAGCCTCATTCCCACCTTTATCCTCATTGGCTACCTTGCCTACTACGCTGGCCTGACACAGGCGCTGTTTGAGGCCGCAAAGCGTTGGGTGGCGTGGGTGCCTGGCGGGCTTGCTGTCTCGACCGTCTTCGCGACCGCAGGTTTTGCCGCCGTCTCTGGCGCGAGCGTGGCGACCGCGGCGGTCTTTGCTCGCATCGCAATCCCCGAGATGCTCAAGATCGGATATGACAAGCGCTTTGCGGCGGGCGTTGTAGCGGCATCTGGCACCCTGGCCAGTCTCATTCCGCCATCCGCTCTGCTTGTGATTTATGCCATCATCGTCGAGCAGGACGTGGGCAAACTCCTTTTGGCTGGGTTTGTGCCCGGCATGTTCTCGGCCATTGTTTATGTGGTTTTGATCATCGGATTGGCGATGACGATCAAGGGATTTGGACCGCCAGTCAGCGGGTTCACGTGGCGCGAACGGTTCGTTTCTCTGCCCCCTGCGCTGCCCATTGTCTTCGTGGTCGTGACCATTGTGTTCTTTGTCTACAATCCCTTCGGAGGTGATGCGTGGGGCACACCCACCGAAGGCGGGGCAATCGGGGCCTTTCTGGTCTTTCTGGTTGCTCTTTACCGCGGTATGCGCTGGCCTGAGTTGAAGGACGCCCTGCTCGAAACAGCCAAGCTGAGCGTGATGATTTTCTCGATCATCTGGGGCGTTCTGATCTATGTCCGGTTTCTGGGTTTTGCCGACCTGCCGAGCGCATTTGCCGATTGGATCACGTCATTGACCATGTCGCCGATGTTAATTCTGATTTGCATCCTTTTGGCCTATGCGGTTTTGGGTATGTTCATGGATGCCATCGGCATGCTCCTCTTGACTTTGCCGGTGGTCTATCCTGCAGTCATGGCATTGAATGGCGGGGTCGGGGTGAGTGCTGCCGATAGTGCCTTCGGGATGAACGGACAGATGTGCGCAATCTGGTTTGGCATTCTGGTGGTCAAGATGGCGGAGTTCTGCCTTATCACACCTCCGATCGGTCTCAATTGCTTTGTCGTGGCGGGCGTCCGAGACGATATCAGTGTGCAAGATGTCTTTAAGGGTGTTACGCCATTCTTTGTCGCTGACGCTGTCACAATTGGCCTTTTGGTTGCCTTTCCGGCGATTGTACTGTGGTTGCCGGGGCAGGTCTGACTCCGGTAAATGCCTACAACTTGACACGTTAACAGCCCGGTAAACATCGGTGTGCTAGCCCTTAGAACGGGTGAGTACAAAGGTGGTGAGAATGAGCGCGCATAGCAATGCCGTGCCAGTCATCATCAAACGGAAGAAGATCGTGGGCGGTGGTGGGCATCATGGAGGTGCCTGGAAGGTGGCGTATGCTGACTTCGTCACGGCAATGATGGCTTTCTTCCTGCTGATGTGGCTGTTGAACGCGACAACGGAACAACAACGCAAGGGTATTTCGGACTACTTCAGCCCGAGCGTGCCGATCAACCGCATCTCCGGTGGCGGGGATAGCGCTTTTGGCGGGGACAGCCTGTTCTCCGAAGATACGCTGGTGCAGAATGGCACGGGCGCTACGCAACGCTTGGCGACGTCCAACCGTCAGGCCATTGGTGAGAATGGGGCACTTGAGGAAGGCATTCTTTCTGCCGGGGCACAGGCCGAGGCAGAAGCATTCGCCGCCATTGAGGACATACTGAGGGGGGGCAGTGGCGAGAGTTTGGTCGCAGATGAAACCCTGCGCCATATCGTGACACGTGTCACGGATGAGGGATTGGTGATTGAAGTCTTTGATCTGCCCCAGGCGCAGCTTTTCGAAGTGGATGAGGTTGTCGCGACACACTTGCTAAAGGACCTCACGGTGCTTCTGACCTCTGCCGCAAATCTGGTGGTGAATGATGTTGCGTTGGCGGGCCATACCCGTGCGCAACCCATTACGCTTGCGAGAAATCCGGTTTGGGATTTGTCCAGTGCCCGTGCCAATCAGTTTCGCCAGATGCTAGAAGCTGCGGGCCTTTCGGCTAGGCGGATGCGTCGTATAACAGGGCATGCTGACCGCACATCCGCTGTTCCTGATCCCATGGATTTGCGAAACAATCGGCTGGAAATGATCTTGCTGCGATCCGATCCGACCCTGAATTAGAGAGAATTTTATCTATTAGCGGACTGTTAAAGTTACGCGCTTATGCCTGTGTCCCAGGGTTGGTTGATGCAGCAAAAGGACGTATCCATGACAATTTCTTCCTCTTTGAATGCCAGTGTCGCCGGCTTGAACGCGAATGCCACGCGCCTCGCCACGATTTCGGACAATATCGCCAACTCATCGACTTTTGGATATCGCCGGGTTGAGGCGGATTTCGAATCCTTGGTCATATCCGGACGTGGCGGGAGCTATTCCGCCGGTGGCGTCCGTGCCAGCACGCAGCGCCTGATCGATCAGGGCGGCTCAATTGTCAGCTCTTCGAATGCAACCGATCTCGCCGTGCGCGACCGTGGGTTCCTTCCGGTTGCGCGGGTGACTGATCTCACGGTGGCAAATGGCGATCCTCAGATGCTCTTGACCACGACCGGCTCGTTCAGGACGGACTCACAGGGGCGGCTCGTGACCGAGTCGGGTCTTGTGCTGCTGGGGTGGCCCGCCAATCCAGACGGAACGATCCCAGAGTTCTCGCGCGACACGAGCGGTGGGTTGGAGCCGGTTCAAATCAATGTCAATCAACTGACTGGTGAACCGACCACTTCCATCAAACTTGGCATCAACCTCCCAGCAACCGACACCAGATTTGACAGTATCGGCGATCCGCAGCAGCTTTCGATAGAGTATTTCGACAATCTCGGAACCTCAGAAAATATCTCGCTCCAGTTCGTGCCGACGGTCGCAACTGTCGGTCTGTCGAATGAATGGACAGTAATCTTGACGGACTCGGCTCAGGGCAATGCGCTGATCGGAGAGTATGTTTTGACCTTTGATGATGCACGAGAGACGGGCGGCACCCTGCTCGACGTCCAGACCGTCACAGGGGGTGCATTTGACCCAACGACCGGGACAATCATCGTCGATGTGGCAGGCGGTCCAATCGAAATCAATATCGGGCGTCCCGGCACGTCCGATGGCCTCAGCCAATTGTCCGACAGCTTTGCTCCGCTGTCGATCTCCAAAGATGGCTCCCCCGTGGGTAACATGACCTCGGCAGAAGTGGACGCGAATGGCTTTGTCCGCGCCTCGTTCGATACAGGGGTCAGTCGGATCATCTATCAGGTGCCGCTGGTGGATCTGCCGAACCCCAACGGCATGGTGTCGATGGATCAACAGACCTATCAGCCCTCACCCGAAAGCGGATCCTTCTTTCTTTGGGACGCGGGGGACGGGCCCACTGGTGATATCGTGGCCTTTGCCCGTCAAGAATCCGCCACAGATGTTGCGCGTGAATTGACAGACATGATCCAGACGCAGCGCGCTTATTCATCGAATGCCAAGGTCATTCAGACCGTTGATGAAATGCTGCAAGAAACCACCAACATCATCCGTTGATCACGCCCTTGACCGCCAAGCAAAGGAAGCATCATGTCCCTCAGTTCCGCTCTGTCAAGCGCGCTCAGTGGGCTGGCTGCCAATACGCGCACTCTAGATGTTGTGTCTGGCAATCTCGCCAACGCGCTCACCGACGGGTTTGCGCCAAGAGAAATATCACTCACCTCGACCCGCGACAGCCGTGGTGTGCGTGTCGAGGCTGTGTCGCGACAAATCGATCTCGGTCTGCTATCTGATCGGCGTATCGCGGATGCCGCGCAGGCCGCCTCCGAGGTCGGTGTGGCCTTTGCATCAGCTGTGGAGCGCGTCCTTGGTACGCCAGAGTCGGCGCAATCCCTAACAGGTCGATTTGCCGCGCTCGAAGCCGCGCTCGTGACTGCCAGCACACGCCCCGAGGATCTGAACCGTTTGCAGTCGGTTCTGCGCCAGGCGCAGGCGCTTGGTACGCACCTCAATGACGCCGCAACCGAAATTGCGCGCTTGCGCAGTGCCGCGGATCACAACATCGCTGAAACTGTGGTTGCGTTGAACTCCGGTCTCCAACAGGTGGTTGCGCTCAACATTCAAATAACGACCGGCCTCACACGCGGAACTGACACGGCCACCCTCGAGGATCAGCGGCAAAGTGTGATCGATTCCCTGGCTGAGATTCTTCCGCTTCGGCAGGTGCCCCGTGACAATGGGTCTGTGGCGCTGGTCACAACCGCTGGAGGGCTGTTGCTCGACGGGCGGGCGGTTACACTCTCCTTTGACGGCGCGCCCATGGTTGCCGCGCATATGACCCTTGAAAATGGTCTTCTCTCGGGAATCGCAATTGACGGTACGGCGGTTCCCGTCGGCAGTGACCGGGGGCCTTTGCAGGGCGGGCGCCTTGGGGCGCTATTCGATATCCGCGATCGGACCTCGGTTGACACGACTGCGGATCTCGATGCCATTGCGCGCGATCTGGTGGAGCGGTTTCAGCAATCCGGCTTGGACCCCACGCGCGCGTCGGGGGGCGCTGGTCTCTTCACCGACGCGGGCGACCTGTTTGAGGCTCAGAATGAATCAGGCATCGCCACGCGCATTGCTGTAAATCAGGCAGTGGATCCTCAGCGTGGAGGGGATCTCTTCAGGATCCGCGACGGGTTGGCGGCCCCCAGTGCCGGGCCACCGGGCGACGGAAGTCTGCTTGTCACATTGACCCGTGCGCTGACTGACACAAGCCTCCTGTCCTCGGGCACTTTGGGCGGCGGCGCGCGCTCTGCGGCTGGGCATGCGGCGACGTTGGTTTCGGGTCTCTCTCAAGCACGGGTGGCGGCGGAGCAGGTCCAGAGCTTTGCCACAGGACAGGCCACCGAGTTTCGGACGTTGGAATTGGCCAATGGTGTCGATAGCGACGCGGAACTGCAAC
Organism: Roseovarius sp. MBR-51; assembly: GCF_053628575.1. Classification (NCBI taxonomy): domain Bacteria; kingdom Pseudomonadati; phylum Pseudomonadota; class Alphaproteobacteria; order Rhodobacterales; family Roseobacteraceae; genus Roseovarius; species Roseovarius sp. MBR-51. Next base: position 384,100 of record NZ_JBRJGQ010000001.1, read on the forward strand.
GCTTGCTTTTGGTGGAACAGGCGTTTGGTGCAAACGCCCGTATGATCCAGACCATTGATGATATGCTCGACACCCTTTTGAGGATCTGACCATGAACTTTCAAACGATCGGCGACCTTGCCCAATCCTTTGCGCTCCGCCGTCAGGGGGTGGACTTGCGACAACATATGGACCGCTTGACATTGGAGCTCAGCAGCGGTCGGGTGGCGGATTTGGGTCACCATCTCGCAGGCAATTTGTTACCCTTGGCCGATATTGAACATGAACTGGTGCTCTTATCCGCTCATCGCACAGCCGCGCGCGAGGCGGCGACAGATACGAGCATCATGCAGAGCGCGCTTGACCGGGTGCAGTCAGCAACAACCGATCTGGCCACGCAGGCCATAACGCTCGGCACGGCCGGGACGACGCTCCAATTGTCCAATCTCATTGTCAGTGCCAATCTGACCCTCGGCTCCGTGATAGGAGCGCTGAACAGCGATGTCTCTGGTCGGGCGCTATTTGCTGGGTCTCGGACTGAGCGAGCACCCTTGGCCTCTAGCGAAACACTGCTCTCTAATCTGCGCAGCACGCTTATTGGTGCCGCCACCCGATCAGAGGTACAAGTGCGGCTCGATGCCTTCTTCGACGGAATGTCAGGCGGATTTCAGGCCGCGATCTATCAGGGCGGCACGACTGGGATCTCCCCATATCAACTCGGGTCTGGCGAATCCGTCGCTCTGGACATTCGCGCCGATGATCCCGCGTTGCGAGATGCGTTGAAACATCTGGCATTGATAGCTGTCAGCAATGATGCCGGCTTGCCTCTCACGGAGGCAGACCGTCTTGATCTAGCGGCGGGTGCCGGTGTCGCCTTGATCGAGCATCAGGACGCATTGACGACCCTGCGAGCCAATCTTGGCCTGGCGGAAGCTCGGATTGATCAATCCGCCTCGCGCATCTCTGCAGAAATAAGCGGATTCGAGATTGCACGTTCTGGACTGGTCGCTTCTGATCCATTCGAGGCGGCGGTTGAGCTCGAACAAGTGCAGTTCCAGTTGGAAACGCTTTACACCCTCACAGCGCGAACCGCCCGACTCAACCTTCTGAATTTCCTGTCATGAACGTTCAACCCTTGATCTTGTGTATTATTCTTGGCGTTGCCGCGTGCGTCGGCTCTGTCGGCGCCAGCCCAATCCGAATCAAGGACTTGGTCGAGTTCGATGGTGTGCGCGGCAATGACCTTGTGGGCTACGGTTTGGTTGTCGGGCTCAACGGAACAGGGGACGGATTGCGCAACGCCCCCTTCACCGAAGAAATCATGTCCAATATCCTTGAGCGTCTCGGGATCAACGTGTCAGGCGAACAGTTCCGGCCAAAAAATGTCGCAGCGGTGTTCGTCACGGCAGAACTGCCCCCGTTTGCGCGTGCAGGAGGTCAGATAGATGTGACAGTTTCGGCAATCGGTGACGCCAAGAGCCTTTTGGGTGGAACCTTGGTGATGACGCCCCTCAATGCGGCCGATGGTCAGATTTATGCAGTGGCCCAAGGCACGATCATCGCTGGCGGTTTCTCGGCCGAAGGAGAGGCCGGGGGAGTCGTACAAGGTGTTCCGACAGCAGGGGTCATCCCGTCCGGCGCGCGGGTCGAGCGTGAGATCGACTTTGACTTTACAACGATTGAAACGATCCGCCTTGCGCTGCGAGAGCCGGACTTCACCACGGCTGCGCGGATTGAGAGCGCGATCAACGGAACGATTGGACGCGATGCAGCCATCATGCTTGACTCTGGAACTGTGCGCCTGACCCTGTCTCGGATGCGCGCGGCGTCGCCGGCTCATGCGCTTGGCCAAATCGAGAATATCTTGGTTGAGCCAGAGCGCAAGGCGCGGGTGGTTGTCGATCAACGCTCGGGCACGATCGTGATGGGGCAGGACGTGCGCATTTCGCGGGTGGCCGTTTCCCAAGGAAACCTGACTTTGCGAGTTCAGGAAACACCCCTGGTGGTGCAGCCCAACCCATTCGCGCAAGGCGAGACTGTTGTGGTCCCGCGCACGCAGGCCGAGTTCGAGGAGGAGCCGGGCATTGGAATGGCCGAATTGGAGCCAGGCACCTCTCTCTCAGAGGTGATAGCTGGATTGAACGCGCTCGGAGTGGCCCCCCGGGACATGATTGACATCCTCAAGAGCATCAAGGCCGCGGGTGCCCTGCACGCCGAGTTCGTGGTGCGATGAATGCCCTGAGCGCCACCTTGACCGCGTCGCTCAGCCTGTCGTCAGAGCCTCAAGCCCAATCCGCACTGCTCGATTGGGGTTCTGTTCGAGAATATGAGACGCAAGCGATCTGGCCAGTTTGGCATGCCCCTTCTCGACAGCGCGTTTGAAAAGTTCCCGTTGATATCTTGGCAGATTGCGTCTGGCGCGGAGCAGCCGGTAATACTCTTGCGGCGTCAGGGTGCCATTCAGGGCACCCAGAATGATCGGGCTCAGGATGCCCATCTGATTGAGAGAACTGCCCAAGCGGTGCCCAAGCAGGGGCGCGCGCAGATGCGCAACATTCGCGTTACTGAAACGCGCAGCATGCTGCGCATCCAGTGGTTCATAGGGGTCATATAGGATCGAAACACGGTGCGCGGATGCGCTCACCTGGGCCGCATCGCCATACTTGCCGGTAAAATCGCGATCCCAGACCGTTTTGTAACGAGTTTCCCATGGTACGATCGATTTATCCACCGTGCTCTGCGGTGAGATGGCGACCACATCGCAGCCGGGTGCGGCAGGTGCAAAGGCGCAGGCTGCATAGCCTCCCATCGAGGCTCCGTAAAACACCACACGTTTGAATTTCTTGAAGAATCCCTCTTGCTGGAGAGCGTCGAATTGCTCACAGACCCAAGGCTCCCGATACCAGGTCCAACCACCGGCCAGAACACCCAACATCGACCAACCCTGATCCTTGATGAAATTGTATCCCCATGGACGTCGATCTTCACGCTTGGTCATCGCGATATCGAGATTGTCAAAGGTCACGACCAGAATGTCAGGATCGCGGGGCATGTAGAGAAAGCTATGCCCGTTGGGTCCGGCCCGGTACCAACCTTCCGTCCCTGCGAGTTGGAGAGCGATGTGATCCCATGTATCCCCACCGGAATTTACCTCGGGGGCTTTTGCCTGCACGCGAATGCGGGTGATTTCATGGCCCTCTTCTTCGCGCTTTGAGATCGTGGTGTTGATGCCAAACGCCTTCAGAAAAGGAAATGCACCTGATCCTTTGCGCACATCCATGAAAACGCGGCTGTCGGAATGCATGCAGCGTTCTAGAAACTTCTGCAGAAAAGGAACGCTCAAGCGATCGCCAAACCCCGAAAGATTACACAGCACATCCACCGGGCGCAGGTCTTTGTCATCCCGGATGATCTGAATGCGATCACGGCTGACATCGTTTTCGACGAGGAAAGTGATATACCCCTCAAGCCATCCTTCGTCCTCAGCCTTGAATTTGCCCCGCCGGTTACAATTGATCACCTGTAAGTCGCAATCGAATTTGTGGTGCAGCGCCAGCATGAAACTGCGGGCATGTCCCGTCAGATCGGCGGCGCTCGATACCGTTTCCAGGTCGAGTTCGTCGATCAACGCTCCGTCAAAGGTCGTGTTGCCACGCCCCTTGATCGGGGCAAGGGCTGGGTTGATGCCATGCTCTTGCACCAGCATTTCGAGATAGGAGCCCTTTGGTGGAAGGCCGTTGTGCAAAGTGCCCAACTGCCGCTTGTTCGAGGCCCAGAGATGGAGAGCTGTGGTTTCCTTTGTGATCAGACCAGCGGCCAGATCGGCGCGCCGCATGAACTTGAACCGCTCCGGAAAGGTGATCGGATAAAATGCGTTGAGTGGCTGCACATGCGCCTCAAGCCCAAGAGCATGAACATAGTGGGTGACCATCATCGGCCCCCAAACGCCCCACGGCTGTTGTGACACATGCACAGGCTTGCCCTTGTCCGCCTGTTTGCGCATCATCTCTTGCCGCTTGCGGGGCAAAAATGGGGCAATCGCATACCGGTCCGAAGTAAATTCCAACATCCGCGCCAGCATCTCGCTGTCGGCGGGCAGACCCAGAACCGCATTGTTGACGCGATGCTCACCGGGCAGCTCATAGCCGAAGACATAGTCGCTGTCGTAGGTCATTGGGCGGTGGCAATAGACATCGGTATCCACCCAGATCATGCCCGGACATTTGTGGATCATGTGCAGGCGAAACCAGTCGGCAAATAGCGCGTAGCTGTTCTTTTGCTCGTACTTGATAAAGTCATCTGTGTCGATGATCTCGCGGCCATCGCAAAAAATCACGCCATCTGGTAGGTTTGGAATACCTTCATATCCGAACAGGGTAACTCTCTGGCCTTTGTCCACAAAGGACTTGAGGCAGAGCTGTTCCATCCAGCTGAGCGGCCCACCGATCCATAGTGTGCCGACCTCACGTTGCCGTGCCACCTATAGCTCTCCTCTCATTATGCGCTGCGGGCCAAATGGCGCGGTTACGTGACAGACTAAACACTTGCGCAGCGTTTGGGTATCGGCAGATTGTCGGGCCGATACGAAATTGAAGCGATCGTGACGCCGACGCCATGCTGCTTGTCTTGTGCGATGCGCTGACGCTAAGGTTGACGGCAAAACAACATGCCCGAACGGCTGATGAGATGAGGCGGATATGAGCGCAGAGACCTATACCGTCGTGTCGACGATGAAGAACGAAGCCCCCTATATTCTGGAATGGGTTGCGCATTACAAGGCCCTTGGCTTCGATCATATTTTGGTATGCACCAACGACTGCACCGATACCACGGTAGACATCCTGCGCCGCCTTCAGGAAATGGGAGTGGTGACGCAACATGACACGGTAGTGCGCAAGGCCGGCATCCACCGCAGCGCCTTGCGGCAAGCCAGTCGCCGCTATGAGATTGTGCTAAAGGCGAAATGGATTTTTGTCTGTGATGTGGATGAATTCCTCAATGTCCACCTTGGCGATGGGTCTGTCCGGGCTCTTGTCGAGGGATCTGGCGCGGACACCGACGTGATTTCTGTGCCGTGGCGCGTGTTTGGCCCGGACGGAGTCGAGCGGTTCGAAGACAGGCCCGTAACGGAGCAGTTCACCAAAGGTGAGTATGAGTGGGATGCCGAACAGCGACCCAGCACCGGCAAATTCGTAAAATCGCTCTACACGAACCAGCACAAATTTCAGCGCATGGGTTTGCATGGACCCGTGTGCCATGATGAGCATGTCGCCACCACGCGGCGTGTCCTGCCGGGGGGAATTGACTACATTGTGGACGGCGTGCGCACGGAAAACCCGCCACTCTATACCCATGCGCAGGTCAATCACTACGCCCTGCGTTCGATGGAGAGCTTTTTGATCAAGCGCGCTCGTGGGCGCGCAAACCATTCGCACCATATCTTGGGCAAAGACTATTGGGACAAGTTCAACTTGAATGACGAAACGGATACATCAATCTCTCGCTACAACGCCCGGACTGCGGAGCTGTTGGCTGAACTGAAAAGTGATCCTCAGTTGGCAGACCTGCATCAGCGCGGTGTCGAATGGCACCAACGAAAGGCGGCTTCGATCCGGATGGATCCGGAAATGGACACGCTCGTTACCGCGATCAGGCGGACCTGATATGATATCGCACAGGCTGCGCGCTCTTCGATCAATGCGCCGTGTCGCCCTGCAATTCTACGGTAAAGAACCACTCCGCTTCGGGGTCCTGAGCCACAATTTCGTCGGGTATCACGCCCGGCCCTGACAAAAAGACATTCGACCCAAAGTGACCATGCAGCCGCGCGAGCTTTTCCATGCGCGGGCTTGTCAGCTCCGCAAAGAAACTGCTGTAATTCTCGGTGGCGCGTAGTTCGTCGATCTTGGCGCGGTGACAGGCGACGGAATGGTGATGGGCCGCCGCGATTTCGGGATCTTGCATCAACCTGTTTAGGTCCGCCCGCATCATGGCGAGGCGTGACTGAATCGAGCGCTCTTCTTCAAAATTGTTGTTCATGCGAAACCAGTAGGCCAGACCCTGATCTCGATCCACGTGGTTCACCCGGCCTCTGTCACGTTTGACAAGAAAACTCTCGGCAGAACGCACCGCATAGTGATTGAGCTGCACCAAATCATAGCCATAGGTCTCAATCGTGGAGCGCCAGCCGTTGCGATACATTTCGCGTGGCAATGGTTGTCCAGATCCGTTAACCCAATTGATGTCCTCCCAAAGCTGCGGATTAAGTCCCTTGGGCCGATGCACCCCCAACTTCTTGAAAAGGCCGATGTTCTGGAAAAGGGTTTTGAATCCCCATGCCTGATGAGGTTTGCGCGCAAACTCGGGCGCACAACGCAGGAATTGCTCGGTAATGGGGCGATCGACATAGTCCTTCACGTTACCATTGCCAAAGAGCCGCCAAGTCATTGCGATCATATTGGCGTCCGGGACTGAATCAAACAACGCGTTCAACGTTCCATCCCCGGTTTTGATGTTGATATATTCATCCACATCAATACAGGTGATCCATTTGGCGGCTTTGATCACCGGCTCCTGCTCGGCGGATTGCAGAGCGGCATGCTGAGGGGGCATATCCATCGAGCGAAATGGGTTCTCGCGATGTTGAACATACCCCTTGCGTTCCAGCAACTGCAGCATGGTGTCCGTGCCATCCGTGCAGTCATTTGTATATACCAGAATATCATCAAATCCGATTGAGCGGTGATAGGCCAGCCATTCGAGGATGAAGGGGCCTTCATTCTTCATCGTGGTCACAATGGCTGCGCGTCCCTGCCCGCCCTGTGCCGCATCCGAAGCAATCTCGGGCATGCGAACGGGCGTGTGGCCGAAATACGTCTGTGCCTGTTCAAGCAACGGGGGATGCTCGATCAGCGAGGATTTTGGAACGATCTTGGAAATCGACTCCGTCGGGTGGCGTAGGGCCATATGACGATAGAACCCTTGGGTGTGCGTGGGATCAGGTCGCGCATTTCCGACCCGCAAGAGGCGCCAGACGGCGTCCTGCGGTAATTTTGCTGGGGCTAGGCACCACCTCTGTCGTTCGGTCCCGGAATCAAACTGCACGCAAATATGATCCGCAAAGCCTGTTGGCTGCCCGTTCCGGACGCGCCACGGATAGCAATGCCGCCCGATCAGCGCGATAAGACCATCCTTTGCGGCAACGGCGCTGTTAAATACCGTTTCGCTGCTTGTCACCAGCAGATCATGAACGTCAATGTTTGCCACGGCGCGGGATTGGGCAAGAAAGCGGGCACGCGCAATCTCGTAGAAGCTGAGCGCGGCCAGAGGCGAATTCCAAGGAGAAGGGGGCGGGATCTCCATCCTGTCTTTGCCCGGAGATTCCGGAACACAGTAGGGATGGGCCTCGGCTGGACTGTCAAAGCGTCCCAAAGGCTGGTCGCTGCTTAGCAAGATGACCAGACTTGAGAGCCCTTGCGCAGCAATGCCTTCGCGGAGAGCCCGCGCAAAATCCGGGTCGCTGGCGGGACGAGCACGGTCAAGGATCACTGCGCCGGTCATACCTTGCTGATCGGCATGATAGGCAAGCCATGTCAGCACTGTCGCTGCATCCTCGCCATTCCGCACTGCGACTATCACATTTTCGCCTTCGAGAAGCGAGACCTCTGCTTCAGCCGGCGTGACGTCCATCAGGCCCTGCGGCGTGCCGAACTGCAAGCGGCCTTCGGGAACCGAAAACTCCAGAACCGCCGCGCCGCCTACGCTCTTTTGCGAGATCAGCGCGCCTCCTTGCGGGGCAATGATCGCGCTTGGTTCCACCTGTGGCCCCAAGAAGAGAGTGACCAGCCTTGCGTTATCTATTCGGGTCTCTACGGCATCGAGAAGCACAAGTCCGCTCAAGTCTTGGCTCGCCATGCGGCGTTCGATCACCCGCCCGCTCATGGTCAGGTCTCTGTCCGAGCCAAAAGCAACTGCGCATCGAGAAAATCCTGACCATCTGCAGCGGAGGGCGGGGTGCTGCCGGTGAGAAAGTTCAGCCTGAATTCCAGTCTCAACGCTTCTATTTGTTGAGTTAGGGCGTGATATCTCGCGTCATGCGCGGCCATACAGGCCTCATGCGCATGCGCAACGCCGGGCAGGGCCATAAGCGTGTCGATTTCCCTGTGAGTAGATGTCAACATAGGCAGGATCTCTGACGCCTCAACGGTGTTCCAGTTGCGTTCTGCCCAATAGGTTACTCCGACGTCGCGGTCCATATGATTGGGCAGACCACGGGCGCGTTTGAGCATGAATTCTTCCACAGAACGCAATGAATAGTGGTTCAGCCATATTTTCGGAGGACCGCTTCCTGCGCCATACAGGGTGATTGCGGTGTCATTGCTTGCAAAGCCGTCAGCAAGACGAGCACCATCTGGTCCGACCCAAACTGCGGGATGTCGCGGACGTCCGCGAGGGCGATGAACGCCAGGCTGGCGAAATGCACCGGGTCTATGAAGGGTTTTGAAGAGATGGGCGAGCGGGAAATGCAAATCTAACGGCGCGGCTCGCGTAAAGCGTTCCGGCGTGATGCCTGACACGCGTCTTCTATGACCGCTGGATCCATAAAGACGCCATGGCAGCGCCAATGCGTCGAACCGTCCCGCGTTCCTCTCGAACGTGGCTAGTATCTTTGGCAGGCTGTCGGTCGGGCTACACAAGAACTCGTCGCAATCAAAAAATAGCGCCCAATCCGCCACCTTGTATATGTCAAGGTCGCGCAGATGACGTAGAGCTTGCCATTGTACAGATTTTCCACCTTTTGGTACAAAGCGTACATGCTCAATCCGACGATCTTGCGCCAACGCGGCCAGCAATTCGTCACTGCCATCCGTGCAATCATGGCTTAGGACCATCATCCGGTCGAACCCAACTGCCAGATGATGCGCAAGCCACTCCACAATATAGGGACCGTCATTGCGTAAACATGTGATACCCAAGAAATTCAATTGAATCCTCTGCTCTTTGTCTTGCCGTGTTTTATCCCTGATTATAGGCAAGATCGTTGAACAAAGTCATCCAATGCCCTGCATTTCAATCAAGAATTCTTTGAATGCGAAAAGGTAAGAGACTGGGGCTGATGACTCTCGCTCAAGACGCATTAGGTAGTGAACGAGCTAAGGACCACAACAACCTTTGATTGCTCTTGAGTACGCAGCATCGTCAATCATCACTCATCGCGCGTAGTTTGCGCTGAACCAACAGCTCGCACAGCGTTCCATCTGATTGGCGATCAGAGGTGAAGCGTGGACCCTACGGGCCTCATTGGCCGCCTCACGATTGCTGGTCCGTGTTGCCTTATATCGCGAGACTTTATCTGGTTTGCTTACACTATTCGCGTCAATTACATGTATCCCTTTACGAGGCTCTCGGCGATGAGGGTCCAGCCGTCGGCGATGACAAAAAACGCCAGCTTGAAGGGTAATGAGACAATGGCCGGAGGCACCATCATCATGCCCATGGACATCAGGATCGCCGCGACGACGAGGTCAATCACGAGAAAGTCCTGATGGCCAAGAATATTGACGTCCCAGTGCTGTCCTTCGAAGAGATCGGAACTGGAGCTAAGCCCGCATTGATCGGGGTGATACGAAGATGACTGAGCTGACCCAATTCGTTGGCATTGCTCAGGAGGTGCTATGGCTTCATGCTCAAGTGTTTATGCGCGTAGCCCCAATCATCGGGCTTCTGCCGGGCTTTGGCGAGCAGTCCGTTCCAATGCGGATAAAAGTGGTCCTTGTCTTCGCCTTTACGCTCATTTCGGCGCTCGCCATTGCACCTGATTTGCTAGATCATGTTCACGCACCATCTGCGCTTACAATTCTATCCGAGACTCTCGTGGGTTTGATTATAGGTATCGGCCTACGCCTTTTTCTGATGGCGATTCAGATGGCGGGCTCCATTGCTGCGCAGTCGACGTCCTTGTCGCAGATTCTGGGTAACGCGAGTCTCACGCCGATGCCTTCCATTGGACATTTGCTTGCGACAGGCGGTGTTGCCTTGATGATGATCATGGACCTGCACGTGCGGGTGGCCGAGCTCATAATCCTAAGCTATCGAGTTTTTCCAGTTCAGGGCGTTCTAGAGGTGTCGGCGATAACGCAATGGGGTGTTTCGCAAATTGCGCATGCCTTTTCGCTAGGCTTTATGTTGGCTGCGCCATTTGTCTTGGTATCGGTGCTCTACAACTTGACGCTTGGCGTGATTAACCGGGCGATGCCGCAGATGATGGTCGCTTTCGTTGGGGCCCCTGCGATTACAGCACTTGCGCTTTTTGTTCTGATGTTGGTCGCGCCGGCTCTGCTGATGGCTTGGGCACAGGCGTTTGCCGGCTTTGTCGCCAATCCGTTCGGAGGGTAGTCATGGCTGGCGAAGAAGACGAGAGCGAGAAGCCGCATGAGGCGACCCAGAACAAGATGGAAGAGGCCCGCAAGAAGGGGGAGATCGTACGCTCTGCTGATTTGAACACCGCTGGGTCATACGGAGGTCTCTTGCTTGCGCTTCTGGCGCTGGGAGGAACGGTATCTCAGACGACCGGCGCTAATCTCGCGGTGTTGCTTGATCAGCCACACGCCCTTGCTGATCTCCTTTATCAAGGGGGCCACGCGTCCGCTGCTTTGGGGGCGATTCTGGCAAAAGTTGCCTTGGCCGTGTCCGCGCTGTTTCTTCTTCCCGCTTCTGTGACCCTATTGACTGTGATCGCGCAGCGCGCATTCGTCATTGCCCCATCCAAGTTGGAGCCCAAACTTTCGCGTATCAATCCGATCGAGAATGCCAAGAACAAATTTGGCCCGTCAGGCCTTTTTGAGTTTGGCAAGAGCATTGCAAAGCTATCGCTATATTGCATTCTGTTGGGAATGTTTCTGTCTTATCGAATGTCAGAAATGGTGGGTGCGCTGCATGCCGAGCCTGCCATGATCGGGGTTATGATTGGCAAACTGATCATCGAGTTTCTACTGGTCGTTCTCCTGATCACACTGGCTGTCGGCGCTGCAGATTTTACGTGGCAGTATTTCGAGCACCTGCGCCGCCAACGAATGACGCACATGGAATTGCGCGATGAATTCAAGCAGAATTACGGCGATCCCGCCGTGAAGCTGCAGCACCGTCGTCGCGGGATGGAAATCGCCTCTCGGCAGATGATGGCGGAGGTGCCGGGGGCGAATGTGGTGATTGTCAATCCAACCCATTACGCAATAGCCCTGAAATGGAGCCGTACGCCGGGCGCGGCGCCGATCTGTGTGGCCAAGGGTGTGGATCACATAGCCCTCGCGATCCGCGATCTCGCCTATGAGAGCGGCGTCCCCGTGCAGCAAGATCCCGCAACAGCCCGTGCTTTGCATGCCACGACTGAAATTGGCCAAGAAGTTGATCCCACCTATTACGCCGCTGTCGCTGTCGCCATCCGATATGCCGAGGACATGCGGCGCAGGGCAAGGAGTTTTGGATGAAGTCCAATAGCTATTCTGATTTGGTCTCCGTGACAGAAGCAATTTACCGTTCGGAGGCTGCCAGAATGCAAGCTCTCTTGGTCGACGAGCGGCGGTTGCGTGCAGAGTTGGGACAGATCGAAGAGGTGCGATTCGCGGCGCGGGACGTGCCTGACAATCGGCTGCAGGGCTATCGTGAGATTGGCGCTGACCTGACATGGCAAGGTTGGATTGGACACAGCAAGGCGAACCTCCACGCAGATCTGGCCCGAGTGCTCGGACGCAAAGGACAGGTTAGTAGTATGTTGCGCCGAGCCTATGGCAAGTATTTGGCGGCGACTGAACTCTTGCAAGATCAGGAACAAGCATACGGCCAGCGATGTATGAAGCAAGAGCACGATCTGCTTGAGGAACTCGGCAGATTGAGAAGGGCGCAAGAGAGTGCTGACGATTAACTAAAGCCGTCTGCCAAGGATCATGCAGGGCTAGACATCCTGCCGTGCGATTTCAGTAATCAAAACGCCGAGGACCGCATCGCCGAGAACATGGGTTGCGACATCGAGAAGCGCAGAGCGCAGGACGTCCATATTCCTCGCCTGCGTGAACTCACCGTCGAATCCACCCCTGTTTGCATGATCAAACAGGGCCTGCAAGAATACGTCCCTCAGCTTCGGTTCACGATCATAGACTTCCGCGCTTCGCCCCACTCCGGTTTCGACGCTCAGGGACATGACCACCAATGCGCTGATCATATTCTTGTCGACGACAGGAATGACGAACTGGTTGTTCAATTTTACAATTTCAGTTGGGTCTCCTTGAGGCGACGCTTGCTCCGAATCGTCACTATGTGCGGCGTCTGGGGCATGCGACGCGTCTGCACTCAAAGCCTTCGGATCTGGCTTGAGAAAAATTCCCGCCCCAGCGCCCGCCGTGACTCCGAGGACCAGCAGGAGGATCGGTAGCAATTTTGCAATCATCGTCTCGTTTCCTTTGAGAAAGAGTCAGAATGGTAAAATGGCGTCGAGAACTTGTTGGCCAATCCGGGGTTGCTGCACATCAGTGATCTGACCGCGCCCTCCATAAGAAATCCGCGCGGCGGCAATCTTGTCATAGGTGATCTCATTCTGCCGTGAAATATCCTCGGGGCGGACAAAGCCAGAGACCAGCAACTCGCGCAGTTCGAAGTTTACCCGCACCTCCTGTGATCCTTGGATTTCCAATACGCCGTTTGGCAGGACCTGCATCACCGTGGCTGCCACCCTAAGCGTCAACTCTTCGCTCCGACTGACCGACCCATCTCCGCCTGACTGGCTGGAAGAACTTATGTCGACCGCAGACTCAAGGCTGGCCCTTTCAGGCAAGCTCCGATTGATCCGTTGTGGGAGGCCAAAGAGGCCGGGGATTGCAAGGTCCTCAGTGCTGTCGCGGGAACGCGATGTTGAGTTCGAGATTTCCGCCGCTTCATCTATCTCTATTACGACGGTCATGATGTCGCCGCGCTGTGCCGCGCGCCTGTCACCCAAGAGGGATTGTTTGCCACCGCTCCAGAGTGACGCGCGCTGGAACGGAGTGTCGTGTGGTGCCGTCATCGGCAAGCCGGGATTGAGCATTGCAAGCTGCTCGGTGGAGTTCATTGTCGGAGTGAAACTGGGAGGCTTGCCGATGTGATCCATACGGCCGCAGGCGGCAAGGAAAGAAAGCAATCCGATCAGAACTGGGTATCTAAGATCAAGCATCGCCGCTCCTATCGTGAGACCAGGATTTGACCGGTCTGAGTGACACGGCCCGAGACAGTGGCGCGCGATGCAAGGTTCATCACGCGGACATAATCACCAACCCCTGCGCGCGCGAGTGAGCGGCCCTCCGTCTCGATTGTCAGGCCACTGTGTGCGTAAACCAGTGGCACGATCTGGTTGCGTTCGATGACGGTGGGCGGTCCCACGTCCACCGCCCGAACTTGACGCCCGGGATACAGAGCGACACGGACTTCCTGACCAATCAGATCGTGCAGGGTGACATCGGTGATGCCTTCGCCTGGTTTCAGTAAAAGATCGGCGGGGCCAAGAACCTCCTGAGCGCGGATCGTGCGGGTGGCCACGATCATGTCAGCGAGGGCTGGGTTGGCGATTGTAAGCATTAGAAAAGACGTGAGAAATCGCATCATCGTACCTGCGTTGTTGCGCTGAGCATCTGGTCTGCCGCGGTGATCACCTTGGCGTTCAACTCGTAGCCACGCTGCGCCTCGATGAGTTCGGTGATCTCGCGCACCGGATCGACCGAGCTATCCTCGAGATAGCCTTGGCGCAGAGTGCCAAGCCCGTCTTGTCCCGCGGTGGTGACATTTGCAGGGCCAGAGGCCTCTGTTTCGACAAAAAGGTTGCTGCCGATCGCCTCAAGCCCCTTGGGATTGCTGAACCCCGCTAAATCCAATTGGCCAAGTTGTTGCGCCTCGGCATTGTCTTGAAAGAACGCGAATACTTCGCCTTCGGCGTTGATGGTGATACTGCGGGCATCCTCTGGGATGGTGATTTCAGGGGCGACAGGAAAGCCCTCGGAGTTGACGATAATCCCGTCAGCTGAGCGTTTGAGGGCGCCGTCACGGGTATATGCGGCCTGGCCAGAGGGCAAAGTGACCTCTAGATAGCCATTTCCTTCGATCGCCACGTCCAGATCGCCGTTGGTCTGCGAGAGTGATCCCTGAGCAAGTTGTACGGAAATCGCCGCAGGACGTACGCCAAGCCCAAGCTGCACACCGGTGGGCAGGACCGTGCCATCGGCGGCGTTTATGGTGCCCGCGCGGGCCAGTTGCTGATAATGCAGATCAGCGAATTCGGCCCGTCGTGCGTTGTAGCCGGTGGTGGACATATTGGCGAGGTTGTTCGAGATGGTCTCGACCCGCATCTGCTGGGCGGCCATGCCGGTGGCGGCGATCTTGAGGATATGCATGATGCGTTCCTTGGTTAACGGATAAGGGAGTCGAGCGCGGTCATCACCCGCTCGTTTTCAGAATCAAGAAAGCTCTGGCCCATCTCATAGGCGCGCTGGACCTCGATCATGCGGGCGATCTGGCCGATTGGGTCGACATTGGCACCTTCGAGAAAGCCTTGGAGCACGCGACCGTCTTCGACCGGTTCGAAACCGCCGTTGGTGCGGAACAAGACACCGTCCTGGCGGATCATGTCCAAGCTGTCGATCGGGCGCACGAGGCCAATCTGGGCCAGTGGGCGGCCATTGTCGCTGAGCGTGCCATCCGGCGAGAGACCAATGCTCTTGGCGTCCGGTGGAAGAAAGACTGGCGCGCCGCCCGCATCCAGAACGCGGAACCCGTCCGGTGTCACAAGATCACCCTGCGCAGAAAGCGTGAAAGCTCCCGCGCGTGTGAGGCGTTCACCCGAAGGCGTTTCAATCAGAAAGAATCCCTCGCCCTCGATGGCCAGATCAAGCGTGCCGCCGGTCGGCGTCAACGGCCCTTGCACTGTCGAGGTCATCCGCACATTGCCCTGCGCCATCGAGAGAGACGGGCCACCCTCGGAACGCTTGATGAACTCGGAAAAGATCAGCCCCTCCTGGCGGTAGCCGGTGGTCGCAGCATTGGCGATGTTGTTGGCGACCACCTGCAATTCGCGCAACAGGCCCGATTGCCGGGTGAGTGTCGTATAGCCTGCAGTTTCCAACTCAGCCTCCTAGAATGATCGGGATCAGCCGGTCCTGAAAGAACCTCACCAGCGTTTGTGTCATGAACCCCATGGTGATCCAGAACACGACGATAATGGCCCCGAGTTTGGGGACAAAGGTCAGCGTCAGTTCCTGAATGGAGGTGAGGGCCTGAAAGAGCCCGACAACGAGGCCCGCCAGAAGTGCAACGGTCAGGATCGGAAAGGATATGATCACTGAAATCCAAAGCGCCTCGCGCAGTGTGTCAAAGAACAGAACCTCGTTGAGCATGGGATCACACCGGCATCCGTAGGATTTCCTGATATGCTTCCACCACTCGATCACGCACTGTGATCACGGCCTCGACCGCCAGTTCTGTTTGTGCCAGGGCCTGCACGAGACTATGCGGATCGGCTTTGCCGATCATGGCTGACTTGGCAATCTCCTCGCCTTCTTTGAGTGTTGCGGCAAAGTCCTTGGCGATGTTCTGAAATGCCGCCCCTTCGGTTGCCTGTCCAAGGACGGGTTCTGTCGCGGTGCGTGTGGCGGTGTACTTTTGGGCGGCAGTCAGTGCTGTGATATCCATTCTGGCTCTCCTTTAACGGCGTAATAGGTCCATCAGCCCGGCAGACATTTGGCGGACTTGATCGAACATCTTGAGATTGGCCTCGTAGCTGCGCTGCGCCTCGCGCGCGTCGGCAATTTCGATCATCAAATCGACGGTCGACCCTTGATAATGGCCGGTTTCATCCGCGAGCGGATGACTGGGATCATAGATTTTCTGAGGCTCTCGCCTGTCGAGGTTGACGCGGCTCACCTCTACGGCACCAGTGCCCTCCGATCCTGCAAAGGCGGTCTCGAAGGAGACGGTTTTTCGGCGGTATCCGGGGGTGTCGGCGTTGGCGATGTTTTCGGACACATGAACCAGTCGCTGTGCCTGAGCCTTGAGGCCACTGGCTGAAACTGAGAGGGCGTTGGAGAAATCGCTCATCCTGGGCTCCTATCGCCGCCCGATCGCCGTGCGTAGCACGGTGAGCGAAGACTTGTAGATCGCAAGTGCGCGGTCGTGTTGACGTTTGACATCGACCGCCCGCAACATCTCTGTTTCAAGCGAGACAGAGTTGCCATTGGGGTCTTTGATCGCTGTTGGGTCTTCAGCCACGTCAAATCCGAGACGATGATCTTGTCCAAGAAGGTGTCCGTTTCGGGTGACACGGGAAACATGGGTCGCCTTGTCCGTCTCATAGGACTCCGCAAAGGCGACGACATCGCGTGCGGCGTAATGCGGGGTATCGGCATTGGCCATGTTCTGTGACACGACAGCCTGACGCGCTCCGGCATGGCGGGCCATGGCATGGGCCATGCGAAAGATCTCAAGTTTTTCAAACATCGGGGCTTCTCCCTCGATTGGCTTCAACCAAGGCTTAACCCTGATTCCTTTAGAAATTGTTTTCAGGACATGATTGGAGCGTTCGATGATCAGACAGGACATGGCAGGCCTCCGGGCTGAAATATCGGCGCTGCGGCCGATGCGGATGATGGGCCGGGTCACTACGGTGCAAGGAAATGCTCTGCGGATCAGTGGCTTGTCTGCCGTGGCCCGGCTCGGGGATCGTGTCGTGATCCAACGCCGATCTGACGGAACATTGCACGGAGAGGTGATCCGGTTGGAGGCCGCGTCCCTAGTTGTGTTACCCGATACCAGCCCGGATGGCGTTGCGCTCGGGGATCGGGTGATCTTGGGCCAAGAGAATTCCGTCGCACCGTCACGCTCATGGTTGGGCCGGATCATCGACCCGTTCGGGGAGCCACTTGATGGGCGACCACTATTGCGTGGGGCCAATATCCGGGCGTTGCGGGCTGACCCGCCAGCCCCTACGCGACGGCGCGCGCTTGGCGCGCGTCTGGAAACCGGAATGGTGGCGTTCAATACCGTGCTACCGATCGTTCGGGGGCAGCGCGTGGGATTGTTTGCCGGGTCGGGGGTGGGAAAATCCATGCTTCTGGGACATTTGGCGCGCCATATGCAGGCCGATGTCGTTGTGATCGCATTGATCGGAGAACGCGGGCGGGAACTGCGGGAGTTCGTCGAGACTGTGCTGGGACCGGAGGGCATGCGGCGTTCTGTGATCGTGGCCGCGACATCTGACCGCTCGCCGCTTATTCGCCGACGCTGCGCCTGGACCGCGATGGCTGTCGCGGAGTTCTTTCGTGACGAGGGAAAACATGTTTTGTTTCTTGCCGATTCGATTACTCGGTTTGCCGAAGCGCATCGGGAGGTCGCAACAGCGGCTGGTGAAATGCCTACCCTGCGTGGGTTTCCATCATCGACATCGCATCTGATCATGTCGCTCTGTGAACGGGCGGGGCCAGGTGCCGAAAGTATGGGTGATATCACCGCTCTCTTGACGGTGCTGGTGGCGGGGTCTGACATGGACGAGCCGATCGCCGATATCCTGCGCGGAGTGCTGGATGGGCATGTGATCCTCGATCGTCAGATCGCCGAGCGAGGGCGATATCCTGCGATTGATCTATTGCGGTCCGTGTCGCGCAGCCTGCCGCGTGCTGCTAGTGACGAGGAGAATGCGTTGATTGCGCGCGCCCGCACGCTATTGAGCAGCTATTCCCGCTCTGAGACCATGATCAGGGCCGGGCTCTATGCCGAGGGAAGCGATCCGGAATTGGATCAGGCGATTCGAATCTGGCCAGAGCTGGACGGATTTCTCGCAGATAAAGAGGCGGTTTCGGTCAAGAACAGTTTTGCCCGCCTCGGTGTCATCCTGAGGCGAGCTGGGACGCCGCTTGTGCGTGCTTCGTCGCGGTGAAGACGCTTAGGCTATCATGTGCCGCGCCCGCGCGCCCCGCTCGATGGCCGCAGCATGGAGGCGGTCGATGTCGAGCTCGTAGCGGATTTCTTCGAGCAGACGCAACTCGCGCTCATTGAGTGTCCCATCTGCGGCGGCCACATCGCAGGCGAGCGCGTAGGCGGTTTCGAACAGGCGCACGGGAAGGTTTGCTCGCACAAGCCCAAAGAGCGCATCGAGCCCCTCTTCGACAGTAAAGAGATCGAGCACGGTCTGCGACATCACTCGGAGCCGGTCGAGATCGTAATCGGCAAAGATCGGCAGGTTGTTCACCGTGCTCTCGATTTTGATGAGTTCTGCGGTGCGCATATCCTCATCCGAGGCCGAAACGGCGATCATCACCGCCACAAGGCAATCTTGCGGTGTGAGGGGATGTGGGATCGGATCAGACATCTGCGGGCCTTTCGCGCGGGGCTATGTTGCGGCGCAGAATATTGACTGTTCTGTCCCCCGGCAATAGGTAGCGGCGATGCCTTGCCGGTGTTTCGGCCAAGGGAAACTGGAGAGTGACCAATGTCCGATCTGCGCGATGCCGCGATGAATTCGAAAGCCTGGCCTTTTGAAGAGGCGCGCCGCGTGCTCAAACGCTATGAAAAGGCCCCGCCGGACAAGGGCTATGTGCTGTTTGAGACGGGTTACGGGCCGTCTGGCCTGCCGCATATTGGAACCTTTGGAGAGGTCCTGCGCACCACGATGATCCGGCGCGCGTTTGAGGTGATCAGCGATATTCCTACGCGTTTGATCTGCTTTTCCGACGATCTTGACGGGATGCGCAAGGTGCCGGGGAACGTGCCGAACCGTGAGATGCTCTTGGAGCACCTACACAAGCCGTTGACGAGCGTCCCTGACCCCTTTGGCACGCATGAAAGCTTTGGTCATCACAACAATGCGATGCTGCGGCGGTTCCTCGATACGTTCGGCTTTGAGTATGAATTTTACTCAGCGACGGATTTCTATCGCTCTGGTCAGTTCGACGAAGTCCTGCTCCGCGCGGCGGAACGCTATGACGACATCATGAAAATCATGCTCAAGTCGTTGCGAGAAGAACGACAGCAGACCTATTCGATCTTTCTGCCGATCCATCCGGAAACTGGTCGCGTCCTCTATGTTCCGATGAAGGAGGTGAATGCCAAAGACGGCACCATCACCTTTGATGATGAGAAAGGCCGTGAATGGACGCTGCCGGTGACGGGTGGCCACGTCAAGCTACAATGGAAACCGGATTTTGGTGCCCGATGGGCCGCTCTTGGCGTCGATTTTGAGATGTATGGCAAGGACCATTCGACCAATACGCCGATCTATGACGGCATCTGTCGGGCGCTCGGCGCCCCTGCGCCAGAACATTTCACGTATGAACTCTTTCTGGATGAAGGCGGGCAGAAGATTTCCAAGTCTTCCGGAAATGGCGTCTCGATCGACCAGTGGCTGACCTATGCCGCGACCGAGAGTCTGTCCTATTTCATGTTTCAAAAGCCCAAGACCGCCAAGCGGATGCATTTTGACGTGATCCCCAAGGCCGTCGATGAATATCACCAGCAATTGCGCGCTTATGCGGATCAGACGCTGGACCAGCAATTGGCCAACCCAGTTTGGCATATCCACGGCGGGGCTGTGCCAGAAAGCCGGATGGTCGTGCCATTCTCGATGCTTCTCAACCTCGCTTCGGTTTCGGCCGCGCGGGACAAGGAAACTCTCTGGGGCTTTATCCGTCGCTATGCGCCTGACGCGACTGCACAGACACACCCTGATCTCGATGCGGCGGCGGGGTATGCGGTCAAGTATTACGAGGACTTTGTCGCGCCGGCCAAGACCTACCGCGCCCCCACGGATCTGGAGCGTGAGGCGCTGATAGATCTGCGCAACCGCCTCGCCGCCTATGATGGCCCAGCTGAGGATGAGGCACTTCAATCCATCGTCTATTCGGTCGGACGTGATCAGTTCGATCCGCTGCGCGACTGGTTCAAGGCGCTCTACGAAGTGCTGCTCGGCGCGTCTCAGGGACCACGGTTTGGGGGGTTCATTGCCCTCTATGGCGTGGCCGAGACTGTGACGCTGATCGACAAGGGGCTTGCGGGCGAGTTATCGTAATCAGGATCGTTGCGCGTACGGGATGCGCTTGCTACCCTTGCCGAAAAACAAAGGGGCGAGCGATGCGTACAATGACAGTTCTGATCGCATTGGCTGTGGCGGCTTGCGCACAGACGATTTCGATGCCGGATGCCAGCGAAGGTGCGGTAATTTACAACGCCAATTGCGCACAATGCCATGGGGCATCAGGCAAGGGCGACGGCCCCTGGGCGGCCAATCTGTCGCGACGTCCTGCAGACCTGACACAGCTCTCCAAAGCCGGTGTCTTTCCGCGTGCGCGTGTTTTGTCGGTGATTGACGGCTATGACCGCACAGGCCTTCCGGGGCAGGAGATGCCCGAGTTCGGTCTTTTGCTGGAAGGGGATACCGTACCAGTGGATGTGGGGGATGGTGTATTTACTCCGACGCCACGACCGTTGGCTGCTCTTATGGCCTATCTTCAGAGCATTCAGGCTCAGTAGCGCAGAATGTGACTGACCAGAGGGCGATCAGTCACATTCTTGGATCTCACTTACCTTTAGGCATTCGGCAGGATCACGATTTCGACCCGGCGGTTCTGTGCCCTACCCTCGACCGTAAGGTTGGAGGCAACCGGCTGATCCTCGCCCCGACCAAAGGCCCTGACCCGCGCCTGAGATACACCGCCGTTCAAAAGCTCGGTTGCAACCGCGTTGGCGCGGCGCTCTGACAGGCTTTGGTTAAATCCTGCTTCGCCAGTGCTGTCGGTGTGACCCACGACCTGAACGGTGGTGTTGGGATATGCCTGAAGGCTCCGCGCGACTTTGAAGAGGTCATCCCGCAGACCGGGGGCCACTGTGGAGCTGTTGACGGCAAACAGAATATCCTGCGGCATGGTCACGATCAGACGGTCGCCGGTGTTCACGATCTGCACATCATTGTCGAGTTGCTGGCGCAGCTCTGCGGCCTGCCGGTCTAGGGCATTGCCGACGGCCGCGCCACCCACGGCACCGAGGACGCCACCGAGCAGCGCGCCTGTGCCTCTGTTGTCGCTGACGATCGCGCCTGTTCCTGCGCCGATGAGGCCACCAACAATAGCCCCCTGTCTGGTCCTCTGGTTGGACTCGTTGACCGGCTCGGTGCACGCCGCAGCCAGAAAAAGGGATGCGCCTGAGAGCAGCAGTAGGGATTTTTTCGCTCGGATCATTGGATGTTCGCCTCTTTGATTAAACTGGCCCTAGGTTTCGGGTGTTGAACGATGATATGCAATAACATGAGCTCACCCAAGATCAAACGAGGGGGATATGGGGGGTAAGTCGCGCAGATTTCCGCCTATACGTCGGCTCTGGCACTCTCCCATGCGAGAATGGCGCGTTTGACAGGCAAGCCCCAATGATAGCCGCCAAGTGCGCCGGATTTGCGCAACGCACGGTGGCACGGGATGAGAAAGCTGACAGGGTTGCGCCCCACCGCAGTCCCCACAGCACGTACCGCACGCGGATGGCCGACGGCAGTTGCGATCTCTGAATAGGTGGTTACATGGCCTGATGGTATTTGAAGCAGGGCCTCCCACACCTTGATCTGAAATGGCGCGCCGATCATGTGCAACGCGGCCTCTCCCTTGCCCCCAAAAGCCGCGTGAACCCACGCTGCGATCCGGTCAGGGGCTTCGTTGTAGATTGCATTCGGCCAGCGAGACTGCATATCGGTCATTGTGACCGTCCGACCGAATTCCCCAACAAAGGCCAGACCGCAGAGCCCACGCTCGGTGCCCATAGCAAGGGCTTCGCCAAATGGGCTGTCGAACCAGCCGAAACTGACCGTCACGCCGGAGCCCTGGCGGGCGAACTCACCGGGACTCATCGCTTCCCACCGCAAGAACAGATCGTGCAGCCGCCCCGACCCCGAAAGCCCGGCTGCATCAGCCGCTTCAAGCGTGGTAAAGCGCTGCGCCAGCATTTTCTTGGCATGGCCAAGCGTCAGATATTGCTGATAGCGTTTTGGAGAAACGCCGACCCACTGTGAGAAAAGTCTTTGAAAATGGGCCGCACTCATGCCCATTTCCCCTGACAATTCTTCCAGCGTCAGCGTCTCCCCGCCGCTATCAATCAACTCGATGGCGCGTCGCATGACGTGATAATGATAGCTGGGTTCGGAATGAGCGGTCATGTTGGTGTTCCTGTCGTTTCACCCTCAAGATAAAGCGGTGGACCTGTGCGTGCGACCCGAATGTTGCGCATCCGTGTTTTTCCCGGCATAGAGCAGCCATGGCAGGCCAACTCGATTACCACGCGATGTGCGAAATATTTAGCCGGTTTCAGGCCGCAGAGCCTGAGCCTCTGGGTGAGTTGGACCATGTCAATGCTTATACCCTCGTCGTGGCTGTGGCGTTGTCAGCGCAGGCCACGGATGTGGGGGTGAACCGCGCTACGCGAGACCTCTTCAAGATCGCCGACACGCCCCAAAAGATGCTGGATTTGGGCGAAGAAGGGCTGATCCAGCATATCAAGACGATTGGTCTTTATCGCAACAAGGCCAAGCATGTGATGAAACTCAGCCGCATCCTTGTTGATGACTATGGCGGCGAGGTGCCCAATTCCCGTGCCGCGCTACAATCGTTGCCGGGCGTCGGGCGCAAAACGGCCAATGTGGTGCTCAACATGTGGTGGCACTATCCGGCGCAGGCAGTTGATACGCATATCTTCCGCGTGGGCAATCGCAGTGGCATCTGTCCGGGTCGCGATGTGGTCGCCGTCGAACGCGCCATCGAAGACAACGTGCCGGTCGGTTTTCAGCGCCACGCGCATCACTGGCTCATCCTGCATGGGCGCTATACCTGCAAGGCACGTAAACCCGCCTGCGGCACCTGCCTTATTCGTGATCTCTGCTTATTCGAGGACAAGACCTTATGACCAAATATCAGGCCGTCGGCATCGGCAATGCCGTGGTGGACGTGATCAGCCAATGCGATGACACCTTTCTGGAGCGCCTAGGCATCGACAAGGGCGTGATGCAATTGATCGAGACCGAGCGCGCCGAGTTTCTCTATGAAAACATGGCCGACCGGCGGCAGATGCCGGGTGGTTCGGTCGCCAATACCGTCGCGGGACTGGGCGCGCTTGGCCTCTCGACCGGGTTTATCGGACGGGTCAGCGATGACGAACTGGGTCGCTACTATGCGGCGGCCATGGCCGAGGTCGGCACCGATTTCGTCAACCCGCCGCGGAGCAATGGCGCGCTGCCTACCTCGCGCTCGATAATCTTTGTCTCGCCCGACGGCGAGCGGTCGATGAACACTTGTCTGGGCATCTCGACCGAACTCGACGATGCGGATGTGCCCGAGGCGGTGGCCGGGCAGGCAGAGCTTTTGTTCCTTGAGGGCTATCTCTTTGACAAGCCCAAGGGCAAGGCGGCGTTTCAAGCGGCGGCGCGGGCCGCACGGGCAGGCGGCGGCAAGGCTGGGATCACCCTCTCTGACCCGTTCTGCGTCAATCGCCACCGCGACGATTTCCGGGGTCTCTTGCGCGAGTTGGACTACGTGATCGGAAACGAGCATGAATGGTGCGCGCTTTATGAGACCGAGGATCTGGGGGCGGCGCTGGAACAGGCGGCCTCCGAAAGCGGGCTGATTGTCTGCACCCGCTCGGGCAATGATGTCGTGCTCGTGCAAGGCGATGAGACCGTCACCGTGCCGGTGCGCCGCGTGACCCCGGTTGATACGACCGGCGCGGGCGACCAGTTTGCCGCGGGCCTGCTCTACGGCCTGGCCACCGGCCAGTCCTTGGCTGTGGCCGGGCGTATGGGCTGCATCGCCGCCGCCGAGGTGATCGGCCATTACGGCGCGCGCCCCGAGGCGGACGTCAAGGCGCTCTTTGCGGCGGAAGGGCTGATCTGAGGCGTTTATCTACTCACACAGCGTCGGGTTTGAGTATTTCTGCCAAGAAAAAGCGCAAGGCTTTGTTAACCCTACCATGCGATGCTGGTGCTGCGGTACAGGCTGGAGAGCCGATGATCGCCCAAGGAAAAGTCGCGCCCGGGTGTTGCGTGTGTCAAACCCGGGCGCGCATTGCGCGTGCCAAATGGCGTCACTTGTCGCGGAACTGTGCCTCGCGTTTTTCGGCAAAGGCGGCCATGCCTTCTTTCTGATCTTCGGTGGCAAAGAGCGAGTGGAACACGCGGCGCTCAAAGAGCAGTCCCTCGCGCAGCGTGGTCTCATACGAGCGGTTGACCGACTCTTTCGCTGCCATCACCGAAATCTGGGATTTCTCCGCAATCTTCTGAGCGGCGCTCAACGCTTCTTCCATCAGCTTCTTGACGGGCACGACCCGGCTGACCAGCCCAGAACGCTCTGCCTCTTCGGCATCCATGAAGCGGCCTGTGAGATTCATGTCCATCGCCTTGGACTTGCCCACCAGCCGGGTCAGGCGCTGCGTGCCGCCAAGGCCCGCGATCACGCCCAGATTGATTTCGGGCTGGCCGAACTTGGCGGTGTCAGAGCAGATGATGAAGTCGCACATCATCGCCAGTTCACAGCCTCCACCAAGCGCATAGCCCGACACCGCGGCGATGATCGGTTTGCGCACCCGGCAGATGGCGGCGCTGTCAGCGGTAAAGAGGTCTTCTGTGAAGACATCGACAAAACTCTTCTCGCTCATCATCTTGATGTCGGCCCCGGCGGCAAAGGCCTTTTCCGAGCCAGTCAGAACGATGCAGCGCACCTTTTCATTCTGTTGCGCCTCTCCAAGCGCTTCTGCGAGTTCGGACATCAGCTGTGCATTGAGCGCGTTGAGCGCATCTGGGCGGTTGAGCTTGATGAGGGCGACGTGGTCTTCTATTTCGACGATGATCGTCTCATAGGCCATGAAATCAGCTTTCATTTGTTTGCATCAGGGGTGATTCATTACCACTGTTGGCTGCGCGTTCAACCTATCTTTGACACTTCGGGCAATAGAAGCTGGATCGGCCTGCCTGGATGACGCGAGTGATCAGGCCGGTGCATCCCAAGGTGCGGCATCGGTCGCCCTCCCGCCCATAGACGTCAAAACTATGTTGAAAATAGCCTAGTTCGCCATCGGTTTGCCGGAAATCCCTCAGCGAAGAGCCGCCCGCGGTGATGGCGTCCCGGAGAACCTCGCGGATGATTGGCACCAGAGATGCGACGCGTTTGGCCGAGAGCGTCCCGGCGCGTGTCAGGGGCGAAATGCCTGCGCGATAGAGAGTTTCACAAACATAGATGTTACCCAAGCCTGCGACGATTCGCTGATCCAAAAGCGCGGATTTGATCGGGGTATTGCGACCCTTGAGTGCGGCGGTCAGATAGAGCTCGTTAAAGGCGTTGCCCAGCGGTTCTGGACCAATCCGAGCTAAAAGTGGATGCGATTCCGCCATGATCGTGGGCATCAGGTCCATTGCCCCAAACCGGCGCGGGTCATTGAACGTGATCCGCGCGCCGCCCGCCATATCAAGCACAACATGGTCGTGCTTTTCAGGGGTTGGATGCGCGTGAACAAACTGGCCGAGGGGATCACCCGATATCAGCATCCGACCCGACATGCCCAAGTGAATGAGCAATGTCTCACCCGAAGCAAGGTCTGCAAGGAGGTATTTCGATCGCCGCCGCAGTGCCAGCACGCGCTGACACGTCAGGCGAGCCGACATTTCGGGTGGAAAGGGCCAGCGCAGGTCGGGGCGGTTCACGGTGGCGCGGGCGATCACCTGCCCCTCCATGACCGGGGCAAGGCCGCGGCGGACTGTCTCAACCTCGGGTAATTCGGGCATATCGGACCTCGATGGGCACAAGGGGCGCATTGTAACCCCCTGTCATAGCCCTATAAGAAAGGCGAGACACAAGAGCGGCAAGGCCCATGATCGAAAAAACCACGCATTTCGGGTTTCAAGACATCCCCGAGTCAGAGAAGGCCGGGCGCGTGCGCGGCGTTTTCGGCAGTGTTGCCAGTAAATATGACGTGATGAACGACGCAATGTCGCTTGGCATCCATCGAGTATGGAAAGATGCGATGATGGATTGGCTGGCACCACGCTCGGGTCAACGTCTGCTCGATGTTGCGGGGGGAACGGGGGATATTTCCTTTCGCTTTCTCAAGCGGGCAGGGCAGGCGCACGCGACAGTGTTGGACTTGACCGAGCCGATGCTCATCGAGGGGCGCAAGCGTGCCGAGGCAGAGCAGATGGCCGAGAGCCTCGATTGGGTGGTGGGCGACGCGATGGCGCTGCCGTTTGAGAACAACAGCTTTGATGTCTACACGATCAGTTTTGGCATCCGCAACGTGACCCGCCCGCAAGAGGCGCTGAACGAGGCGTTTCGCGTGCTCAAACCCGGCGGGCGGCTGATGGTGTTGGAATTCAGTCAGATCCCCAACGAGGTGATGCAAAAGGTCTATGACCTATATAGCTTCAACATCATCCCGCGTTTGGGGCAGATGATCGCGGATGATCGCGACAGCTATCAGTATCTGGTGGAATCTATCCGTCAGTTTCCTGACCAAGAGACATTTCTGCAGATGGTGCGAGCTGCAGGATTCGAGAATGCAAAGTACCGCAATTTGAGTCTCGGAATTGCCTGCTTGCATTCCGGCTGGAAGATTTGAGATGCGCGGACCGCACAATATTCTGCGGCTGATCCGTACGGGTGCGACGCTGGAACGTACGGGTGCCATGGGTCTGATCATGGATGCATTCGAGGCTCCGCCGATGGTGCGTGGGACGATGCGATTTCTGGCCTGGCCGTTTCAATGGTTGGGCTACAAGGGAGACCCCTCGACGCCCCCTGCACCTCGGGCGCTGACCGCCCTTGGGCCTGCCTATATCAAGTTCGGGCAGATTCTGAGCACGCGGCCCGATCTTGTTGGTGAAAAGCTGGCTGGAGAGTTGCGCGTGCTGCAGGACAAGCTGCCGCCGTTTTCGGTTGAGCTTGCAATGGGCAGTATCGCTTACGAACTCGGGCGGCCGGTTGAAGATATGTTTGACGATTTCAGTCCACCGGTTGCTGCGGCTTCTATTGCGCAGGTCCACAAGGCGCGGCTGCGGGACAGCGGCGAAGCTGTGGCGGTCAAGGTCCTGCGCCCCGGGATTGAGCGGGCTTTCCGGCGCGATATAGACGCGTTCTATTTCGCCGCGCGGATGATCGAATTGCTGGCCCCGGGTGCGCGTCGACTCCGCCCCACGGATGTGATTGCCCATTTCGAAGGTGTGGTGATGGGCGAGTTGGATTTGCGACTTGAGGCGGCGTCGGCCTCTGAGTTCGCGGCGAATACGGCGCAGGATGCGGGATTTCAACTTCCCACTGTGCAATGGAACCTGTCGTCGAGGCGCGTGATGACCATGGCTTGGGCGGATGGGTTGCCTTTGGGGGACAACGCCGCACTGGATGCTGCCGGACATGACCGCTCTGAACTGGGTGTGCGGGTGCTACAGCTATTTCTCAACCATGCTTTGCGGGATGGCTATTTCCATGCCGACATGCATCAGGGAAATCTCAAGGTGGCCGCCAATGGCAATGTCATCGCCTATGATTTCGGTATCATGGGGCATATTGATGAATATACCCGTCGGGTTTACGCGGAAATCCTCTACGGATTCATAAGGCGGGATTACCGACGTGTAGCCGAAGTGCATTTCGAGGCAGGCTATGTGCCTGCAGATCGTGATGTCGATGCCTTTGCGCGTGCATTGCGGGCTGTTGGCGAGCCGATCTTCGGCATGGATGCGAGCAAGATTTCGATGGGGAGCCTGCTGAGCTATCTTTTCGAAGTGACTGAGCGTTTCGGCATGGAAACGCGCACTGAATTGATTCTGCTTCAACGGACCATGGTTGTGGTCGAGGGGGTGGCGCGCAGTCTCAACCCACAGATCAATATATGGCAGGTCGCCAAGCCAGTGGTCGAGGATTATATAAAACAGACCATCGGTCCCCGGGCCGCTCTCAGGGATTTGGGGCGGACAGCGATGGTTTTGTCACGCTACGGTCCGAGGTTGCCGGGGCTGGTAGAGGCGGCTCTTATTCGTCAAACTGCGCCACAGGTGCCGCCCAAACGCTCTGTTTGGCCTGAGCGCGCCCTCTGGGCAGGTCTGGGCGTTGTGATTGGTATTGCGGGCGCGGTGATCGCAGCAACTCTGATCTGAATGTGCGATGTTCTCGCTTTTGTGGATCGAAGTGGATTGATTTATAAACTCACATTGCTGTGTTGCACTGTGACGGTTATTGTCCCCTAAGAGAAAAGTGAAGGCGCTCGGAGCAGGTGAACAGTCGATGACAGGCAGATTGCGGAACATGTTCGGCGCGACGGTGGTTTTGGTCGCTGCTTCGAGTGCGTCGGCGAATGATCTGACAACAACCGTGACAAACAATTACGGCACACCCGGTGGTCTATGGGATATGCCTACGGCGGAAATGGCCCCGGATGCGCAGCTATCCACGACAGTTGCCTATTTCGATGGCTTCAGCAAGACCACGCTCAGCTTTCAGATTGCACCTTGGATCACAGGCAGCTTTCGATACTCGGGTACGCGGGATCTGACGCCACAGTTCAGCACCTTCTATGACCGTAGCTTTGATTTGCGGTTCCGACTGTTCAAGGAAACCGACTATTCACCGGCAATCGCGATCGGACTTCAGGACTTTTTAGGGACGGGGGTTCTCGGAGGCGAGTACCTGGTTGCCACGAAATCCTATCGAGACCGTTTGCGTATAACTGCGGGCTTGGGTTGGGGGCGTTTTGGCTCGAGCAATTCAATTGGTGGGTTTGGAACACGCACGCCCTTTAACTTTGCCGGCGTCGGAACCGGTGGCGATGTGAGCATCTCAAACTGGTTCAAAGGGGACATCGGTTTCTTCGGTGGATTCAGCTACGATATCAGCGACAAGCTGGCTTTTGCCGTCGAGTATTCATCCGATAACTACGACACGGAGAAGACGGCTGGTATCTTTGATCAAAGCACACCGATCAATTTTGGATTGACCTACAAGCTGGGCCAAGATGCCAACGTGCGGGCCTTTGTCCTGCACGGTGAGGAAATTGGCGTGAACCTTTCCATAGCGATCAACCCGCGCCGAATGCCAATTCCTGGCGGGTTGGAACCTGCACCATTGCCTGTTGCGGTTCGTGATCCGGACGCGGCGCGTGACCTTGGTTGGGCCACTGTGCCAGCCGCGCGGGCACAAGTCAGCAAGACGCTTGATGAGACCCTTGCACAGGATCAAATTGACCTGATCAGGTTGCGGCTAGAAGACCGCGCCGCCTATGTTGGAATTCAGAACGAAACCTATGACCAGACCTCGCAGGCACTTGGCCGAACAGCCCGCGTGATGACACGGGTTTTGCCCGCCTCTGTCGAGAACTTTCATATCACCCTCTACGTAAAGGGAATTCCTGCCAGCACGGTCAGTTTCGCACGCAGTGATATTGAGCGGCTCGAACATATGGCCGCTGATGACGCTCTGGCGGCGGCAACTTTCAGCGACAGTCTGCGATTTGGAAATCTGCCTGAACCTTTGCCCGGCAAGTTTCCACGTTACGGTTGGGGGATCAATCCCTTCACGCGGATCAGCTTGTTTGATCCTGATAATCCTGCGCGGGTCGATGTTGCGCTTCGGTTTCAGGGTCAGGTGGAATTTGGGCGAGGCTGGGTGGCGCGCGCGGCGACATCCGTCAAACTCTTTGGTAACCTTGATAAATCGAACCGAGTCAGCAATTCGCGCATACCGCGGGTGCGCTCCGATGCGGCGCTTTATGCAAAATCGGATGCTCCTCGTCTCGACTGGCTGACCCTGAGCAAGTATCAGCGCCTTGCGCCGGATGTATACGCCCGGGGGACTGTGGGTTATCTGGAGCAGATGTACGCTGGGGTCTCGACCGAGGTGCTTTGGCGGCCAGTAGACAGCCGGATCGCAATAGGCGCCGAGTTGAACTATGTCCGACCACGCGATTTTGATGGTGATTTTGGCTTGCGGGATCGGAACACGATCAGCGGCGCGATCCCTGAGTTCAATGGGCATGCGTCGGTTTATTATGATTTAGGTGGCGGATATCACGCGCAGGTAGATGCCGGGCGCTATCTGGCAGGGGACTGGGGTGTAACGGTAGGCCTCGACCGCGAATTCGCCAACGGTTGGAAGGTGGGTGCGTTCGCGACGAAAACTGATGTTTCGGCTCAGGATTTCGGCGAAGGATCGTTCGACAAGGGCATTCGTATAACTGCGCCAATCTCTTGGATCTTGGGCAAGCCAACACAGCAGGCCCCGACGGCCGTCATCCGCTCGCTAACCCGCGATGGTGGTCAGCGTTTGAATGTAAGCGGGCGTCTATATGAAACAGTTCGGACATCGCACAGACGCGACGCGGCCGCGAGTTGGGGGAAGTTCTGGAGATGATGTGCCGATCGCTGCCCCAAGTTTTCCTACTGGGAGGTCTCATGGTGCTGGCTGCGTGCTCCAACCAGCGGAGTTCGGAGAACGTTTTTTCGGTTGGCAAGAGCTTGATCAATCAACAAAGAGTCAAACCTGTTGCCCCTGACCCTCAGCTCGTCTCGTCGGTTGCGATGGAAGCCTTGGCGAATACGACAGGTCCAGTTGCGCTCTATGCCTTGGAGGATCGTAAGGCGGCTGCCGTTTTGCGTCCAATCGAGCAGAATGGGCCGCACCAGACATGGGCCTCTTATGGCAGTTCAGATCGGCGCAGTGCGACGACCCGCAACGGTGTGTTGGTTGCGACGCGGGGGCTTGGGAATGATCTGATGTCGTCAAGGATTGAGCCGTTGCTTGATGTTGTGACCCGCCGGGAAAACGGCGTCGCAAAGATTCAGCAGCGCTATCTCGATGGGGAAAACAAGATCGTGACCCTGAAATCAGATTGCAAGATCACGCGCGGTGACACAGAAACCTTGGCGGGGGCCAATGGCACTGCATCCGTGGTTCGAATGACAGCAGAGTGCTGGCAATCGGATCGAAGTGTGGTCAATTCCTATCTGGTAGATTCAAGTGGCAGGATATTACAATCTCGCCACTGGGCTGGTCCAAATATGGGATATAGCGCCATCCAGAGACTGCGCTGACGGTTCAGGCCACGCCAGTCGGCAGGTCGGGCTGTGGTGGGCGTGGAAAGTACTCGTCGTCTGTTGGCAATGCACGCCGTCCTGCAAGGTAATCGCGTGTGGTTTCGCAGCGTATGCCGCCATAGAATCTCGCCAGAACATCGGAGAAAATTTGCTGACCTCCGGCCTCTGCAAATAAGGTGGCGCAGGATTGAAGCTTAAGTGCGTCGATGCCGCCCAACACTCGTTCTGCGGAGGTGTTCTGCAATGCCAACATGGCGGCGCAGGTTTCGATCAGACGGGGACCAAGGACCGGATGCGCCAAGTAGGCGCGCGCGTGGTCAAGATCGTCGATTGCAAAGGATTTTGCAAACTCGGACCGACCCAGCCCTTTGACCTGTGGCAAAACGAACCACGCCCAATGCTGGCGCTTTTCGCCGGATGCGATCTCTTGGAGTGGGAGCGGCCATATCTTGTTCTGTGCTAATACAAACCGCTCTAGAGTCATCATGTTATCCTCAATACGTCATTCATGGGTCAGGTTAAAATGCTAGGGAGATTTAACCCGTGTTCCCTCGCGCAATCCAGTGCAATCTCATATCCCGCATCGGCATGGCGCATGACACCAGTCGCAGGATCATTCCAAAGCACCCGTGCAAGACGCCGGTCCGCCTCTTCAGTTCCATCGCAGCAGATCACCATGCCGGAATGCTGGCTGAATCCCATTCCCACGCCGCCGCCATGGTGAAAGCTCACCCAAGTGGCGCCTGACGCGCAGTTCAGCAGCGCGTTGAGAAGAGGCCAGTCGCTCACGGCGTCAGATCCATCCCTCATAGCTTCGGTCTCGCGGTTGGGGCTTGCCACTGAGCCGCTATCGAGATGGTCGCGGCCAATGACAACCGGGGCGCTCAATTCACCGCTGCGCACCATCTCATTGAACGCGAGACCGAGTTTATGTCGCACGCCAAGTCCTACCCAGCAAATCCGTGCGGGCAGACCTTGAAACGCAACCCTCTCGCGCGCCATGTCGAGCCAGTTGTGCAAATGTGGATCGTCAATCAGTTCCTTAACCTTGGCGTCTGTCTTGTAAATATCCTCGGGGTCGCCGCTTAGGGCACACCAGCGAAACGGCCCAATCCCACGACAAAACAGTGGTCGGATATAGGCGGGTACAAATCCGGGAAAGGCGAAGGCTGTATCCAACCCTTCCTCAAGCGCTATTTGGCGAATGTTGTTGCCATAGTCGAGCGTCGGAACACCAGCGTTCCAAAAATCGACCATGGCCTGCACCTGCACCCGCATGGAGGCACGCGCGGCACGTTCTACCATTCTAGGATCGCTTTCTTGACGCGCGCGCCATTCGGCGACGCTCCAGCCCTGAGGCAGGTAGCCATGCAGGGGATCATGCGCACTTGTCTGATCGGTCACGATATCGGGCTTGACGCCGCGCCGCACGAGCTCTGGAAAGATGTCGGCGGCATTTCCAATCAAGCCGACGCTCTTGGCCTCGCCCGCTTTGCACCACCGGTTTATCATGGCGAGCGCCTCGTCCAGATCATGGGTGATTTCGTCCACATAACGGGTGCGCTTGCGAAATTCGGCGCGGGTCTCGTCGCATTCCACGGCCAGACAACAGGCTCCTGCCATCACCGCCGCCAAAGGCTGCGCGCCACCCATGCCGCCAAGGCCCCCGGTCAGGATCCAGCGACCGGTCAGACTGCCATTATAGTGCTGTCGGCCCGCCTCAACAAAGGTCTCATAGGTGCCCTGCACGATCCCCTGAGATCCTATATAAATCCACGAACCGGCGGTCATCTGACCGTACATCATCAGCCCTTTCTTATCGAGTTCGCTGAAATGATCCCAAGTGGCCCAATGCGGTACGAGATTGCTATTAGCAATCAAAACCCGTGGTGCGTCTTTGTGGGTGCGAAAAACACCTACCGGCTTACCGGATTGGACCAAAAGCGTTTCGTCCTCTTCAAGGGATCGCAACGCGGCGATGATGCGGTCAAAATCCTGCCAGGTACGCGCCGCGCGCCCAATGCCGCCATAGACCACAAGTTCGTGCGGGTTTTCAGCCACATCCGGGTGAAGGTTGTTCATCAGCATCCGGAGTGGGGCTTCGGTCAGCCAGCTCTTGGCGGAGATTTTTGTGCCTGTGTCCGGATAGATGTCGCGGGCATTGTGACGCGGATCGGTCATTTCGGTTCCTTCCCAGTCGGATAGTCAGGGGGTAAAAATTGTAGGTCGATTGACGCGTAGGGTCCACTGACCCAAAACGTACGGCTACGTATGTTTAATGCTGACGTGCGCAATGCGAATGACAGCCGCGCACAAAGCGGGTGTATCGGGCGCAAATCCACCATTCTCAAAACACCCGGGTCTGCGCCGGACCACTCAGACGCAGATCCAGCCCGCTCGCCACGACAAGTTCCCCGGCACGCACCATCTGTGCTGCGGCGTTCAAATCGGGAGCAAGGTAGCGATCTTTGGTCAGCGGTGGTATCTGCTCACGCAGACGGGTGATGACTGCTTGGAGTGCGGCGCTTGTCTGCATTGGCGCGCGAAATCCGATGCCTTGCGCCGCGCAGATTGCCTCGACCCCCAGTATCACACTCAAGTTGTCATTCATGCGCTTGAGGCGTCGCGCGGCATGTGCCGCCATGCTGACGTGATCCTCTTGATTGGCAGACGTCGGCGTGGAATCGGTCGTGCAGGGATTGGCCAGATGCTTGTTCTCGCTCATCAACGCGGCAGTCGTCACTTCTGCAATCATGAGACCTGAGTTCAGACCCGGATCAGGAGTCAGGAAGGGCGGGAGATCAAAACTCAGCGTGGGATCGACCATCAGCGCCACGCGACGTTGCGCAATTGCGCCAATCTCTGAAATCGCCATAGCGATCTGATCTGCGGCAAAGCCGACTGGTTCGGCGTGGAAATTGCCGCCCGAAACGATCATGCCACCCTCTGGATGAGTTGGGTCCACCAGAACCAAGGGATTGTCGGTTACCGCGTTCGCCTCAATTTCCAACACCGCGCCAGCTTGGCGCAACAGGTCAACAGCAGCGCCGGAGACCTGTGCCTGACAACGAATGCAATAGGGGTCTTGCACACGCGTATCGTTTTCGCGGTGGCTTTCACGAATCTGGCTGCCTGTCATAAGGTCAGATTGGGCGCGGGCCATGTCAATCTGACCACGATGGCCGCGTAATTCATGGATCATTGCCACCAATGGCGCGGTGGACCCCATGATGGCATCGGTCGAGAGCGCTGCCGTCACCACACAGTTCTGGGCGTTGCGCCACGCCGTCCAGAGTCCGGTCAGCGCGCAAGCCGTTGAAAACTGGGTGCCATTGATCAGCGCCAATCCTTCCTTTGGGCCGAGGGTTATTGGGCTCAGACCGCAAAGGGCAAGCGCCCTGTCACCGGGCATTCGCGTATCGTTCACCCAGGCTTCGCCCGCGCCAATCATCACCGCTGCCATATGAGCCAAGGGCGCCAGATCCCCCGAGGCGCCAACCGACCCCTGATCCGGCACAACAGGTGTGACGCCATGCGCCAGCATCGTTTCGAGCAACGTGATGGTAGACCACGCCACCCCAGACGCCCCACGCCCAAGGCTGAGAAGTTTCAACACCATCATCAACCGAGTGGTCGCGATATCCAACGCCTCTCCGACGCCGCAACAATGTGACAGGATGAGATTGCATTGTAACTCGGCAGTTTTCTCCGGTGGTATCTTTACGCTGGCGAGCTTGCCAAAGCCCGTATTGACGCCATACACAGCCGTATGGCCAGACGCAGCGCGTGCAACGAGCGCATGTGCGGCTTCGACATCCGATTTGACGCTGCGATCCAGTTCCACTGAAAGGTTGTTCCGCCAGATACTCTCAAGTGCGGCGAGCCGTTCTTGTCCTGGTGCTACGATAACTGTCACGCCCTGCCTCCGAAAATGCGCCGCCAGAGCGGGTTGTAGCCAATCCGATATGCCAATTCGGCTGGATGCTCGACGTCCCAAACGGCAAGGTCTGCGCGCATGCCTGTGGCAAGCATCCCGCAATCATCAAGCCCCAAGGCGCGCGCAGCGTGTCGCGTTACCCCCGCGAGCGCCTCTTCGGGTGTCATGCGGAAAAGAGTGCACCCCATGTTCATCGTCAACAACACTGACGCCAAGGGTGACGAACCGGGGTTGCAATCGGTGGCCAAGGCCATTGGCACGCCCGCAGCGCGAAAGGCGTCGATCGGTGGCATTTGCGTCTCACGAAGGGTGTAGAACGCCCCCGGTAGGATGACCGCCACGCTGCCAGACTGAGCCATTGCCTTGGCATCCTCATTGGTCGCGTATTCCAGGTGATCCGCAGACAAAGCCCCGTAACGCGCGGCGAATTGCGTGCCGCCAAGGTGGCTCAACTGCTCTGCGTGAAGTTTGATTGGCAGGCCAAGTGACTGCGCCCTTGCGAAGAGAGGCTCCAGATCATCGGGAGAGAATGCAATTCCCTCGCAGAAGCCGTCCACAGCATCGACGAGGCCGGCCGCATGCGCTGCATTGAGTGTGGGAATGCAAACCTGCTGAACATACGCGAGCGTACGTCCGCCAAACTCCTTAGGAATTGCGTGGGCTCCGAGAAAGGTGGTTTTCACACGAATGTCACGCACATCTTCGATGGATCGCGCCACACGCAGCATCTTCAACTCCGTGTCGATGTCCAGCCCATAGCCGGACTTCACCTCGATGGTGCAAACGCCCTCGGCAATCAGCGCGTCAACAAAGCGTAAAGCCCCCTTGAGCAACATCTCTTCCGAGGCTGCGCGAGTCGCGGTAACGCTTGAAACGATCCCTCCACCAGCACGGGCAACGTCCTGATAGCTCGCTCCGTTTAGCCGCATCTCAAATTCACCGGAACGGTTGCCGCCGTGGACGATATGGGTATGACAATCGATCAACGCAGGGGTAACGAGGCGTCCTTCAAGATCTTCTTCCGGTCCTTGGTATCCCTTCCGGACATCCGCGTCTTTCCCAAGCCAGACAATACGACCAGCATCAACGAGGATTGCTCCATGAAGAACCAGGCCATAGGGGTCATCCCCCTGCAGTGTTGCTAAAGTTGCGTTGCGCAGAAGCATGCAGAGCACCCTTGTGATTTTCTGAACCGCGATTGAATATTATGTCTATACATATTAATCTGTCAAGACTGTCTGCGCTGATACATCCACGGCCTGGCTGCAGGGGGGCTTGCCTTCTGTTCGAGGTCGTGGCGTAACAGACAAGGCTTACCGATAAGGGCGCGCAATGCTGCGGAACGGCAAAGTTGCAGTCCTTGCCAGAGTACGAAATCGCGTTGGAATGCCCCATGTCAGAACCACAGTTCAAAAGTTGGCAATCGATTCAGGACGAGGTCTTGCGCCGTATCCATGCGCGTGAGTGGCCGCCAGGTGCCGTGATTCCGAACGAGGCCGATCTGGCACAGGAATTTGGGTGCGCGCGCGCCACCGTCAATCGTGCTCTGAGAGCATTGGCCGAGCTTGGACTTGTCGAGCGACGGCGCAAGGCAGGGACACGCGTTGCTTTGCACCCTGTGAGCCGCGCGACCGTGGACATTCCGGTGATCCGGCAGGAAGTCAGCGCCCTTGGGAAGACATACGAGTATCGTCGTCTGAGCCGTGCCCGTGCCGCGCCGCCGCTTGGTCTGGCGCGTCGGTTCTGCGCCGAAGGCCCCATCCAATGTCTGCACGTGACGGCCCTGCATCTGGCCTCTGGTGAGCCCTTTGTCTTCGAAGATCGCTGGATCAATCTCGAGACAGCCCCCGCCGCTGATGATCAGGACTTTAAGGCGCTGAACGCCAATGAGTGGTTGTTGGCCAATGTCCCCTATACCCATGGGGAAATCCGTTTGGCGGCCCAAGCTGCAACCGAGGCTGAGGCCATGATCCTGACCACGCATCCGGGCGCACCTCTGTTTGTGATCGAGCGCCTGACATGGGATCACGCGCGGGCCGTGACCTTTGCTCGTCTGTGCTATGCACCGGGGCACAGCATCGTGACCCAACTGGGTGCCGCCCCATAAAAGTTGGCGTGGCAAAGGTCATGGACGGGTGCCCCAGCTTGGGCTATTGGGCGGACAACACAGACTATTCAAGAGGCACATCATGTCTGGCCACGGCACTCCGACCCCAATGACCTCGCACCGCTCCGGGCCTCTTTCCGGTGTTGCCGATGTGCCGGGAGACAAGTCGATCTCGCACCGTTCGCTGATTCTTGGGGCGTTGAGCGTGGGAGAGACTGTGATCACCGGGCTGCTCGAAGGTGAGGACGTGCTGGACACGGCCAAGGCGATGCGGGCCTTTGGGGCCGAAGTGACGCGTGACGAGACGGGCTCTTGGCACGTTCATGGTGTTGGCGTTGGAGGCTTTGCCGAACCGGATCATGTCATTGATTGCGGAAATTCGGGGACAGGGGTGCGGTTGATCATGGGCGCGATGGCGACCTCACCCATAACCGCAACGTTCACTGGCGATGCCAGTTTGAACAAACGGCCAATGGCGCGGGTGACGGACCCGTTGGCGTTGTTTGGGACACGCTCTGTTGGACGGGCGGGAGGCCGGTTGCCGATGACCATCGTGGGCGCTGCTGATCCGGTGCCGATACGTTATGTCGTGCCTGTGCCGTCGGCGCAGGTTAAGAGTGCCGTGCTTTTGGCGGGGCTGAACGCGCCCGGACAGACCGTGGTGATCGAGCGGGACGCAACGCGCGATCATACCGAGCGGATGTTGGCTGGGTTCGGGGCCGAGATTGTCACAGAAAACACCGCCGAAGGGCGGGTGATCACGCTGACAGGCCAACCCGAACTCAGGGCTCAGACCATCGTGGTGCCGCGCGACCCAAGCTCTGCGGCCTTTCCCGTCTGCGCGGCGATCATTGTTCCGGGGTCCGATGTTCTGGTTCCAAATATCGGCCTTAATCCAACGCGCGCCGGGCTCTTTGCAACCTTGCGCGAGATGGGGGCCGATCTGGAGTATGAGAACCTGCGCGAAGAAGGCGGTGAGCCTGTGGCCGATCTGCGCGCCCGGTTCTCGCCTGACCTCAAGGGCATAGAGGTGCCTCCCGAGCGCGCGGCAAGCATGATCGACGAGTATCCGGTTCTGTCGGTGGTCGCCTCATTCGCGACAGGTGAGACCGTCATGCGCGGGGTCAAGGAACTGCGTGTCAAAGAGAGCGACCGGATCGAGGCAATGGCGGCTGGATTGCGCGCGGGGGGCGTCGAGGTCGAGGACGGTCCAGATTGGTGGATTGTGCATGGGAGAGGGCACGGAAATGTTCAAGGCGGACAGACCTGCGCCAGTCATCTCGATCACCGGATCGCGATGTCGTTCATGGTGATGGGAATGGCGACAACGGCTCCGGTCAGTGTCGATGACGCAAGCCCGATCGCAACCTCCTTTCCAATTTTTGAGCCTCTGATGGCTGGTCTAGGCGCTGACATTCGAAGGGTATGAGTCACACTGGCTGACATTCCGGTCTGAGTGATCAGCGCAGGTTGAATGGACTGAGACAGATCTGCAGTTCGCCCGTCAAGCAAATGCGTGTGATCTCTGTCTGCGGGCCATTGTGGAGACCGGTGAATGAACCATAGACTCGGCTATGGACAAAAACGACCTTCCAATTCTTGAAACGCCGGTTCCGCCGCCTGTCAAAATCGGGCTGTTCCGGACTGCGCTGCGCCTTGTGGCGCTCGTGATCTTGGCAATCTTGCTGCACGAGCTCTTTGTCTGGGCGCAAGGCTGGATCACACAGAATAATTTTGGCTGGGCCATACCGAGCGTTCTAGCGGCGGCGCTCTTGATCTATGCCGTTCTGATCGCCATTCCGTTTGTGCCGGGCATTGAAATCGGCCTCATGGTTCTAGCCGTCGGTGGCCCGGATATTGCGCCTTTGGTCTGGCTTGCCACGGCATCTGGTCTAATTTTGGCCTATATAGTTGGATGCAAGGTCCCCTATCGTTGGCTTAGCCGCATACTGCTCGATCTGCATCTCACGCGGGCCTGCCTGATGTTCGAAAGGTTTCAGGCGCTGCCCCTCGATGAGCGGGCCAGCTTTGTGCAAGCGCAGTTGCCCGCGCGCTATTTGAGCTGGGTTGTCAAATATCGCTACGTCAACCTCGCGCTCCTTATCAACATTCCGGGAAATTCGATGATCGGGGGCGGAGGTGGTATTGCATTTGTGTCCGGGTTATCGGGCGTGTTTCGGGCGCATTTGGCAATTCTGACTCTTGTGATTGCGACCGCGCCTGTGCCTCTCGCAATCTGGCTCTTTGGCTGGACTCTGTCTTAGGGGCTGTTTGATTATCAGGTCATGCCGCGCGACGACGATTTTCTGACGCTTGTGGGCTGTCGGGCAAGCGCCTATGCCTTATGTTCCGCGCAAGCGCAGCGTCAGAAGCAGGATATTCGTTATGTCGACAGACCCTCTCGTCGTATTCACCCCGTCCGGTAAGCGTGGGCGATTTGCCATAGGCACCCCAGTCCTGACGGCCGCGCGGCAGCTTGGTGTCGATCTTGATTCCGTTTGCGGTGGGCGCGGGATATGCTCGAAATGCCAGATCTCGCCGGGCTATGGTGAGTTCTCAAAACACGGTGTTACCGTGCATCAGGACGCGCTGTCGGACTGGAACGCGGTTGAAGAGCGGTATGACCAGAAGCGTGGCCTGAAACCGGGACGTCGGCTCGGCTGTCAGGCAAAAATCATGGGCGATGTTGTGATCGACGTGCCCCCTGAGAGCCAAGTCCACAAGCAGGTGGTGCGCAAAGCTGCTTCGGCCCGCGTGATCGAGATGGACCCGGCAACTCGGCTCTATTTCGTTGAAGTCGAAGAGGCCGACATGCACGAGCCAACCGGAGATTTCGAACGCCTCAAGCGCGCGCTCAAATCGCAATGGGAGATTGACAATATTCGTGCTGATCTCAGCTTGTTGTCGAAGCTGCAACCCGTTCTGCGCAAGGGCAAGTTTCAGGTAACAGTGGCGCTGCACCGCGGTCACGCTGACGCGGCGGCGCAAATTCTGGAGATATGGCCCGGACTGCACGAGGGTGGGCTATTTGGTCTGGCGATTGATCTTGGCTCGACCACGGTCGCCGCGCATCTGACGGATCTGGAAACCGGCGAGGTCAAGGCCTCGTCTGGTATCATGAATCCGCAGATCCGCTTTGGCGAGGATCTGATGAGCCGTGTCAGCTACTCCATGATGAACCCCGGCGGTGACAAGGAAATGACGGCGACCGTGCGTGATGCGCTCAACTTGTTGGCTGAGGAGATCGCCAAAGAGGCGGGGGTTGATGCAAATCTCATCGTCGAGACAGTGTTTGTTTGCAATCCAGTCATGCATCACCTGCTTTTGGGGATTGACCCGGTAGAACTCGGGCAGGCGCCCTTTGCGCTTGCGACGTCTGGAAGCCTGACCTTGGGTGCCAAGGAATTGGACCTCACGGCGATAAACCCGCGGGCACAGGTCTATGTGCTGCCCTGCATTGCGGGCCATGTGGGCGCGGATTGCGCCGCTGTGGCGCTGAGTGAAGAGCCCGGCAAATCTGAAGATCTGGCGCTGATCGTCGATGTGGGCACCAATGCCGAGATATTGTTGGGTGACAAGACGCGGGTTCTGGCCTGTTCATCCCCCACCGGACCGGCCTTTGAGGGCGCGCAGATTTCCAGTGGGCAACGGGCCGCACCCGGCGCAATTGAGGCGATCCGCATTGATCCGGTGACCAAGGAACCAAGGTTTCGGGTGATCGGGTCTGACAAATGGTCGGATGACGATGGTTTCACCGAAGAGGTGGGCGACGGCGGTATCACCGGCATTTGCGGCTCCGGCATCATCGAGGCGGTTGCCGAAATGCGGATGGCCGGCCTCTTGGACGATTCCGGTCTGATCGGATCGGCGGCGGCCACGGGCACCGCGCGGATGATCGAAGACGGACGCACCCATTCTTATTTGATCCATGATGGGAGTGCCGCAGGCGGTCCGGTCATTACCGTAACCCAAGGCGATATACGAGCGATCCAGCTCGCCAAATCTGCGCTTTACGCCGGCGCGCGCCTGTTGATGGACGAGCGCGGTGTGGACAAAGTGGACCGGGTGGTTCTGGCTGGAGCATTTGGAGCGCATATCTCGCCGCTACATGCGATGGTGCTTGGCATGATCCCCGATGTCCCGCTCGACAAGGTGACATCGGCGGGCAATGCGGCGGGTACCGGTGCGCGCATTGCGCTCTGCAATGTTGCCGCCCGGCGCGAAATCGAGCGTGTCGTGGGCCAGATTACCAAGGTCGAGACCGCGATCGAGCCGAAATTCCAAGAGCATTTTGTTGCGGCAAACGCGATCCCACACAAGACCGATCCGTTTCCCGAATTGGCCAAGATCGTGACCTTGCCAACTCCGAGTTTCAACACCCATGGAGATGGAAGCGATGGTGGGCGCCGCAAGCGTCGGCGCGGCTAAAGGAAAATTGCTGCTTTTCATTGGCTTAGGAGCGAGGTACTGACGCGAACATTCTGTTAAAAGGTAATCAGATGAACCAGTTGTTAGCACCTGCCCTCCTGTCCATTGCCGTGTTGAGCGGTTGTGGTGGTCGTGCCCCCGATCCTGTTGACGAAATTCAGTCCGGCGACGGCGCGCTCTCTTGCTCCCAGTTGCGCACCGAGATCACGGCCAATACCCATGCTATTCAAGGCCTCGTCAAAGAGCAGCAGGCCAAAACCACGCAGAACATCGTTGCCGGAACAGCAGGCGCTTTCCTTGTCGTCCCTTGGTTCTTTATGGATCTCAAGGGGGCCGCGGGCGACGAGGCGCGTGCCTATCAGCGCCGTAACGAATCGCTGGTCGGCCGCTACAACGGCATGGCGTGCAAACCCGAAATGAAGCTCGAAAAGCCAACGGCGAAGACCGGGTAATCATTCTCTGACAGCAAGCCCGTGGTCGATGGTTTTGGCTCAATGGGCTTGCTCTTGGCTACCCTCCGCGCGACACTCGCTGAATGTCGCGGGGGGCGTAAACATGTCAGATCTCGAACAACGGATCGCACAGGGGCGGGGCGATGACCCCGCTGATCTGGTGCTGCGTGGGGCGCAGGTGCTTGACCTCGTCACGGGGGATTTGATTCCCGGAGATGTCGCGGTCTGCGGCAATACCATCGTGGGCATTGGGGCCGCCTATGAAGGGCGCGCTGTGATCGACGTTTCAGGCCTCATCCTTGTGCCGGGCTTTATCGACACGCATCTCCACATCGAAAGCTCGCTGGTCACACCTTATGAGTTCGACCGTTGTGTCACGCCGCGTGGGGTGACCACGGCCATTTGTGACCCGCACGAGATCGCCAATGTATTGGGCCTCGACGGAATTCGCTATTTTCAAGCCGCCTCCGAGCATACCTTGATGGATATTCGGGTCCAACTGTCGTCCTGTGTGCCCTCGACGGATATGGAAACCTCTGGCGCCGAAATTACGGCAGAGGATCTCTGCTGCGTGATGGGTCATCGCTCTGGCATCGGGTTGGCCGAGGTGATGAATTACCCGGGCGTCATCCACCGTGATCCGGGCATGATGGCCAAACTGCGGTTGTTTAAAGGGGCGCATGTCGACGGACATTGTCCGCAGCTTTCGGGTCGCGATCTTAACGCCTACTGTTCTGCAGGAATTCGCACCGAACATGAGGCGACAACGCCAGAGGAGGCGCGCGAGAAACTGCAGCGCGGCATGCGCATTCTGATCCGCGAGGGGTCGGTCAGCAAGGATCTGAATGCTCTACAAGCGCTATTGACGGATGTCACAGCCCCCTACATGTGCCTGTGTACGGATGACCGCAACCCGCTCGA
The DNA here is from genome assembly GCF_053628575.1 of Roseovarius sp. MBR-51. Lineage (NCBI taxonomy): Bacteria > Pseudomonadati > Pseudomonadota > Alphaproteobacteria > Rhodobacterales > Roseobacteraceae > Roseovarius > Roseovarius sp. MBR-51. The sequence goes on from NZ_JBRJGQ010000001.1 coordinate 427,025, forward strand.
TATCGCCGAAGAAGGGCATCTCGATCACATGATCCGACGTTTGATAGCGCTCGGATCTTCCCCATTGGCAACCTATCGTGCGGCGTCGCTGTCCGGAGCAGAAGCATTTGGGCTAAAAGATCGCGGTTTGATTGCGCCGGGGCGACGTGCCGATATCGTAGCCGTTGGGACGTTGGAGGCTTGCGATGTGCGATTGGTGCTCTGCAGTGGTCGGGTGGCAGATGCCAGTACATTCGCCGCACGTTACGAAATACCACCAATTGGGCGGAACTCCGTAAATGCTCCTAAAGTTCGGCCAGAGGATTTTCGTCACGCGGGCAATCGGGCCGAAACCGATGTGATCGGTATCCTGAGTGGCAAGATTCTGACGGAGCATCTGCACGAAGAAATCGCCCCGCAGAATGGTGACAAGTGTCCAGACGTCGCGCGGGACCTAGTACGCATTGCGGTTGTTGAGCGGCACGGAAAGAATGGCAATATCGCAACAGGATTTGTGCAGGGTTTTGGCTTGCAGGCCGGGGCAATTGCCTCGACTGTCTGTCACGACCATCACAATATCGTTTGTGTTGGCGTTGATTATGCGGACATGGCTGTTGCCGTGAACCGACTCGGCGAAATAGAAGGTGGTTTTGTAGTCGTCGAGGGGGGGCAGGTGCTTGCGGAACTGGCGTTGCCCATGGCTGGGCTGATGAGCCTTGAGCGATTTGAAGTCGTGCGTGATAGGCTCATTGGTTTGCGCGCGGCGGCTAAATCCCTGGGGGTCACGTTGCAAGAGCCGTTTTTGCAATTGGCGTTTCTGGCGCTACCGGTCATTCCGGCACTCAAGATCACCGATCGTGGGTTGGTCGATGTCACGCGGTTCGAAATCCTGAGCTAGAAGGCCTTGAATGTCAGGGTCGTTTCGGTTCTCTCGATGCCCGCGATATCGAGCACATTATCGTTGATGTATTTTCCGATATCCTCACTCTCGGGAACGTACAGCTTCATCAAAAGGTCAAACGGGCCGGACGTGGAATAAAGCTCTGAATGAATCTCGCGCAATGCAATCGCCTCAGCAACACGGTAGGAATGCCCCGGTTTGCAGCGAATGTTGATAAAGACGCAGCGCATTTAACTTTCCTTCTGTGTAGACGCGGAGACTGTTTTCGAGAAAGCGAAAGACTTTTTCGGCTTCAGGCTGCGCCAGATCATAGAGCTATAGGGCCGTCATGTCCTTACAATTGCAATGGGAAATTTGACATGACGTTCGGATCTGACCTATGACACCCGCCTCAAGGTCTGCGCCTCAAGATCGGGGAGGGACCGATTGCAGCAGGGTCAGCGCGATCGACTGTGATGATTGCATGTTGATGCGCGCCATCTGATCACGCAGTAAAAAACGTCGGAGCAATTGTTCCTGAACACCTGTATCGGCAAGGTCTGATAGCGAACCGATGTTCAATTGGCGCGCCGCCCGAGATTTTATCTCGTCCAACTGTCGATCCAGATCCGCTTGTGCAAAACTCTCAGGTAATCCTAGCGCCACCTCGAATACGCGGCGCAGCGGAGTATTTCCGAGAATACGGAACCACCGCGTATCCTCTGCCGCATCGTCGCCTGCGATATCCCCCAACTCGCGCCGCGCGTTCAGGGCTAAGCGGAGGGATTGATCCTGATCACCGACCGCCACCTCAAACTCCCTGCGGCGAAATTTTTCAGTGATCTCGAAGCCGAAAGTGGACAATTGAGTGCGAGGGATGGGGCGATCTGCAAATGCAAAGGCTTCGGCCAGCTGTTTATAGCGATCATCGGCGAGGCGATTGGCCAATGACTCTTCGTTGATTGTGCCTCCCTCAAGGATGGCGCGGATGAAGGCACGGCTTTCGATGTCCTCTTGAAGCCCGAATGCCCCAAGCGCGACCCGCAATAAGCGGCGGTCAGACACAAGATCCTCAGCGGTGGTGATCTTGCCGATGGTCTGCTCGAAATAGTCAGTATCGCGAACAATCTGCGGCGATTTATTGAAAAGCTCTGACTGGCGCTCAAAGGTGCGAGACAAGAGTGCCCATCCCGACAATCCGTTCAGAGGAAGAACCGGGGCAAAGTTCATGACATTCGATGCGCCAATAGCCGTTCTTCTCGTGGTATTAGCCTACGAAGGGCCTTGAGACATTGATAATATTCCCCGTCTAAAAGGGCTCTTGTTGCGAGTGTCAGCTGGATCCGACTGTCGGAATCGCGCAGTACCTGACTTAGCTCCTCAATGTGTCGCAAGAGTTGGCGACGCGCCTGTTGCGGATCGCCGTCACCTGACAGTAGAAGCTGCGTGACATAGCATGCCCGGCGCACCGGCGTGGTTGCACTTTCAGGGTGTATTGCGTCGCGCAGACGTAAAATATGTGCGTTCGGAGTCATAATTGACAAACGCGAGCGACGATCCCCATTCTCAACCACCACTCCGTTGATAAGCACGCGCTCTTTGGGACCAAGCTTCAGTACAAGACCGCTCATTAAACGACCTGCCTGTTACTCAGCCCGCGCATCATGGCTGTATTGATGTCGATGAGAGGCTGAAGAGACGCATCGCCATTGAGCACCAAAGTGCTGTGATGGTGCGAGAACTGCGCCAGATAGACAATTCTCGCGCGCAATTCTTGCGGCAAGGGGTTTTCTGGATCTGCGACGTCTGTCGCCAGAATTGTCCAAAGGCGCCGGTTGTCATGTAGCGCGGCGGCAAGGTTGTGAATATCCTCACGACCCTTGACTGCAGCTAAGCCAAGGCGATGCGTTATCCGGGCAAAGGCGTCGTACTCCAGCCTTCGCTCAGTCCGAATGGTCTGCGCTTGGTTTTGATAGGCGGTCTGCGCCAGCTGGGTCGCGTTCACGTCATGTCCTTTCAAGTTGGCGGTCTGTCACTGAGCGGAGGTTGGGGGCCCCTGAGGGCGCCCCAAGTTGAGCTTAGTTTCTGAACAGCGAGAGAATCGCCTGTGGTGCCTGATTGGCAATGGACAGGGATTGGGTCGCCAACTGCTGCTGTACCTGATGAGCCTGAAGACGCGCCGAGGCCTCTTCCAAATCGGCATCGACCAAGGCGCCGATACCGGATTTCATCGCATCCGTGACTTTGCTGACAAACTCGTTCTGATCAGAGATCCGGCGCGCCGAAGCGCCAAGGGCCGCTGCCCCGTCAACTGCTGTCTGAATATGGGTTTCGATCGCAGCCAGAGAACTGTCTGCTGCAGTTGCGCTCGACACATCAATATCGCTCAGGTCAAGGTTGGCCTCGAAATCGACAGAGGCCACGGTAATATTCGATGCTGTTACCGTTCCAGTCGCGTCCCGATCAAGCGAGGACAGAACCGTAATGCCAGCATTGCCTGCCGTGTCGAGCAGGTTCGCCCCGTTGAACTGGGACGCGCCAATGATCGAATTGACCTGATTGACCAGTTCATCAACATCGTTCTGTATTTTGGCATGATCGACGTTTTCACCAGTAGCAGCAACGACCTTTTCCTTGATGTCATTGAGAATATTGGTGATTTGTTCGGCTCCGGCAGAGGCCACGGCCACGGTCGATTCACCCAAGGACAAGGCGTCCGAGACAGCCTTGAAGCCACTGACGTCGGATTCCATCACCTTGGAAATTGCAAAAATCGCCGAGTTATCTTTGGCCGTCGCAACAGCTTTGCCTGTTGAAATCATATCCTGCGTCTTGGCGAGATTTGAGTTGACTGATTGCAGGGTTTGAAGCGCCACCATGGCACTGTTGTTGGTCAGAATACTGGACATTGTACGTTCCCTTTGATTTTGGCGCTTTTCGCCATTTAATATCCCACGCCCGTACCGGGAGCGGTCTGATGTCATTCTGACATGTGCAGCGAAGGGTATGATCCGTCTGCGCCATCCTGTCGTGGATGCAAGACCGAGAGTGCCCCGAAGGTCCTAATGGAGTGCTAAACCCGGCATGAGAAAAGCGACGAATTTTAACGACCCGCTTAGGCGCGTTTTTCGATATTATGGACGACCTCGCCGCGGATACAGAATTTGCGGCCATGTTGGTCGTATGTATCCGTCGAACGGCGAATGCTGCGGTGAGCCGCGAGCCGCGCAGCGACGTTTCGAATGCCCTGCAAAGTGCCGTTGAGCAGATCCTGATTGCGCGACAGCTTTTTCTGGAGGCTGTTCAATGCACTGACCGATTGATGGTCGAGCGCATTGAGATGTTCAAGCAGGCGTTCCTTTTCTGGAATGAGCGCGGTGATCCTTGCAATATCACTCGCCAGTAGCGCGTTACGCTCTTCTTCCAGTATGGCATCGAGATCACTGATAATCCGGGCTTCAATTTCATGAGCCATTTGAGCGCTCCATCATGGACTGAAAAAAGACGTCCGCCAGTCCGATGCCGCCTGCTTTGACCATCTCGCGTGCCAATGCCTCTCGATGGAACGAAGCAAACTGTGATTCTCCGGTGCTGCCAGCAAAGCTGCTTTCTTTTGGTTCGAGCCCTCCAAACTTGAGCATCTCTGCCAGAAAGCTGGCTTCCAGGCGCTCGGCGACTATGCGCGTTGGGTTTTTGAGGGGGGCGTCTGAGCCCCCTATTCCCGACGGTAACGATACTGGGTTGGACATGGGTATTCCTCAAATTGATCGAACTAATCACCAGAAGACCCGAAATCGGTAAACAAGCAGTAATCGGTTTCGCCATATTCAGGGACATGGTCAAAGACAACTGGAGGGCGCAGATGTTCGAATCACTTGCCACTGAGCCAATGCACTCCATCACGCGGACTCCTGCGCCGCCGATGACCGTGAGGGGCATTGAGACTAAATCGCTCGATTCTACGCGTGGGCCGCTGGATTTTGGAGAGGTGTTCGAGAGAATTCATGACGTGACTCGCGATGACATCAGCGACGATGAAGCGACGACATTGATTGAGAGTGACACACCAGAATTAGATGTTTCGCTATCAGAGGCGATGCATAGTGGGCGGCCAGAAACCGTTTCGACCAAAGACATCTTGATGTCCTCATCGGTGGTCCTGGATGAGGGTCTGCAGGGTGGCGGGGTTGAACATGTCTTGGTGGCATTGGACGATGTGCCGGAGTTTCCCAAGACCCACGGTCTTGATGGAGAGTTTGATGAGCGATTGACCAAGTATGCACGGCCAGAAGCGGCGTCAGGGGTTAACAACGCTCTTATCGTGGCGTCCGACGGTGGAAGGGTGCCAGTTCTGAATAGTCTTGACCAAAATTTGGACCTTCTGTTCGCTGATGGTGCAATTTCGCGACAGGGGGTGGAACACTCGGTGGCTTTACCAGAAGCGCCGGACGGGTTGTCATCCCTGAATCAGGGGCGCGATCTCGGACAGATTATCCATGTGAACAAGACCATAGATGTAACGGGAAGGGCCCTCATAGATCCCGAGGCACAGATTATTCTAGGCAAGACCACCGGTGCCGCCACCGTGCAAGAAATGCCCCACGTTGTTCATAACGCTCACGCTATCATGCAAGAGAAGGTGATCGCCTTGGGCCTAACCGCATCTGCGTCAAAGTCGGTCCCGGACGACCTAAGTTCTCGCGACTCCGGGCTGGCAAGGAATGCATATAGTGTTGAGCGCGTTAATCCTGACGTGTTTGATCCGACACGCGCCGTCGCGTGGCCTGAAATCAGATCCCAGCTTAGCCAGAACCATGGAATACTGACTGACGGTGTTGTGGTCAGTGTCCCGAACCTTGATGTTGAACTGGGTCGGGAGGACCCGAATGATGTCATGGGTTCGGAATTCCGTTTGGCGACATCACAAGAGAACCCCAGCATGTTCCGAAACAGTGTCCTGTGGCATCGTTCGGAGTTGCCTTCGGCTCTTGCGCAGTACATTGCGACCGCTGTGCATCAATCGGGGGACGGCGAACACTCGGTAGGATTGCTTTTGTCCCCCGATGAAATGGGCCGGATACGTCTGAAACTCTCCGCTCAAGATGGCGTGATGACTGTCAATCTTTTGGCCGATCGACCGGAAACTCTCGATCTCTTGCGACGCCATATAGATACTCTGGCCCGCGCCCTCCTCGACGTCGGATATGAGCATACGCATTTCTCATTTGGCGGCCAAGACTCTGCCAACGGCTCCAATGCTAAGTTGCACTACCGACGAGACCCTGCTCAGGAATCGGTTCAGTTCGATACTGCCTCAGGGGCTGCTACAATTCCCTTGGCCTCTCCGCTGTCAATGCACGGAGAACGGCTTGATGTTCTGATATAAAGGAAATCTAGATGGACGTGACGTCTGCCAGTCAACCCAGCTTCGAGGCGGGCGCTATCCAGCGCGGCGCGACAACCTCGGACAGTTCCCTTGAGAAAGCGACTGGTGGCTTCAGCACCGATTTTGAAACCTTTCTCAAAATGCTTACAACTCAGTTGCGTAATCAGGATCCGCTCAACCCCATTGAGTCGTCGGATTTCGCTGTGCAGCTGGCGACATTCTCGGCGGTCGAGCAGCAGGTCCTCACCAACGATCTCCTTACGGATCTGGGTGCGCGGATTGGCGCACAGAGTCTGTCTCAGGTATCTGGTTGGATCGGGATGGAGGCGCTCTCAGAGCTGCCTGTCAGCTTTAGCGGTGAGCCCGTTTCGCTCTTGGCTACTGTTGACCCGCAAGCCGAAGCGGCCGAGATTGTGGCAACCAGTGCCCAAGGCATCATTGTAAATCGACAACCCATCCCGACCACCTCCGGACAGGTTTTGTGGGCTGGGCTTGATCGTATAGGTTTGCCCCTCGCCCATGGGGACTACGCTCTTTCGGTACACTCGCTGGTGAATAACGACACCATCGCCCGGCATAACGCGCGTGTGCCTAGCCGCATCGTTGAGGCCCAATTCGAGGCTGGTGAGGCAGTTTTGGTACTCGAAAGCGGGCAGCGGATTTCACCAGACCAAGTTCTAGGCCTGCGTCCGAGTTCTCAGTAATCCTGGACTTGCCGAATGGGTCCAATCCCTCTAGCGTCACTCGACCCATTTCCCTGCAACAGGTGACACACCATGCCGTTCGGTTCGGCAATCGAGACACAAACAGGCTTGTTGCGGACGCTGAAAGGCCGGGGCTTTGATGTCGCAGGATCGGCTTGGACCCAATTGGTCGGTGGAAGAACGAACAGTAGTTGGAAAGTGGAATCCCACGACCAATGTATTGTCGTCAAACTGTTTAGCCCCGATGGATACAATCCCTTGTTTCCGAATGATCCGGATGGAGAGGTGGCGGCTTTGCGGCATCTCTCCGGCCGAGACCTGGCTCCAGCTTATGTCGATGATTTTTCGACCGACTATGGGCATTGCTTGATCTATGAGCATGTGCCCGGCCGAACATGGCAGGACGGGCCGTTGCAAATTGCGGAGCTCTTGTACCGGGTTCATTGCGTCACCGGCCCCCCTCATCTCCGCATCACCCCCGATGGAAGTCGCGAAATTGAACATCAGACCAAGAGTATCCTCGCTCTTTGCCCTCAATTCCAGGCGCAGAGTCTCTTGGGTCTCAGGCCAAAAGGTGCCGTTCAACCATCCGGAAGGCTCTCATTTCTGCATGGTGACCCGGTTCCGGGGAATATTGTTGGTATGCAAGGCTCATGGCGGCTGATCGACTGGCAATGTCCGGCATTGGGCGATCCCTGTGAAGATCTCGCGCTCTTTTTGTCACCCGCGATGCAACTGGTGTATCGTAAACGGCCTCTTACAGATAACGAACGAGAGACATTTCTCTTTAGCTATCCTGATAAGGATCTTGTCCTTCGCTACCTGTCCCTTGCGCCTTGGTATCACTGGCGCATGGCCGCCTATTGTCTTTGGCTCGAATCGCGGGGTGACAGCTCCGCCAGCAGTGTCGGAGCGGCGGAAATCGCTGCAATGGCGATGGTAGCCAGTTGAAACTGCCTAAAAAACATTCAAAACGTGGCAAGTTTGCGCCGATCCAGCGAGATTGCGTTATGGTTGCAATTATTGGTTCCATTGAACCATGAGGTATGGCATAACCAGACCAAGTCCTTGTAGGGCGTCATGGTCCATTATGGATAGGAGAATGGTATGAACAAGATTTCGACGTTTGTTGCTGCGACTGCAATGGCATGCTCTGCGGCTGCCCCTGTGTTCGCTGACGACGCAAAAGTGAACACTGACCCCTTTGTATCGACCCAAGGTGAGTCGACGACTCCGGGTCTTGGTGTCGCTGCGGCAACGGCTGCAGGTATCGTAGTTGGCGCGATCTTTATTGCGGCTGTAGCCGGGGGCTCGGACGACAGCTCCAGCACGACCACAACCACCAACTAATAGATCTCCGCGCTGCCAAGAGGTACGTGAGATTCACAGAATAAAAACGGGCCTTTTGGCCCGTTTTTTTATGGGCGATGCAGATCGAGCGACAGGTCTGTCTGGCGTAATCTCTCTCGATTGAGCGAGAGCGCGGTCTCGTACTTAGCTCACGCAAGCCAGGCGCATTGATGCCGATGTTCAAGTGGATTGCTTGCATTCAACAGGCTGATGAGTTCGGATTTAAGTTTGTACGGCTGCTGGTAGGGTTTGATGATGGGGCACCGCTCTTGATCAATCCCTTGCGTACCCCTTTGTGGTCTGCGTTGCTTGGACGGGCGTTCTGATCGCCACGTCCAGCAAAGGGATAGAGGCGTATGTCCTGATAGGCTTCTTAATGTCGGTGTCTTGATCTCAGGCCACAAAAGTGGGGCGTCTCTTTCGGGTTCGGGAAAGAGCGAAATGGTCCTCATTTCCAGCGGGCATTAGAGTAGGGGCGTATCCCCTAAACTTTTGTGAGGGTGTACGGGGCCACGCCGAGCCAGACCTGCGTCTAGGAAATCAACACGCCGCGCATCAAACCTATGATGACGTGCATCGTTGTAAATGAAACGGTTTTGAACCGTCATGTCCTACGGTCGTCAAGAATTCGGCCCCGGAGAGATGTCGCCGGGGCCGCCAGACTTTAGATCATGGCGAAAATCCGTGCCGGCCCGCCCGAACCACCGCGATGTTTGGGCGCTCCGATCACAATCGTTGCCCCGGCTGCGGGTACCTTGTCGAGGTTGGCCAGACATTCGATGCCAAACCGACCGGTAGGGAGCCAAGCATAATGGGTGGCAAAATCTGCCGAGGGCCCATGGTCTAGCGAGAGCGTATCGCTGGCAATCGAACGTGCACCGGTTTCCTCAATCAGCATCTGCGCCGCCTCGATATGAAAGCCGGGGTAATGTTGCTTTTCGCCATCAAAGCCGCGGAAGGCCTCGGTTCCGGTCTTGGGCCCCCACCCCGAATGGAGCGCCACACAGGCCCCATCTGGGATTGGCCCATGCGTCGCAATCCACGCTTTGAGATCGTCAGGTGTCAGCAGTGTGTCGGCGTCCTGCGTCGCACGCGCCGCGATATCCACGACACAGAGTGGGGCCACCAGATCTCCCACCGAGATTTCATCGACCGAGGCGCCGTCCGCAGAGAAATGCAGCGGCGCATCCACATGGGTGCCGGTATGTTCGTTGACCGTCAACGTCATTAGATTGAAGCCATGTTCGGCAAAGTTGAAGGTCTGCTCGGTCGAGATGCCGGGCGCGCCGAAATAGGTCGGGAAGCTGGCGTCATAGGCATGGGTCAGATCCTCGACTGAGGAATGACCTGAGGCCATCGCACGAGTTGTGCCCCCGGTTGCGAGGGCCGCAGCCGCCCCGGATGCCGCGGCGGTGCTAAAGAAAGCGCGGCGAGACAGCATCCGGTCTTTGACCGCGTTGATGATACAGGCGTCACACATGGGGTGGTCCTTTCATTATTTGAGGGATACGGGGTGCAGCCTAGCATGATTCTGAGTTATGCAGAGCGTGGCTTGATCTGCTGGAACCAAAAGGGAAGATTGTTATGCTTGCGCTGATGCGATTGCTGATTTTTGGGCTGATCGTGCTGACCCTGCTCTATCTGGCGATATCGTGGTACTCGCGATCGCAGCGCCGCCAGAAAATGGAGCGTGATTGGGAAGAGGCGGGTCGTCCGGGTGATCGTGAGGCCTATATAGAGGCAGGAATGATCCAATATCAGCACTCCTTGCGGCGGCGTCTGATATTGCTGGTCTATATCGTTCCGGTGACGACGGTGGCTGTCGTAATCTATGTGACGAATTTCAGGTAAGGAGCCGGATATGGTCTATGTCAAATGGGTGTTCTGGGGTCTGTTCTGGACCGTGTTGATTGCGTTTCTGCATTACACGCTACCACAGCATGACGTGGTGCGGATCACAGACACCTATGAAAAGCGGGTAAATCCGGGCGATAACTCGCTCTTTTGGTCCAGTGCCGATACTGGTGAGCGCACGGATGTTGTGGAGCGGGATGTTTTTTTCATCCAGACCTTTCGCGCCAACGACAAGCCCATGATCTACCGCAATGAGGATACCGGCTGGGGCTGGCCACCCTATTTCAAGTTCGATACATCGAACTTGCAGGCGCAGGCGTCAGACATGATGTCAAAGAAGAACGCCGAGAATGCGCAGTGGGTCGTGGTGCGCCATTATGGATGGCGTAACGAATTCTTTTCGATCTATCCAAATGCCGTCACGATCTGGGCCGTTGAGGGTCCGGACGTGCAAATCATTCCTTGGGTCAAGATTGTGATCTTGATCCTCTTGGCCGCACTCTTTTGGGCCATCCGCGCGCGGTGGAAACGGTTCTGGCATGGGCGAGGTGAGTCGGTCGACGAAGAATGGAGCACAGGGCGTTAACGCGCCCGTGCCCTAGCGTTTGCCGTAATAGAGGCCCACGACATGCTCTGCCTCGGCGAAGAACAGCCAGCGTGACGCGGCGATACCAGCGACGTGGGCGATCACTGCGATGAGCGCCAATATATGAGTGAAAGGGGCGAGCAACAGCAGCACGGGCAGCACGTAGCCAAGGCCAAAGGCGATACCGCGTAGCTTTAGCGAATGTTTGCGCCCCACCTGAAAGACAAGTTCGCGCAAAAGGTAATTGGGTCCGGTGTGCGGCGCCTCAAACGCGCGGACTTGGCCGATTTGACCTAAGCCAGTGGCTGTAGCCATGGTCGTGCCGCTTTGCCCAAAGGCTCCGTCGCCACGAACCCACCATAGAATTTGCAGCGCACCTGCAATGGGGATGAGAACCAAAGCGGCGCTCACTTGACCTGCCAATAGCGCACCGCCTGCCAAAGAAATCGCGATCAAGAGCGCGGGCGTCAGGGGTGTTTTCCAGCGCGGAACGGTCTTGAGTTGCGCGTAGATCATCGAGGTCGTGAAAACAGTCGCCATCGACAGGAGCGCCCCGATCAAGCCAACCAACGCAAGCCGGATGTCAAATAACACCAATCCCGCCGCATAGACCCCCATGACCAAGAGAGCAGCAACCGCACAGACGCCTTCTCGGCTGAGCCAACTGGAACGCCATTGGCTAAAGGCCTTCCAGGCCCGTTCAGGGTGGCCGAGGTGAAATGTCGAGGCCATCAGCCCGCCAACGGCAAGAGCATAGGCAATGACGAAGAAAACAAAGGCCACCCAGCCTGAAACGGCAGGCAGGCCTAAACCAAGCCAGACAAGTAGGCCAAAACCCAACCCAGAGAGCGTGGTGAAGACGATGACGGATGGTGCGGGGTGCATCAGAGCTTCTCCAAGGTCTTGTCGAGCCATCCAAGAAAGCCCTTGGGTTCTTGGATTACAGGGGCGAGAAAGGGGGCGAGAACGTCGATTTCGCCGACTGGTTTGGGCTGATCGAGCTGATCCTTGAGGCGCGGCGGTAAGTATTTGTTGACCGGTTTGGTGGCCTGCTCGGGCATGAGATCCATTCCACCGCGCTCTGCGGTTAATTTGGACACATTGCTCTCAGGATCCGCGAAATCGCCGAAATGCCGGGCACCCGCGGGGCAGGTGCGCACGCAGGCGGGCACGCGGTCCACCTCGGGGAGGTTTTCGTTATAGATGCGGTCGACGCAAAGGGTGCATTTCTTCATTACCCCTTCGGCCGCGTCCATTTCGCGCGCGCCGTAAGGACAGGCCCAAGCACATAGGCCGCAACCGATGCAGTCGGCTTCGTTGACCAGAACGATCCCATCCTCCACCCGCTTATAGCTGGCCCCTGTCGGGCAAACCGTTACGCAGGGCGCATCCTCGCAATGCAGGCAGGATTTGGGGAAATGGATCAATTGTGCGGCGGGGTGCGGCATTGTCGAGGTTGCCAGCGGCTGCACCTCGTAGCTGTGCACGCGGTTGAGGAAGGTGCCCGAGGGGTCAGCTCCGTAGGGCTGCTGATCACTCAGTGGCGCACCGTAGTTCTCGGTATTCCAGCCCTTGCAGGACACGACGCAGGCATGACAGCCGACGCAGGTGTCGAGGTCGATCACGAGCCCCATCTTGCGCTGTGTCGATTTTGGAAGCGAGGTCATGTGATGCGCTCCTCAACGGTATATGCTGGTGCAATCAGAGTGACCGGTTCTTCTTTGGCCTTGTCCCATGTGACAATGAACCAGAAAAATGATCCGACCGTCACGGCGACAAAAGTCAGAATTGCGAGCAATGTCAGGGTTTTTCCGCTCATTTGCCAACCTTCCATTCAAGATGTGAGGGCCCTTGGGGAACGGGGGATCTGAGCGGGGCGAAGATGGGTTTCGCCTCAGATGGGGCGTCAGTCTTGGTGATCTTGACCCGCAAGTCAAACCATGCGGCCTGTCCGGTGATCGGGTCAGAATTCGACCAGCGCAACCCGTCGCCCTTGGGTGGCAAAAGCTCATGGATGAGGTGGTTGAGTAGAAAGCCACGGGTGGCCTCTGGGGCATCCTCACTTAGAGCCCAAGCGCCTTTGCGTTTGCCGATGGCGTTCCATGTCCAGACGGTATTCTCATTGAGCGCGGCCATGTGGGCGACCGGCACGGTGATTTCGCCATGCGCAGACGTCACGCGGGCCCAATCGCCGTCGGTGAAACCGTGCTGTTGCCAGAGTTTCGTGGGTAAATAGAGTGGATTATGCCCGTGGATCTGGCGCAGCCATGCGTTCTGCGTGCCCCAGGAGTGATACATTGCCATCGGGCGTTGTGTGAGCGCATGGATGGGAAACTCTTCGGGATCGACATGCGTATCCTCAAAGGGTGGATACCAGATAGGGAGTGGGTCCATCGTGGCCTTGATCTGTGCTCGCAGATGCTCGGGGGGTTGGCGCGAGCCATGTCCCTCGGCGGCTAGTTGGAATTTGCGCATCGTTTCAACATAGAGATCAAACACATAGGGCTGCGGCGCGTCAAAGAGACCCATGCCGACGGCCCAACCCTGATAGGCCACATTCCACGGTTTGTAGTAATTCGCCCCCTCAGGAATATGGCTGACAAAGAACCCCCCGTTCTCGATATAGCGGTCAAGCTGCTCGGGATTGGGTGCGCCGCGCCCGGTCTCGGTTCCATCGCCGCGAAAGCCTGCGAGTGGGCCAATTCCCGGTTTTCGCTCGTGGTTGACAATGTAATCGGCGTAATCGGCGTATTTCGCCGAGCCGTCTTCAGCGGTGAAGCCGGGCAGCTTCAACTTGTTGGCAAGTTGCACAAGGACGGTCTGAAAGCCGCGCACATCGCGGTCAGGCTCGATCACAGGCCAGCGGATCGCATCGGCGGCTGCATCCGCTTCGCATATGGGGCGATCAAGCAGCGAAATGCAGTCATGCCGCTCCAGATAGGTCGTGTCAGGCAGGATCAGATCGGCATAGGCAACCATTTCCGAGCTATAGGCATCCGAATAGATGATGCGGGGAATGACGTATTCACCAGTTTCGTCGGTGTCCGTCAGCATGTCCATCACACCGCTCGTGTTCATGGATGAGTTCCAGGACATGTTGGCCATATACATGAAGAGCGTGTTGATCTTGTACGGATCGCCCGCGTGGGCGTTGGAAATCACCATATGCATCAGCCCGTGACTGGACATCGGGTTTTCCCATGTGAACGCCTTGTCTATGCGGGCGGGCGTGCCGTCTGGCTTGAGCGCCAGATCTTCGGGACCGCGCACGAAGCCCAGATGCGGTCCGTCGAGCGGGCAATCAGGCTGCACGCCGCAATGCGGTTTGGGATGCGCGCTGACGGGTTTCGGATAGGGCGGTTTGAAGCGGAAACCACCGGGCACCTCGATCGTGCCGAGGAGGATTTGCAGGACGTGCAAGGCGCGGCAAGTCTGGAAACCGTTGGAATGGGCCGAAATCCCGCGCATGGCGTGAAAGCTGACGGGCCGCCCAATCATTGTCTTATGGGTTTCGCCGCGGAAATCGGTCCATTCGTGATCTAGGGCGATCTCCTCTTCGAAAGCCACACGCGCGATTTCGGCGGCGATGCGACGGATTTTGTCGGGGGTGATGCCGCAGCGCTCGGCCACTGCTTCGGGGGCGTATTGCGGATCGAGATAGCGCTCGGCCATGAGGTGCATCACCGGGCGATGCGTGATGCCATCGGAGTCGTATGTGGCGCTGAGATCGGGGCGCACGCCGGGTTTGTCGAAGGCCGTGAGTTGGCCCGTCTTGCGGTCGATCACCAGAGGTTTACCATCGGCGTCGCGTAGGAAGAGGCCATGTTCGGGCGAGTTGGAATCGGCATTCACCAGAACCGGCGCATTGGTGTAGCGGGCGAGATAATCGAGGTCGATCTTGCCTGCGCGCATGAGTTCGTGAATGAGCGACAGGATGAAAAGCCCATCGGTTCCGGGGGTTATGCCCACCCAATCATCGGCCACGGCATTATAGCCCGAACGGATCGGGTTCACGCCGATGACGCGCGCGCCACGTGCCTTGATCCGGCCAATGCCCATCTTGATCGGGTTGGAATCGTGATCCTCTGCCACGCCGAAGAGGATAAAGAGCTTGGTATGGTCCCAATCCGGCTGGCCGAATTCCCAAAAGGCGCCGCCCATGGTGTAGATGCCCGCCGCGGCCATGTTGACCGAGCAAAAGCCGCCGTGTGCTGCATAGTTGGGGGTGCCGAAATTCTGCGCCCAGAAGCTTGTGAACGACTGTGATTGATCGCGCCCGGTGAAGAAGGCCAGCTTGGACGGATCGTTATGGCGGATCGGTTCGAGCCAGTCGCAGGCGATTTGCAGCGCCTCATCCCAGGATATTTCCACGAATTCGCCGGAACCGCGCGGGCCGACCCGCTTGAGCGGCGCGCGCAGGCGGGAGGGGGCGTTGACCTGCATGATACCCGCCGAGCCCTTGGCGCAGAGCACACCCTTGTTCACAGGGTGATCGCGATTGCCCTCGATATAGGCGACTTTGCCGCTCTTGAGATGCACATTGATGCCACAGCGGCAGGCGCACATGTAACAGGTGGTTTTACGCACCTCATCCGAGACATGCGGCGAGGTGTCGATGCGGGGCTGATGTGTCATGGCTGGTCTTTTCCTCCGTCGGCGTCACGTTATGGCAGGAGAACCCAATTCGCGACCATCTTCTCGTTTCTTTTCATTTCCTGAAAACATGTCTCGGAATTTCCGAATTTACAGGTCTGTTTTCCCGATATGAAAGCTCATTCGCGAGACAACAGGCGCTGTGCGTCGCCTGCGATCATGCGTTCTTCTTGGGCCGGGATGATCCAGCAGGCGATGCCAGAGTTGGGGGCGTGCAAGCGGGTTTCGCCCGTTGCATTCGCGCGGGCGTCGATCTGTGCCCCGAGCCATGCCAGTCCGTCCATGATCCGGGCACGCACGGGGGCCGCGTTTTCGCCGATGCCGCCGGTAAAGGCCACGGCGTCGAGGCCCCCCATTGCGGCGATCAACGATCCGGCGTGGCGGATGGCCCAGTAGCAGAAATGCTCGACCGCGAAGGCGCTTGCCGGGGAGGGGTCAGCGAGCAGCGCGCGCATATCCGAGAGACCGCCTGAGAGGCCGCGCAGCCCGCTTTCCTTGTTCAAAAGCGTGTGGGTGGCCGCAATGCCGTCCTCCTCGGCCAAGCGCAGCACCGCGTTGCCGTCGATCATGCCGGTGCGGGTGCCCATGGTCAGCCCCTCAAGGGGAGAGTAACCCATTGATGTGGCGATAGATTGTCCGTCACGAATGGCGCAGATCGACGCGCCGTTGCCGAGGTGAAAGGCCAAGAGCCGGGCGGGCAGCAGCGTGCCGGTCAGGGCGGGCAGGCTGTCGACCAAAGAGGCATAGGAGATGCCGTGAAAGCCATAGCGCCGGATACCGCGCGCCTCGATTTGTGGCGGCAGGGCGTAGCGGGTGGCGACCTCGGGGTTGCTCGCGTGAAAGGCGGTGTCGAAGGTAGCTACCTGCGGCAGATCAGTGGCGAGGGCGGCCAATGTCTCTATTGCCGCGATATTGTGGGGATTGTGCAGCGGGGCCAGTTGTGAGCAGCGCCTAATTGCAGCCAAAACATCGGGTGTGATGCGAATGGGCTGAGTCAATTCCGTTCCGCCATGCACCACGCGATGCGCGGCGGTGGTAAAGCGGCTGATTGGAAAACCTTGAATTTCAAGTGCTTGCAGGATGGCGTGCAGGGCTGTGGCGTGGTCAGGGAAGTCCTGAGCAGTTTTCACATCACCCAGTTTGAGCGTGCCGGGGCCGCCGATCCCATCGGCGATCCCAGTCAGGATTTGGGTCAGTGCGCCGTCAAAAACGGCCAGCTTGATCGAGGAAGACCCGGCATTCAGGACCAGAATGAGATCGCTGTTGCCGGGTCCTGACATGGATCAGACCTGCTGCTCGCGCATGTCGGCGGGGTTGATCCCTGCGACGGCCACGGGTTTCTTCATCGCGTCGCGGCGGAAGGGCTCGCCTAGTTCCTGATTGATCATGGCCTCGATGAGCGTGGTCTTGCCATGCTCCATCTGATCCTTGATCGCGGTGTTGAGCGCGTCGGTCAGTTCCTCCATCGTGCGGGCGATAACACCCTTGAGGCCGCAGGCCTGCGCGATGCCGGCATAGCTGACCTGTTGATCCAGCTCTGTTCCGACGAAATTGTCGTCAAACCAAAGGGTTGAGTTACGCTTTTCGGCGCCCCACTGGTAATTGCGGAATACGATCTGCGTCACAGCGGGCCATTCCCCCCGCCCGATTGCGGTCAGTTCATTGACCGCGATACCAAAGGCACCGTCGCCAGCAAAGCCCACGACGGGCACGTCAGGTTGGCCGATTTTCGCGCCGACGATAGAGGGTAGGCCATAGCCGCACGGGCCAAAGAGGCCGGGGGCGAGGTATTTGCGGCCCTCTTCAAAGGACGGATAGGCATTGCCGATGGCGCAGTTGTTGCCGATATCCGAGGAAATGATTGCCTCGCGGGGCAGAGCGGATTGGATCGCGCGCCATGCCATGCGGGGGCTCATCCAGTCGGGTTTATCGGCGCGGGCGCGCTCGTTCCAGGTGGTGCCGGGATCGTCGTCCTCGTGGTCCATCGAGCTCAGCTGCTGCGCCCATGTCGATTTTGTCTGCGCAATCAGGGCCTTGCGGTCTGCGCGGTCGGTGTCGCCCGCGCTCTCGCCCAAGTGGGCGAGGATCGAGGTGGCGACCTTCTTGGCGTCGCCGACGATGCCCACGGTGACCTTTTTGGTCAGGCCGATGCGGTCGGGGTTGATATCGACCTGAATGATCTTGGCCTCTTTGGGCCAGTAGTCGATGCCATAACCCGGCAGGGTCGAGAAAGGGTTGAGGCGGGTGCCGAGGCAGAGCACGACGTCAGCGCGGGAAATCAGCTCCATCCCCGCCTTGGAGCCGTTGTAGCCCAAAGGTCCGGCGAAGAGCGGATGCGAGCCGGGGAAGGCGTCGTTGTGCTGATAGCCCACGCAGACCGGGGCATCGAGACGCTCGGCCAATTGGCGCGAGGCGTCGATGCCGTCCGCGAGCACCACACCGGCCCCGTTGAGGATAACGGGAAACTTGGCCTCGGTCAGCAGTTTGGCCGCCTCGGCGATCGCGGTCTCGCCGCCGGAGGGGCGTTCAAATTCGACGATGGCGGGCAATTCGATGTCGATCACTTGCGTCCAGAAATCGCGGGGCACGTTGATCTGGGCCGGGGCAGAGGCGCGTTTTGCCTTGAGAATCACACGGTTGAGGGTTTCGGCGATGCGGGTGGGATCGCGCACCTCTTCTTGATAGGCGACCATGTCTTCGAACAGTTTCATCTGTTCGACCTCTTGGAAGCCACCCTGACCAATGGTCTTGTTGGCGGCCTGCGGGGTGACGAGGAGGAGGGGGGTATGGTTCCAGTAGGCGGTTTTGACGGCGGTCACGAAATTGGTGATGCCGGGGCCGTTCTGGGCGATCATCATCGACATCTTGCCGGTCGCGCGGGTGTAGCCATCGGCCATCATGCCGGCAGAGCCCTCGTGCGCGCAGTCCCAAAAGGTGATCCCGGCCTTGGGGAAAATATCCGAGATCGGCATCATGGCAGAGCCGATGATCCCGAAAGCGTGTTGGATTCCATGCAGTTGCAGGGTTTTGACAAAGGCCTCTTCGGTGGTCATCTTCATCGGCTGGGTCCTCTGGGTCGGGCGCACGGTGGCGGTTGAGTGGGTGTCTGAGGGGAAACTAGCCTTCTGAGGGGCGTACTTCTAGGGCCAGACGTTGATGTAGGGTAATGCCAGAATATATTAAAAATGAGAATTATGGTATCAAAATCAAATTTTTTCTGAGGGGGCACTCTTGGTCGCGTCAAAACGAAATTAGTATATGTATTTGCTTTTATTGTAAAATTTTAAAATTTTAGCCTAAAGGGCTATGTTCTGAAGCCAAGGCCAATTCGCGAGCGATATGGGCTATTCCTTGCGGGATGCGTTCTGAGGGGATCGAAGAATAGGCAAGGCGGTAGAAATTGCGGGGCCGGTCGGAACCGTGGAAGAACGGGTGACCCGGCTCGATCAACACGCCCGCTTGACGGAGGGCGATGTCAATCAGGCCCATGTCGATGTGATCGGGGGCCTGCATCCAGATGGACGAGCCGCCAAAGACGCCGCGCCCGGCGACGTCGAGGCCGTGTTCGGTCAGTGCGCTCTCCATCACACTGCGGCGGCGGGCAAAGACTTGACCCATCCGGCGCACGAGGCTGTCGTAATGTCCGAGCGAGAGGAAATAGGCCGCCGTGCGTTGGATATGGCCCGGCGGATGGCGCAGGACTGAGGCGCGAAGGGCCCGGCACTCGCGGATAAAGGATTTGGAACCAACAAGATAGCCTAGGCGTAAGCCGGGAAAGATCGACTTGGAGAAGGAGCCGACATAGATCACCCGCCCTTCGGTATCGAGGGATTTCAGGGCCGGAAGGGGCGCGCGGAGGAAGGAGACCTCAAACTCGTAATCATCCTCGACGATCAGCGCCTCCATATCGGCGGCGCGGGTGAGCAGCGCCTTGCGCCGGGCGAGAGGCATGGTGGCATTGGTGGGCGCCTGATGGCTGGGCGTGGTAAAGATCACGTCGGCCTCATCGGGCAGATTTTCGGGCGGCAGGCCATCGCGGTCGACGTCCACCGGCATCAGGTGACAGCGGGATTGCATGAGAATGTCGCGCAGGGCGTGGTAACAGGGGTTCTCGATTGCTGCGGTGCGCCGTTGGGTCAGGAGCACCTGCGCGGTGAGCCACAAAGCGTTCTGTGCGCCCATTGTCACAAGGATTTCATCGGGTTGCGCGATGATGCCGCGGCGCGGCAGGGTATGGCGGGCGATGAATTCTATGAGCTTGGGATCGTCCTGATCGTAGTAATCGGCGGTGAGGGCCTGAAAATCCTTGGCGCCGAGCGCCTGAAGCGCGCAATGGCGCCAGTTGGCATGGTCAAAGAGCGCCGGATCGGTCTGACCGTAGATGAAGGGATAGGGGTAGCGCGCCCAATCCTGTGGCTTTTCGGGGGTGTCACCGCCAGTGAAGCGGCGGCCTAGCGCGCGGGACCAGTCAATTGTGTCGCCGCGTGGCGCGGGGGCGGTGAACGCCGGGGGTTCTGGTGCGTTTTCAGAGACATAGTAGCCAGAGCGGTCGCGCGAGGCGAGGTAGTCATTGGCCTGTAATTCGGTCAACGCGAGGGTCACGGTGATGCGGCTCACGCCCAAATGCGCGGCGAGTTTGCGGGAGGAGGGGAGTTTCTCGCCCTTGCGAAAACGGCCTGACAGGATGCCCTGCGCGATCATCTGCTGAATCTGCGCCTGAAGCGTGCCCTCGGCCTCGGGGGCAAGAAAGAAGGTTTCGACTGGAATCGCCATGTTGCGAGATTAGACTGGACTTATGCGCTGTGCAATCTGGTCTGGTGATGCGTCGAGGGCGCTGTGTACGGGATGTTCATTATGTACACGGCTTTTGTACACAAGCTCAAATCTGGGGAAAGGCGCTGTCAAAGGCGGACACGCCCGCCGGCGTGAAGCGAATGATCCGGGTGTCCGGGATGCGGCGGGCCCAACCAACCTGCTCGATATGCGTGAGCAGGCCGCGCCCCAGACGCCCGGCCAGATGCGCGCGGCGTTCGGACCAATCGAGACAGTCGCGGCACAGGGGCGTGCGCGGCGACGGAAGCGTGGCGAGGTCAAGCCCGAGGGTGGCTATGAAGCGGTGGCCGCTGTCGGTGAGCGTGAGGGTCGTGTCATCGCGATGTAGATAGCCGCGTGCGCGCAGGCTGTCATACATCCGGGTGCCCATGTCGCCCGCAAGGTGGTTGTAGCAGACGCGGGCGCGGCGCAGCTCGGGGTCGCGGGGGCCGGGGCGGGTGCGCAGATGACCTGCTCCCGCTGCAAAGCCCATCAGGGTTTCGAGAAGATGCGCGACGTCCTCCGAGGCGAGGCGGGTGTATTTGTGCCGCCCCTGCCGCCGCTGGGTGACGAGACCGCCGGTTTCCAGCCGCGCCAGATGGGCGGAGGCGGTTTGTGGGGTCACGCCCGCCTCGGCCGCTAGTTCGGTGGCGGTCAGGGCCTTGCCGCTCATCAGGGCGGTGAGGATGTTGGCGCGGGCCGGGTCGCCGATGAGGGCAGCGATGCGGGCGATGTCGGGACCAGTTTTCATAGTTCGATAGTAGCCGAAGTATTAACGCTGCGCAATCGGGTAGATCGGGGGCTGCAACCATTTGGAAAGGAGTGCCTGACATGCTCACATGTGTGATTCGCTATCATATTGATCCAACCAAGACGGAGGCATTTGCACAGTATGCCCGCAACTGGGGTGAGGCGATCCCGCGCTGTGGGGCGGATCTGATCGGCTATTATGCCCCGCATGAAGGCAGCAGCACGCTGGCCTATGGTATCTATAACATCCCCTCTCTGGCGGCGTATGAGACCTATCGCGCGCGGCTGGCCGATGATCCGCTGGGGCGCGAAAATTATGCGTTCGCGCAGCGCGAGCGGTTTTTGTTGCGCGAAGACCGCGTTTTCCTGAAGTTGGTGAGCGGAGGGGGATGATGGACGTTCCGGGGTGGCGCGGTGGCATCCAAGCGGCGAGCCGGGGCAAGACGCGGAGGCTGAGGGCCGAGATGTTGAGCCGGGGCTGAGGTCCGAGGCAAGGTGCCGGGGGCAGAGGGCCGAGATTGAGTGGCGTGGCAGAATGCCAAGGCAAGGCGCCGAGGAACGCGGCTAAGTGAACCGGGGCCAACAAGTGGGAGGGCGTGACATGATTGCGGTTATATTCGAGGTGATCCCCGGTGAGGGACAAAAGGAGCCGTATCTGGAGATGGCGGCCAAGATGCGGCCATTGGCCGAGGCGATCCCTGGCTTTATCAGCGTCGAGCGGTTTGAGAGTCTGACCCAACCCGGCAAGCTCTTGTCGCTGTCATTCTGGGAGGATGAGGCGGCGGTGATCCGCTGGCGGCAACTGGCGGCGCATCGCGGGGCGCAGAAGGCGGGGCGCGAGGTGATGTTTGACGACTACCGCTTGCGCGTGGTCAGCGTGATCCGGGATTACGGCAAGCATGAGCGGGACGAGGCACCCGAGGACAGCCGTGCGGCGCATGGGGCGTGAGGCCGCTTGCGCGGCGGATCAAGGACAGAGGAGGACCATTGGCGACAGAGGGCGGCGGGCATAGGGGGCGCAGGAGTGGCGGAGGCGACGCGCGCCTGACACACTCTTCGCCAAGCTGTGATTTGAATGTGCGAGTCCATGCCGTTAGCCAGAAGGTGTTTGGAACGGGGATGGGTTCATATGGCATTGCACGAGAAAATCATTCTGTCACCGCAGGACAAGCTGGATGCGCTGGCGGTCTTGGTGCTGCGGCTGGGGTTGGCATGGTTCATCTTTCTGTGGGCGGCGCATAAGATCATCACGCCGGGGCAATATCAGAGCCTTGCGCGCAATTTCGATGGGATCGAGGTGAGCCTGGGTCAAGTGTATCTGGCCGGGGGCGCGCAAATTGTGCTGTGCCTGTTGGTGGCGCTTGGGGTCTTGCGGTATTTTTCCTATGGTGGCCTGCTGATCATGCATTTCTTTACCGTAACGCGGCGCTGGGAGGGGTTCTTTGACCCTTTCGCCGTGAATGACCGGGGATTTCCCGTCAATCGCAACCAAGTGATTGATCTGGCGGTGCTGGCTGCGTTTGTGGCGCTGGTGCTGCTCATCCGGCGGGATCATTTCAGCGTCGGTGGCTGGCTGGCGCGGCATGACCGGGCGCGGTGGTGGATGTAGCGATTGGCACTGGCGCGGGCTGGGCGGGCTGCCTAAAAGGGGCAGGACCACATCTGAAAGGACATCCCATGAGTGAGATTACCCGTCATCATACCGGCCCCCGCATGAGCCAAGCGGTTGTGCATAACGGCATCGTCTATCTGGCGGGACAGGTTGGCAAGCCCGGCGACAACGTGACCGAGCAGACCAAAAGCTGTCTGGCGCAGGTCGATGCGCTGTTGGCGGAGACCAGGAGCGACAAGACGCGCATCCTGCAAACCATCGTCTGGCTGGCGGATATGAAGGATTTCGGCGAGATGAACGCGGTTTGGGATGCCTGGGTGCCGCAGGGCCACACGCCCGCGCGCGCGGCAGGCGAGGCCAAGCTGGCGACGCCCGACTACCTTGTCGAGTTCATCGTGACGGCGGCGCAGAAGTAAGGATTTGCCCCACTTTGCGTCTTGTGACGCGCGTCCCGGGCTTAACCCGGGACCTCGTGGTGACGGGCAAGAGGCCCCGGGTCAGGCCCGGGGCGTGACGGGCAACATGAACCCGCCTCGGGGTGATCCGGGGCGGGTTTTTCTTGCGCGCCTCAGTTGCGCAGGGCGGGCAGGCCGATGCCCGTGGCCTCGAACCCGCCATCGACGGCGATGATCTGGCCGGTGACATAGCTGGAGGCTGGAGAGCAGAGGAAGGTGATGACCGATGCGATTTCATCCTCGCTGCCATAGCGGTTGAGGGGGATCGCGTCATGGTAGGCGGCGACGATGTCGGGCGTATGCACGGCCATGGCCAGCTTGGTCGCCACCGGGCCGGGGCAGACGCAATTGGCGCGAACGCCGAATTCGCCCAATTCCGCCGCCTGTTGCAGGGTCAGGTGTTTGACGGCGGCCTTGGAGGTGCCATAGGCCACGCGCAGGGTCGAGGCGCGCAGGCCCGAGATCGACGCGATGTTGACGATGGCCCCGCGTGCGGCACAGAGCGCCGGGCGCAGCGCCTGCGACATGAGAAACACGCCGTCGAGATTGGTCTGCATGACGGTGCGCCAGCGGGCAAAGTCGGTTTCCGCAAGGGGGCCGAAATCGGCCACGCCGGCATTGTTGACGAGGGCATCGACAGAGGGCGCGGTGGTGGTCACATGGGCGGCCATGAGCGCCACCTGATCCGGCTGCGAGACATCGCAGAGCACCGGATCAACGCCCGAGAGCGCGCCTGCGGCCTCTTGCAGAGCGGGCGCGTCGCGGTCGATCATCACGACGTGCCAGCCTTGGGCCAGAAATTGCCGGGTGGTGGCCAGGCCGATGCCGCGCGCGGCGCCGGTGACAACGGCGGTTTTGAGGGTATCGCTCATGGGATGTTCAGTCCTTCTGGGGGAGCGCGTCGTGGCGGTAGGGGGTCCGCCCGACGCTGTCATAGGCGGTGAAGCCCGCGCGTTTGACATCCTTGACCGAATAGATGTTGCGCAGGTCGGCCATGCGGGGGCTGGTCATCTTGCGGGCCAGACGTTTGAGATCGAGGGCGCGGAATTCGTTCCATTCGGTGAGGATGACCAGAAGATCCGCCTTGTTGGCGCATTTATAGGGGTCGTCATGCCACGTCACACCGGGCAAGAGCGCCTCGCCCTCGCGCTGGCCCTGGGGGTCGGTGACGCGGACGCGAGCGCCGCCGCCGACAAGGGCGGGAATGATGGTGAGGGCGGGGGCATCGCGCATGTCGTCGGTATTGGGTTTGAAGGTGACGCCCAGCACTGCGATGGTCTTGCCGTTGAAGGAGCCGTCGCAGAGATCAAGCAGCTTGTCGATCATGCGGCGCTTCATTTCCTCGTTCACGGTGATGACTTTTTCGGTGATCTGCATCGGCAGGCCGTGATCCTGACCGATGCGGGCAAGCGCCCGCGTGTCCTTGGGAAAGCAGGAGCCGCCATAGCCGGGGCCTGCGTGCAGGAATTTGTTGCCGATGCGCCCATCAAGGCCGATGCCGTGGCTGACCTGTTTCACATCCGCGCCGGTCCTTTCGCAGAGGGCGGCGATTTCGTTGATGAAGGTGATCTTGGTCGCGAGAAAGGCGTTGGCGGCGTATTTTATCATCTCGGCGGATTCGAGATCGGTGGTGACGATGGGAAAGTCGCGCAGGTAGAGGGGGCGGTAAATCTCGGCCATGACATCGGCGGCGCGTTCGGTCTGGACGCCCACGACCACGCGGTCGGGCTTCATGAAATCGTCGAGGGCGGCCCCTTCGCGGAGGAATTCGGGGTTGGAGGCGACATCGAAATCGAGGGTCGGGTTGGCCTTGTTGACCACCTTCTTGACGGCGCGGTTGGTGCCGACGGGGACGGTGGATTTGGTGACGATGACCACGTAATCCGATGCGGCGTGGGCGATTTCCTCGGCTGCGGCCATGACAAAGCTGAGGTCGGCGTGCCCGTCGCCGCGCCGGGTGGGGGTGCCCACGGCGATGAACACGGCCTCGGCCCCGTCGATGGCCTCGGCCAAGTCCGTGGTGAAGCGGAGGCGACCGGCCTCGACATTCCTGGCCATGAGGGCATCAAGACCCGGCTCGAAGATTGGCACCTCGCCGCGCAGGAGCATCGCGATCTTGTCAGGGTTCTTGTCGACGCAGGTCACGTCATGGCCGAAATCGGAAAAACAGACCCCCGAGACAAGGCCAACGTAGCCCGTTCCGATCATCGCAATTTTCATGTTACATTCCCTTTGACGCAAGACCTCTGCGTTTGACTGTATTGGGGCTCGAATCGGGTGTGTCAACGCGTTGCAGGGTCCTGTAGGGGAAAACAGGTCAAGCCTGTGGCGTTGAGTGGATAAGGAGAGACACGATGGGTGCAAAGCTGTTTGGGACCGACGGGGTCCGGGGGCAGGCGAATAGCTGGCCGATGACGGCGGATGTGGCACTGCAATTGGGGGCGGCGGCGGGGCGGTATTTCCGTCGCGACAAGCAGGAGCATCGCGTCGTGATCGGTAAGGATACACGCCGGTCGGGCTATATGATCGAATATGCGCTGACCGCCGGATTCACCTCGACGGGGATGAATGTGTTTCTGCTGGGGCCGGTGCCGACGCCCGCGATTGGCTATCTGACCCACTCTTTGCGGGCCGATGTGGGGGTGATGATCTCGGCCAGCCACAACCCGGCCTCGGACAATGGCATCAAGCTCTTTGGACCGGATGGCTACAAGCTGAGTGATGAGGCGGAGGCGGGAATCGCGCAGTTGCTGGATGAGGGCGCGCGCCTCGCGTCGCCGGAGAACATCGGTCGGGCCAAGCGGATCGACGATGCGCGCGGGCGCTATGTGGAATATGCCAAGACCACCTTTCCGCATCGGCGGCGGCTGGAGGGGCTGAGGATCGTGCTCGATTGCGCCAATGGCGCGGCCTATCGCACCGCCCCAGAAGTGTTGTGGGAGTTGGGCGCGGAGGTGATCACCATGGGGGTGGAGCCGGACGGGTTCAACATCAACCTCGATTGCGGATCGACGAAGCCGCAGGCCGCCGCCCGCAAGGTGCTGGAGACGCGGGCCGATCTGGGAATTTGTCTGGATGGCGATGCCGACCGGGTCGTGTTGATCGACGAGGAGGGCAAGATTGCGGATGGCGATCAGTTCATGGCGTTGATTGCGACGCGCTGGGCGCGTGAGGGCCGGTTGGCAGGCAATACGCTTGTTTCAACGGTGATGTCCAATCTGGGGCTCGAACGGCATCTGGAGGCGCAGGGGATCGCGCTCAAGCGGACGGCGGTGGGGGATCGCTATGTGGTCGAGGCGATGCGCGCCGGCGGGCACAATCTGGGCGGCGAGCAATCGGGCCATATCGTGATGACGGACTATGCCACCACCGGCGACGGATTGATCGGGGCGTTGCAGTTTCTGGCGGCGATGGTCGAGACGGGTGAAAAGGCCAGTGGTCTGGCGCAGGTCTTTGAGCCGGTGCCACAGAAGTTGATCAATGTGCGCTTTGCCAAGGGTAAAGACCCGATGGCGTCCGATGCGGTGCAAAGCGCCATGGCGGCGGCGGAAAAGCTGTTGGGCGGCGACGGGCGGCTCTTGGTGCGGCCCTCGGGGACGGAGCCGATGATCCGGGTTATGGCCGAAGCGCTCAATCCGGCGGTTTTGGATCAGGTTATGGATGCGGTGGTGGGCGCGGTGCGGCTGGAAAGTTGAGAGTTTAAAGCACGTCGCGTCTGATCGGGTTCACATCACCCCGGCTCCCAATCCGGGGCCTCCACGCGGCCTCGGCGAGGTCCCGGGTCAAGCCCGGGACGGGTGTGTTTTCGATGGGGCGCAACACGCCCTAACGCTGACCTTGCCCCGTGCACCTATGCGCGGAACAAGGCGCGTAGCGCCCGTCTGCCCCCTCGAGCGGGCGCTTTTGTTAGGTCTCAACACACTGATAACGTGAAAGTATTTTGCGGGCATAAAATGCCTGCCCCCCAAACGCAAAACGGCCCCGCCGGATCGGTGGGGCCGTTTCGCGTCTGTCAAACCGCAACCGGCGTGATGCCGGTTGCTGTCTGTTTAGCGGTCGCCCTTGAGGGCTGCGCCGAGGATGTCGCCGAGCGAGGCACCCGAGTCGGAGGAGCCATACTGTTCGACGGCTTCTTTCTCTTCGGCGATTTCGCGGGCCTTGATCGACAGACCCAGACGGCGGGTCTTGGCGTCGACATTGGTCACGCGCACGTCGAGCTTGTCACCGACCGAGAAACGCTCGGGGCGCTGATCGGCACGGTCGCGGCTGAGGTCAGAGCGGCGGATAAAGGACTTCATGCCCTCGTATTCCACTTCGATGCCACCATCCTCGATCGCGGTCACGGCCACGGTGATTACCGAGCCACGCTTGACGCCACCGACGGCTTCGGAGAACTTGTCGCCGCCCAGAGCCTTGATCGAGAGCGAAATACGCTCTTTCTCGATGTCGACTTCGGACACGACGGCGTGAACCATGTCACCCTTTTTGTAGCTCTGGATGGCTTCTTCACCGCGCTCGTCCCAGCTGAGGTCCGAGAGGTGAACCATGCCGTCGATCTCGCCTTCGAGACCGATGAAGAGACCGAATTCGGTGATGTTCTTGACTTCGCCCTCGACCTCGGTGCCCTCGGGGTGTGTTTCTGCAAACACTTCCCACGGGTTGCGCATGGTCTGCTTGAGACCGAGCGACACGCGCCGCTTGGCCCCGTCGATTTCCAGCACCATGACTTCGACTTCCTGAGAGGTCGAAACGATCTTGCCGGGGTGGACGTTTTTCTTGGTCCAGGACATTTCCGAGACGTGAACAAGGCCTTCGACGCCCGGTTCCAGTTCTACAAATGCGCCGTAATCGGTGATGTTGGTCACGCGGCCCGTATGGGTCGATTCCAGCGGGTATTTGGCGGCCACGAGATCCCACGGATCTTCTTGAAGCTGCTTCATGCCCAGCGAAATGCGGTGGGTGTCTTTGTTGATCTTGATGACCTGCACCTTGACGGTTTCGCCGATTGTCAGGATCTCGGAGGGGTGGTTGACGCGACGCCATGCCATGTCGGTGACATGCAAGAGGCCGTCCACACCGCCCAGATCGACGAAGGCACCGTATTCGGTGATGTTCTTGACCACACCGTCGACGGTCTGGCCTTCGGTCAGGTTGCCGATCACTTCGGCGCGCTGTTCGGCGCGCGATTCTTCGAGGATTGCGCGGCGCGACACGACGATGTTGCCCCGGCGACGGTCCATCTTGAGGATCTGGAACGGCTGTTTGAGGCCCATCAGCGGGCCGGCGTCGCGCACGGGGCGGACATCGACCTGAGAGCCGGGCAGGAAGGCCACGGCACCGCCGAGATCGACGGTAAAGCCACCTTTGACGCGGCCAAAGATTGCGCCATCGACACGCTCTTCGTCGGCATAGGCCTTTTCAAGACGGTCCCATGCCTCTTCGCGGCGGGCCATCTCGCGGCTGATCACGGCTTCGCCACGGGAATTCTCTGCCGAACGCAGGAAGACTTCGACTTCGTCGCCGACGGAAATGTCGGGGGTCTCGCCGGGATTTGCGAATTCTTTCAGATCAACGCGGCCTTCCATCTTGTAGCCGACGTCGATGATGGCCTGTCCCGCTTCGATTGCGATGACGCGGCCTTTGACAACAGACCCTTCCTCGGGCGTGTCCATTTCGAAGCTTTCGTTCAGAAGGGCTTCGAATTCCTCCATAGATGTATGTTGAGCCATGTGGTCTCTGGTTTCCTTTTAACGGTTTTCTGGCCGCGCGGTTGTCTCCGCCGGTCTTTGCGGGTTTCATTGGTCGGGCGGGTCACAAAACAAAGAGGGCCGGTGGTCCCGACCCTGCTCGATCTCTCCATGTCCTGTGGCCTTATTCGCCTTTGGTGACAGGCGCGCATATACAGGGACTTTGTGGGATAATCAAGCCTGTGAGGATGGAATTTGGCGTGTCCAGCCTCGGGATCGGGCCTATTGGCAGGAGTCGCGCGATAGTTCACCGTCGGGCATCACGGTGTTGCAGAGAATCGCCCCGTCAAAGCGGGCATCGGTGATGTCGGCATCTTTCAGCCGCGCCCCCGAAAGATCTGCGCCGCGGAAATCGGCCCCGCGCAGGGAGGCCCCAACAAAGGTGGTCGCCTTGAGCGAGGCGTTGCGGAAATTGACGCGGTCGGCGCGGGCGTCGTCCAACTGGGCCAGGAAAAGGTTGCTGGTGGAAAAGTCGCCGTCTTCCAGTGTCGCTCCGGTGAGGTTGGCACCGACCAAGGCCTGATCCGCAAACCCCGCCTTTGACAGATCGCATCCCGGACAGGAGCCGGTCTCGCTGAGTTCGGACGGGTCGCTGAGAGCGGGGCCGGCGAGGGCCATGAGGCAGGCGGCGAGGGCAAGGGGGCGGGTCATGGCGAAGTCCTTTGCGGCAATTGCGGCTTGGGCAAGGGGACCGGGGGCAAGGTTGCCCCCGGTTGTCGCAGTTTACTGAACGGCCTTGTCCTGCGCCTGAACGCGCTCGACGATCCGTTTGTTGAGGGCCTGATCCGTGCTCGCGGCCTGCGCAATCTCGAGATAGCTGTCCATTGTCAGCCCGTCAGTGCCCTCGATCACTTCGGTGATCTCGGTGTTGGCCTCTTCGACGATGGCGGCCTTTTGATCCTCGGTTTCGGCGCTTTGCACGAGAGGTGTGTATTTCTCGCGCACGCTGGCCACTTCGATCAGGGCGCTGGTGAAGGCGTCAAGCTCTTGCTCGGAATAGTCCCCGGCCTCTTGCGCCGCAGCGCTCTGGGCGGTGAAGGCGGCCATGGGGGCCGCGGCGAGCGCCAAGGCGATGGCGGTGGTGGATGCGGTCAGTGTCTTGCGGAAGGACATGGTGCCTCCTTTCGGCTCTGGTTTGCGTTTTGCAACAGGCGGGCCTGTTGTCATCAAACGTAAGATCCATGACCGGGCATGCAACCGGATGGGCGGCATCCTGCCAGTTGGGAGGGTCAGCGCAGTGCGGCGGCGACGATCGCGATGGCGCGTTTGGTGGCCTCTTCGATGCTCATCTCAGACGTGTCGAGCAGCACCGCATCGTCTGCGGGTTTGAGGGGGGCGGTGGCGCGGGCGCTGTCGCGGGCGTCGCGTTGTTGCAGATCTTGGGCGACCTCATCCAGCGTGACGTCGTGGCCTTTTTCCGTCAGTTCGAGATGACGGCGGCGGGCGCGCTCCGTGTCGGAGGCGGTGACGTAGAGTTTGACCTCGGCGTCGGGGCAGATGACGGTGCCGATGTCGCGCCCGTCGAGCACGGCCCCGCCCGCGCGCCGGGCAAAGGCGCGCTGGAAGTCGAGGAGCGCTTGGCGCACTTCGGGGATGGCGGCCACGCGGCTGGCGGCCTGACTGACGTCGGGGGTGCGTAGATCATCCGCGTCGAGATCCTCGGCGCGCAGGGAGTGCGCCGCCTCGACCGGGTCGAGCCCGGAGAGCATGCGCCGCCCGGTGGCGCGGTAGAGCAGGCCGGTATCGAGATGGGCAAAGCCGAAATGGCCGCTGAGCGCACGGCCAATGGTGCCCTTGCCCGCCGCTGCGGGTCCGTCGATTGCAATGGTAAACGCCATGGGCTGCCCTTTCGTGATCGGACCCTCTGACTAGCCGATCGGGGCGGCGGTCTCAAGCGCCGCTTGACTGGAGGTCGGGGTCAAGGCATCACGCCTGCATGATGATATACAAGATATTGCGTGGCCCGGAATGGGCCGAGTTGCGGGCGGCGGGCGAGAGTGCTGGCGCGCCGGTCGATCTGGCCGATGGCTATGTGCATTTCTCGACTGCCGAACAGGCGGCAGAGACAGCGGCGAAGCATTTTGCCGGGGCCGAGGGCCTGATGCTGGTGGCGGTTGCGGTGGACCGGTTGGGCGAGGCGCTGAAATGGGAGCCGTCGCGCGGCGGCGCGCTCTTTCCGCATCTCTACCGCGAGATGCGCCTGTCGGATGTGGCTTGGGCGCAGCCCCTGCCGCTGGTGGACGGGGTGCATCAGTTTCCGGCAGGTCTGGAATGAGCGGGATGGAGCGTTTGGGCCTCGGCCTCTTGCACCGGGTCGATCCGGAGCGGGCGCATGGTCTGGCGCTCCGCGCGTTGCAACTGGGTCTGGTGCCCACGCCGGGGCCGCAGACAAGCGCGCGGCTGCGGACCAATCTGGCGGGGCTGCGCCTGCCCAATCCGGTGGGGTTGGCGGCGGGGTTTGACAAGAACGCCGAGGCGCTGGGGCCGCTGAGCCGCGCCGGATTCGGATTTATCGAGGTGGGGGCGGTCACGCCGCGCGCGCAGCCGGGCAATCCGCGCCCGCGCCTGTTCCGGCTGAGTGAGGATCGGGCGGTGATCAACCGGTTCGGGTTCAACAATCTCGGGATGGAGGCGGCGGCGGCACGGTTGGCGGCGCGGCCAAAGGATGCCGTCATTGGTCTCAACCTTGGGGCCAACAAGGACAGCGCCGACCGGGCCGAGGATTTCGCCCGCGTGCTCGCGCATTGCGGCGCGCATCTGGATTTCGCCACGGTGAATGTCAGCAGCCCCAACACCGAGAAACTGCGCGATTTGCAGGGGGCAGAGGCGTTGATGGGCCTCTTGAAAGGGGTCATGGAGGCGCGCGATTGGTTGCCGCAGCCGATCCCCATCTTTCTCAAGATCGCGCCGGATCTGAGCGATGTGGAATTGAGCGAAATCGCCGATGTGGCGCGGGCCTCGGGCCTCAACGGGATTATCGCCACCAACACCACGCTGGGCCGTGAGGGGCTGGTGAGTGCAGCAAAGGCTGAGGCGGGCGGGCTGTCGGGGCAGCCACTCTTTGAGAAATCAACGCGGGTATTGGCTCGGCTGTCGCAATTGACGGGCGGGGAAATGCCGCTGATTGGCGTGGGCGGCATTGCCAGCGCAGAGCAGGCCTATGCCAAGATCCGCGCCGGGGCAACGGCGGTGCAGCTCTATTCGGCGCTGGTGTATCAGGGGATGTCGCTTGTGACCGAGATCGCGCGGGGGCTGGAGCGGCTCTTGGCGCGGGACGGGTTTGGCAGCGTGGCCGAGGCAGTGGGCACGGGGCGGGACGCATGGCTCTGATCACCTATTGGCACAATCCGCGCTGTTCCAAGTCGCGGGCTGGGTTGGCGCTGTTGCAGGAGCAGGGGGCGGATTTGCTGGTGCGGCGCTATCTGGAGGATGCGCCGGATCTGGCGGAGGTGCGGCGTGTTCTGGCGCTGTTGGGTGTTGCGCCGATTGAGATGATGCGGCCCTGCGAGCCGCAGTTCAAGGCGCTGGGCCTGAGCCGTGAGAGTGCGGCGGAGGATCTGCTGGCGGCGATGGCGGCGCATCCGATCCTGATCGAGCGGCCGATTGCGATTGGTGCTGTGCGTGCCGTGATCGGGCGGCCACCGGAGGCGGTGCTGGGGGTTTTGTGAGTATTTGCGCCGCGCGGCACCTGCGGTGCTATTCGCGCGGGGCTTTGGGGCGACTTGCCCCTCAACAGTTCGGGATATTGACCGCGAGACCGCCGAGCGAGGTTTCCTTGTATTTCTCGCTCATGTCGAGGCCGGTCTGGCGCATTGTCTCGATACAGGCGTCGAGCGGCACGAGGTGGGTGCCATCACCACGCAGGGCGAGAGAGGCGGCAGAGACCGCCTTGATCGCGCCCAGACCATTGCGTTCTATGCAGGGCACCTGCACCAGGCCGCGCACCGGGTCGCAGGTCATGCCCAAGTGATGCTCAAGCGCGATTTCGGCGGCGTTTTCGATCTGGGCGGGGGTGCCGCCCAAGACAGCGGCGAGGCCAGCCGCGCCCATGGCGGCGGCGCTGCCCACCTCGGCCTGACAGCCTGCTTCGGCCCCCGAGATGGAGGCATTGTATTTCACCAGACCGCCGATGGCGGCGGCGGTGAGCAGGAATTCCTCGATCTGGTTTTCATGGGCGCCGGGCACATGCTCGAGCCAGTATTTGATCACCGCCGGCACCACGCCCGCCGCGCCATTGGTGGGGGCGGTCACGACCTGACCACCGGCGGCGTTTTCCTCGTTCACCGCCATGGCATAGGCGCTCATCCAGTCGTTGATCTTGTGCGGGGCGGTGAGGTTGGTGCCGCGTTCGGCCACGAGTGCATCGCGGATGCCCTTGGCGCGGCGCTTGACCTTGAGGCCGCCGGGCAGGATGCCTTCGGCGTTGAGGCCGCGTTCGATGCAGTCGTTCATCACCTGCCAGATGCGCGCCACGCCTGACCGCAGGTTTTCCGGGCCGCCGCGTGCGATCTCATTGGCGCGTTTCATCTGGGCGATGCTCTTGCCCGAGCGTTCGGCCATTTCCAGCATTTCGGCGGCGGATTTGAACGGGTAGGGGATGGGCGTGCCGTCGTCGGTGGCCTTGCCTGCGGCCAGTTCCGCATCGGTCAGGACAAAGCCGCCGCCGATGGAATAATAAGTTTCCTGCAGGATCACATCGCCTTGGGCGTCGGTGGCCATCAGGATCATGCCGTTGGCATGGCCGGGCAGGTTGGGGCCGAAATCGAAGATCAGGTCTTCCTTGGGGTGGAATTTGAGCGCGGGCAGGCCGGGGGGCGTGACGGTGTGGCTGTCGCGGATTTCTTCCAGCGTGGCCTCGGCGCGGGCGTGATCATAGGTCTCGGGGAGGAAGCCCGCGAGGCCAAGGATCGTGGCGCGGTCGGTGGCATGGCCCACGCCGGTAAAGGCAAGGCTTCCGTGCAGCGAGCCGCGCAACCCGGCGTAATGGAAGGGGGAGGCGCGCATCTTGTCGAGGAACCGCGCAGCGGCAACCATAGGCCCCATCGTATGCGAGGAGGAGGGGCCGATGCCCACCTTGAACATATCGAAGACGGATAGAAACATAAGGCGCGCTCCCTGATTGCGGGTTTTATCGCCGCTTGCCCCTTGATCTACTTGTCCGAAAGCGACGCTTCAAGGGTGGCTCCTTGCCATGTGATCGGATCAGGTGGCGCTGCCCTCGGGCGGATTGCAATAATCGGGGGAGGTGAAGGGGCGCGCGCCCAAGCCTTCGGCGGCGGCCACGCGGCGGGTTGCGGGGCGGGATTCGAGATGCGTCAGCAGCGCGTAAAGACGCGGCCATGCGCTTGCGTCATAGCTGCCGCGCAGGCCCTCGGGATAGAGCGCGCGCCACCGCATGAGGCAGGCAAGGTAGTAGTCGAGCACCGAGGGAGATGCGGGGGAAAACCACGGGTCGGCGCGGGTTTCGAGAATGTCGAGATGATCGGCAAAGCGCGCCTGCATGGTGGCGCGCAAGAGGCGCTGTGCCTCCGGGTTCTCGCCCACGTATTTCTCGGCATAAAAACTCATGCGCAGGGCGGTGTGGGCGGTATTGGCGAGGTAGAAGAGCCATTTGAGAAAATCGCCGCGCGCGGGCGCATCGGGGGCAGGGGCAAGCCGCCCATGCCGGTCGGCGAGCCATAGGAGAATTGCCCCCGTCTCGAATATGGTCCCCTCTGGGGTTTCCAGCGTCGGGATCAGCCCGCCGGGGTTGAGCGCCAGATAGGCGGGGGCCGCCTGCGCCTGTTTCGAGCGCTCAATCAGCGCCGTTTCATAGGGCACGCCCAGTTCCTCGAGCGTGAGGCGGACAATGACCGAGGCGTTGTCGGGGGCGTAATGCAGGCGGTAGGGCGCGGTCATCGTGTCCTCTCGGGCGGGGAATTTGAGTATTTGAAGAACGATGAAAGGTGCGGTCAGTCCTTGGGGCCGACATTCTCGGCAAAGGATTTTGTGAAGGCGGTTTTTTGCTCGGCGCTGGCCTCGGTCTGATGCTGTGCGCGCCAGTCGTCATAGGGCATGCCGTAGAAGATTTCGCGGGCCTCGTCCTTGGACATCTCGATACCACGGGCGTTGGCGGCCTCTTGCACCCAGCGGCTGAGGCAGTTGCGGCAGAAACCGGCGAGATTCATCATGTCGATATTCTGCACATCGGGGCGTTTTTCCATCAGATGCGCGCGCAGGGCGCGAAAGGCGGCGGCCTCAAGCTCGATTCTGGTCTGGTCGTCCATTGTCATACTCCTTTGAGGGGTGGGTCAGAGGCCGGTCTGGGCCGCGACCTCTTGCAGGATGGGGGCGAGGCGGAGCGCCCAAGCGGTCTGTTGCGCGGGGGTTTCGATCAGGTCGTTGCGCAGTTCGATCAGCACATTGGGCCGCTCATAGGCGATGGCATGGCGGGCGATGGCATCGCCGGGCAGATGGCCGGTGTAAGGCTCGTTATCGCCGACGCAAAGGTCAGGCTCTTGGGTGAGGCGCGCCAGAAGCGGCTTGGCCAGACGCGCATCGGCGGCATAGAGCAGGCCGATATGCCAAGGCCGGGGCGGGCGGCCACGCAATTGCGGCGTGAAACTATGGACCGAGACGATCACCGTATCGGCGCGGCGCGCGGCCAATTCGGCCAGCGCGGTGTGATAGGGACGGTAAAGCCGGTTGAGGCGACGCTCGATATCCTCGGGTTTCGCGTGGCGATTGGCGGGAATGATGGTGCCATCATAGAGGCGCATCACGAGTGTCGGATCATCCTCGCCCCGGTTTGGGTCGATCACGAGGCGCGAGAAATTGCTGAGGATGGCGGGGCCGTTCAAGGCCTCGGCCAAGGCGCGGGTCACACCGGCGGCCCCCACGTCATAGGCGATATGCCGGGCCATGTCGGCGGGGGCCACGCCGAGACAGCCGCCGCTGACGAACTCCGGCACGCAATTGCTGGCGTGATCGCAGGTCACGAGCCAGCGTTCGGGGCGGTCCTGCCCGTCAATCTGAAAAGGGTGATACATCATTGGCTTGGTTTTTCCTGTCATCGTCCTTTAGAACAGTTGCGAGACAATGTGAATTGCGCGATAAGGCGCGAAAGGGCGGTGTTAGCGTTAACATTGCCTGTGATGTCAGAGATGAAGGACGCATGAGATGAGACGCAACCGCAATGTCAAGATCGTGGCCACACTGGGCCCGGCCTCGTCTGATTATGATACGATTCGCGCGCTGCACGAGGCGGGGGCGGATGTGTTTCGTCTCAACATGAGCCATGGAACGCAGGCCGATATTGCCGAACGGCACCGGATCATCCGGCAGGTCGAGGCTGATCTGGACAGCCCGATTGCCATCTTGGGCGATTTGCAGGGGCCGAAACTGCGCGTGGGGGTTTTTGCCAAGGGTGAGGAAGAACTGGTCGCCGGGGCGGCGTTCCGGCTTGACCTGAACGAGGCCGAAGGTGATGTGACGCGCGTTTGCCTGCCGCATCCCGAGATTTTCGCGGCGCTGGAGCCGGGGGCCAACCTGCTGGTCAATGATGGCAAGATCCGCCTGCGCGTGACCGCCTGCGGGCCGGAGTTTGCCGATTGCGACGTGATCGCGGGCGGCACGATTTCGAATCGCAAAGGCGTGAACGTGCCTGATGTGGTGCTGCCGCTGGCGGCGCTGTCGGAAAAAGATCTGTCGGATCTGGAATTCATCTGTGATCTGGGGGTCGATTGGCTGGCGCTGAGTTTCGTGCAGCGGCCCGAGGATGTGACCGAGGCGCGGGCCTTGGTTAAGGGCCGGGCTGCGATCATGTCGAAGATCGAAAAGCCTGCGGGCGTAAAGCGGTTTGATGAGATTCTGGCGGTCAGCGACGGGATCATGGTGGCGCGTGGCGATCTGGGGGTGGAATTGCCGGTGCAGAACGTGCCGCCGATTCAGAAGCGGCTGATCCGGCGGTGTCGGGCCGTGGCCAAGCCGGTGATCGTGGCGACGCAAATGCTCGAGTCGATGATCGACAGCCCGATGCCGACGCGCGCCGAGGTCTCGGACGTGGCGACCGCGATTTATGAGGGATCAGACGCGATCATGCTCTCGGCGGAATCGGCGGCGGGGCACTTTCCCGTTGAGGCGGTGCGCACGATGGATAATGTGGCGATCGAGGTTGAGGGCGATCCGATCTACCGCGAGGTGATCGAGGCGAGCCGCCGGGTGGATCGACAGACCGTGGCCGATGGCATCGTCGCCGCCGCGCGCGAGATTGCCGAGACTGCGGATATCAAGGTGATCTGTTGCTATACGGAATCCGGGACCACCGCGCTCTTGACCGCGCGCGAGCGGCCGCGTGTGCCGATTTTGGCGCTGACCAGTCTCTTGGGCACGGCGCGGCGGCTGGCGCTGACCTGGGGTGTGACCTGTGTCATGACCGGGGAATTGACGCGCTTCAAGATGGCGGTGATCAACGCCGCGCGGGCGGCGCGGGCGCATGGCTATGCCACCGAAGCCGATCAGATCGTGGTTGTTGCCGGCGTGCCCTTCAACATGCCGGGCACGACGAATATCCTCCGCGTCGCCCCCTGTCAGGAAAGTTTGATTTACGCCACCGATCCGGGCTAAACTGTAACGGTTTAGTTCAAGTTATTTTCCGGAGGTGTGTAATGGATCCTGATCTGGCGATGGCAATCGGCATGGTGTTGGGGGTGTTTTCGATACCTTCGATCCTTTCCGCCTTTTCCGAGGGCCGTCCGCCGCGGGTGGCGGCATTTACGCTGATAGCATCGGGGGGACTCGTGGTCTGGGCGATCAGCAACAAGCCGGGTGGTTACAGCTTTGGCGACTTGCCGGAGGTGCTTGTGCGGGTGATTGCGCGCTACGTGAGCTGAGCGGCCCGGCGTCGGGGTCAAAGCCTCTTGAACAATATTTCGAGGGCGCGTATACGGCGCGCTCACCCCGCAGGACCGGCCAGATGTGGCATGCCGAGTCGTGTGGTCCTACCGACCTATTAGAGGAGCCGGAAATGCCCAAGATGAAGACCAAGTCGAGCTGCAAAAAGCGGTTCAAAGTGACGGCGACAGGCCGTATTGTTGCCGGTCAGGCAGGCAAACGCCATGGCATGATCAAGCGCAGCAACAAATTCCTTCGTAACGCTCGCGGTACGACCACGTTGTCAAAGGCTGATGAAGGTATCATCAAGCCAATGATGCCCTACGCGCGCTAAGGAGGATTTAGGATATGTCACGCGTCAAAGGTGGGGTTGTCACCCACGCCCGTCACAAGAAAGTCATCAAGGCCGCCAAGGGTTACTATGGCCGCCGTAAAAACACCTTCAAGGTGGCCGCACAGGCTGTCGACAAGGCCAACCAATACGCGACCCGCGACCGCAAGAACCGCAAGCGCAATTTCCGTGCGCTGTGGATTCAGCGGATCAACGCGGCTGTGCGCGCGCATGACGAATCGCTGACCTACTCGCGGTTCATAAATGGTCTGGCACTGGCCGGGGTCGAGGTAGACCGCAAGGTTCTGGCCGATCTGGCCGTGCACGAACCCGCTGCGTTCGGCGCGATCGTGGACCAAGCCAAGGGTGCGCTGGCCGCCTGAGCCGGTTTGCATCGAGATAGAAACCGCCGTTCGGATGTCTCCGGGCGGCGGTTTTTTCATGGGCGCAGGATGCTGGAATAGAGCAGGAGGCCGTGATCGGCCAAATCGCGCTCGATCCGCGCCCAGAGGCTGCCAAAGGCGATGGGATCGGTGCCGGTGGCCTGCGCGATCTCTGTCAGGCTGCGCCGCCCGTCGATGGCGGCCAGAAGGGGGGCCGCCTCTTTTGGCAGGGCGAGCCGCGCCTCGATTCCGTTGAATCGCAGTTTGGGCGTCTGGCCTTGGGCGATGGCGCGGGCAAGGTCAGGCGCGCGCAGGCCCTTGAGATGGGGCGTGAGGGTGCGGTCGCGGCCCATTGCGAGGCTGCGCGCCTCGGTCGCGCGGATGGCATAGCCCACATGCGTCTTGATCGTGCCGCGCAGCTTTTCGGCCACGGCCATGCGCGCGGTTGCGCTCAGGTGATCGGGCGCGGCGGTGATGCGGCTGAGATCATAGAGCACCGGCAGGGCAAAGCCCGAGAGCGCCCAGCCGGTTTCGGTGAGCGTCTCTACAAGTGTTGTCACATCAAAAGCGCGGTCTTGGGAGTGCAGGAGTAGGTCGTAAAAGCCTGCGTCGCTGTCCTTGTGATCGCCAAGATTGGGGTTGGACTTGAACGGATGTCCCTCGGGCAGGGCGGCCACCACCTCTTTGGCGGCCCTGAGGCGCGCCTCGGGCGGCAGGCCCGCGTAGAGCGCGCCGAACGCCTCTTGCAGCGGATAGACCCCGGCGCGCCCAAAGGGGGCATAGACCATGAACCCCATGCCGCCACCGGGCGCGAGCGCCGCCAAGAGCGCGGCAAATCCCGCCGCCGGGTCGGGTAGATGATGCAGCACGCCGCAGCAGTCGATATAGTCGAATTGGCCATAGCTGGCAGCGTCCATCAGGCTGCCGGTGACAAAGCGGATACCGCTCAGGCCGCGCACGCGAGCGCGTTCCTCGGCAATGGCGCGCGACGCGGTGGAGAGGTCGAGATAGGTGATCTCGGCCGCGCGGCCTGCGTCCTTCATCTGTTGCGCCAGTTGGATCAGCCCGTCGCCGGTGCCGCCGCCCGCAATGAGCGCGCGCAGCGGTTTGCTCCAGTCGCGCCGCCCCTGAAAGAGGAAATGGTCGATTTCCAGCACATGCGACGGCGAGCCGGTGATGAGGCGCTTGGCCTCGTCCGCCGGGTCGCGGGCAGGATAGGGATAGGCCTCGTACTGCGCCTTGACCTCGTTCATGGGCGCGGCCCCTCGTTCATCGTTCCAGAAATACTCAAATCTGCGCGTGCCTCACTCGAAGAGCTTGCGCAGTTGGCGCGCGGCCTTGTCCTCGATCTTTTCGCGCAGCACATCTTCGAGGTTCTGGCCCTCTTGCGGGGCGAGGTTCAGCCGCTCCTGCAGTTCGCGTTCCAGCCGGTCCTTGGCCTCTTGCTCCAGCTTGTCACGCTCGGCCTTGAGGTTCATGCGCACCGCCTTTTCCAGATCGGGTTTGATCCGGGGGTTGGCCCATGGCCCCTCGATTCGCACCGGGATGGCGAGGCCGCGCGTGTTCTCACCCTCGAGCAGGACGGGCGTGAAAAGATAGTCGATGTCGCGCGCCCCAAGCCCGATGCGCCCCTTGCCCGAGGCGCGGGCGAGCGGCAGTGTCATGGCAAGGTCTTGGTTGATGAGGTTGCCGCCATTCATCGTAAAGCTTGCGGTCATCGCGTCAAAGATCGTGGTGCCGCCCGTCACATCGCCCGCGCGCATCAGCCGGTCGAGGTCAAAGCCGGAAATCACCCCGCGCCCGGTGCGCAAGGCCCCCTTGCCCGAGAGCGAGCGCATGATCGCATCCACGGAATTGCCCACGCCCAGAAACTCTACCTCGCCGCTGCCTGCGGCGGCAAAGCGGGTGATGCCCGCCGCATCGGTCAGAAAGCGCTCGAGGTTGAGATCGCTCACGTCGAGATTGCCACCGACCGAGAGGCCAGAGCGGTTGTTGGCGATGAATTGCCCGGTGACCAGCCCGTCATAGGCGCGCAATTCGCGCAGCTCGAACACGGCGCGGGAATTGTCCAGCGTCATCAGGCTGCGGGTCTTGCCCAGTTTCAGATCGCCCAGATTGATGCTGTCGGCGACAAGTGCGACCTCGCCGTTGGCCAGCCCAAGGGCGCTGGCGTCAATCGCGCTCTTGGACCAGCCGGTATCGGTATTGCCCGTGCTGGTGCTGTCGGCCCCGGCGAAGCGGGAGAGGTCAAGCGCGCCGGCGTTGAGTTGGGCGTTGATGCGTGGCACATCGCCCGCAAGGGCGATATCCGCCGCCCCGGCAATTGCGTTGCCGCCCAAGTTGAGCACGAGGTTGCGCAGCGCGAGATCGAGCGCATCCGTGAGGGTGAGATCCGTGCCGCCCTTGATGCTGGCCCCAAGGCTGGGCGGCAATTCCAGCCGGTCCAGCCCCAGCGCTGCCAGAAAGGCATCGGTATTGCCAAGGTCGATGTCGAGCCGCCCTTGGAGTTGCGGTTGCGCCCCACCGCGCCCGGCAAAGGCCACGCTGCCGCCCGGCCCCGAGAGCCGCGCCGAAAGACCCGTCACCGCCCCGTCGATGAATTGCCCCACCTGATCGAGTTGACCTGCGAGGGTCACGGGGTTTGCGGTTTGGCGCAGCACCGCCTCAAAGGTTGCGGTGCCGTCGTAATCGGGCCAGCGCAGATCGAAATCCATGTTACGGAACGCCTGCACCGTGCCGGTGGCGTGATCGGTATAGCTGAGGCTGGCCCCGGTGATGAGCGCGCGGTCAAGCGTAAGCGCGAGGCGGTTCGAGGTGGCAAGGGTGCCATCCGATTGCCCAGAGGGGGCCACGCCCTCGACCCCCAATTCCCAATTCACCCGACCGTCGCGGGCGCGTTCCAGCCGGATCTCGGGATTGACCGCCTCTAGCCCGGTGATGCGAATGTCGCCACCAAAGAGCGCCTGCGGCTCCACCCCGATCTTGAGACTGTCGGCGCGCAGCATCGGGCCTGCGTCGGACCAATCGGCATTCGCAATCTCGACCGTGCCGGTGGACACGCCGAGGATGGGATAAAAGCTGATCTTGGTATCGCCGGACATCGTGACCTGGCGGCCCGTCGCCTTGGTGATCTGATCGGCGGCGATGCGGGCGATGCGTTCGCCGGGCAGGAAAAAGAGCGCGCCAAGGATGATGGCCAGCATGACCACAACCAATCCCAACAGTCGAAACAGCCACCGCATGGCATCGCCCCCTTTGCCTGCTCCACTCGGGCACAGTCTAGGCGTGTGGGGTGGCGGGGGGCAACCGCTTTTGGGCTTTGCGGGCGGGCGGGGGCAGAGTATATCGCGCCCATGGCCCAGAACCCTCCCAACCTCCGCCCCGATCTCGCGCCGCGTGCGCGTCTGACTGACACGCCCCGCGCGGGCCAGCCGACCATTGGCATGGTCAGTCTTGGCTGTCCCAAGGCGCTGGTGGACAGTGAGCGGATCTTGACGCGGCTGCGCGCCGAGGGTTATGGGATTTCGGCCGACTATGCCGGGGCCGATGCGGTGATCGTCAACACCTGCGGCTTTCTCGATAGTGCCAAGGCCGAGAGCCTCGAGGCGATTGGCGAGGCGTTGGCCGAGAATGGCCGGGTGATCGTCACGGGGTGTCTGGGGGCAGAGCCGGAGTATATCCGCGAGCATCACCCGCGTATTCTGGCCGTGACCGGGCCGCATCAATACGAGCAGGTGCTGGATGCCGTGCATCTGGCGGTGCCGCCCAGCCCCGATCCGTTCATTGATCTCTTGCCCGCCTCTGGTGTCAGCCTCACGCCGCGCCATTACAGCTATCTCAAGATTTCCGAAGGCTGTAACCACAAGTGCAAATTCTGCATCATCCCCGACATGCGCGGCAAGTTGCAGAGCCGCCCGGCCCATGCGGTGATCCGCGAGGCGGCCAAGCTGGTGGAAAGCGGCGTCAAGGAATTGCTGGTGATCTCTCAGGATACTTCGGCCTATGGTGTTGATATCCGCCATGCCGAGGACCGGGGGCATCGGGCGCATATCACTGATCTGGCGCGGGATCTGGGGTCACTGGGCGCATGGGTGCGGCTGCATTATGTCTATCCCTACCCGCATGTGCGCGATCTCATTCCGCTGATGGCTGAGGGGTTGGTGCTGCCCTATTTGGATATTCCGTTCCAGCATGCGCATCCCGAGGTATTGCGGCGCATGGCGCGGCCTGCGGCGGCGGCCAAGACATTGGACGAGATTGCGGCATGGCGGCGGGATAGCCCCGACATCGCCCTGCGCTCGACCTTTATCGTGGGCTATCCGGGCGAGACTGAGGCGGAGTTTCAGACGCTCTTGGATTGGCTGGATGAGGCGCAGTTGGACCGGGTGGGCTGTTTTCAATACGAGAATGTCGCAGGCGCCCGGTCAAACGCCTTGGCCGATCATGTGGCGGCAGAGGTCAAGCAAGAGCGCTGGGATCGGTTCATGGAAAAGGCGCAGGCGATTTCCGAGGCCAAGCTGGCGGCCAAGGTGGGGCAGCGGATGGAGGTGATCGTGGACGAGATCGACGCCGATGGCATCGCCACCTGCCGCACCA
Source organism: Roseovarius sp. MBR-51 (assembly GCF_053628575.1). Classification (NCBI taxonomy): domain Bacteria; kingdom Pseudomonadati; phylum Pseudomonadota; class Alphaproteobacteria; order Rhodobacterales; family Roseobacteraceae; genus Roseovarius; species Roseovarius sp. MBR-51. The sequence goes on from NZ_JBRJGQ010000001.1 coordinate 469,974, forward strand.
AAGCCGACGCGCCCGAGATCGACGGGAACCTGTTCATTGACGAGGGGACAGAGGCGGTGTCGGTTGGGGATATCGTTTCGGTCGTCGTTGATGAGGCGGGGGAGTATGATTTGTGGGGAAGGTTGGGGGGGTAGTTTCGGCCCCCTTGAGATGCTCCAATTTCGCCCCCTTCTCGTCATCCTCGGGCTTGATCCGAGGATCTCTTGTCACGTTGGAGAGTCCCGCTTTCGCGGGAATCACGGGGATAGGATGGTGGGTTTCACCTACCGAGCGGGCCACAAGCGGGCCTCGCATTATAGTGGTCCCAACGGATGCCAAACCCATCCGTTTCCGAGCCGGACGGGTCATATTAATCAACTGATTTAGTTAATAAAAACCTTTTCCCCAACGCCGCTATCGCCGTCTGTCCAGACCAGTGATCACGTAATCGTGTTGGTCTTGGCCTCGACCGGGCGGAACTAGAGGGCGGTTGGAGTGTTCATCGCACGTTCGCCTAGAGAACGGCTTTGAAAGGAATTGTCATGTCCAACGTGGGAAAAGGAATGCTTGCAGGTCTTGCGGCAACGCTTGTGCTGTCGCTGATGATGTTGATGAAAGGGGCCATGGGGCTGATGCCGGGTCTCGATCCGATTGCCATGATCGCCGCGATGATGGGCGTTTCTGCGGCGCTGGCCTGGGGTGTCCATTTCATGATCGGCGTTGTTCTCTGGGGGGGTGGCTTTGCTGTGGTGGAGACCAGTCTGCCGGGCAAACAATTCTGGGTGAGAGGTGTCCTTTTCGCCATCGGGGCCTGGCTCATCATGATGGTGGTTATGATGCCCATGGCGGGGGTCGGAGTGTTCGGCATGAGCCTCGGCATGATGGCGCCGGTCATGACGCTGGTGATGCATGTCGTGTTCGGGGCTGTGCTTGGCGGCGTTTATGGGGCGTTGGTTACGCGCGAAGTCGTGGCGCGGGCCTGACGCGCTTTGGGGCAGGGGCGCGACATTCTGCGCCTCTTTCCCTGTCTCCCTCTCACCCTACCTACCCGGCACAGGAGGCCGCGATGACGCAGGAAACCCAAGTGCTCTATAATGCCCGCTGTCCGGTCTGCCGGGCCGAGATTGTGCATTATGCGGGGTATGTGGAGGCGAACGGCCTGCCTGTCACCTTCCAAGACCTCAACGCCGGTGGTCTTGAGCATTGGGGCATTGATCCCGATCAGGCGGCGCGGCGGTTGCATGTGCGGCAGAATGGCCATGTGCTCTCGGGTGTCGATGCCTTTGCCGCGCTTTGGGCGGCCTTGCCGCGGTATCGTTGGGCGGCGCGGATCGTGGCCTTGCCGGGGCTGCGGCAGGTGGCGTCGCTGATCTATGAGCGGGTGTTGGCGCCGCGTCTTTATGCCAAGCATCTGGCGCGAGAAGCCAAGCGCGCGGCACGCTGAGGGGCTTTCGCAGGTCTGCGCCCCGCGATAGGGTGCGCGCGACTGACGCGGAGACCCCAGAAACATGACCGATCCCCAGACCCTGTTGCGCCGCCTCTTTGACCGGGCGGTGGCCGTGGCCGACCCGATGCAGAGCCTTGCCCCCTATCTGCCTGCGCGGCCAGAGGGCCGTGTCGTGGTGATCGGCGCGGGCAAGGCGAGTGCGCGCATGGCCGAGGCGGTCGAGGCGGAATGGGGCCCGTGCGAGGGGCTGGTGATCACGCGCTATGGCTATGCGCGGCCCTGCGCGGGCATCGAGATTGTCGAGGCGGCGCATCCGGTGCCGGATGCCGCCGGGCTGGCGGCCTCGGCGCGCATGCTGCGGCTGGTCGAGGGATTGGGTGAGGGCGATATGGTGCTGGCGCTCATGTCGGGCGGGGCGTCGTCGCTCTTGGTCCAGCCTGCGGGCGATATGACGCTGGCGGACAAGCAGGCGGTCAATGCCGCGCTTTTGGCGTCGGGCGCGCCGATTGGCCAGATGAACGTGCTGCGCAAGCATTTGAGCCGGGTCAAGGGCGGGCAATTGGCGGCGGCGGCCTATCCGGCGCGGATGCATGCGCTGCTGATTTCCGATGTGCCGGGGGATGATCCGGGGATGATCGGATCGGGGCCGACGGTGGGAGAGGCCAGCACGACGGCAGAGGCGCTCGGGATCGTGGCGCGCTACGGGATTGAATTGCCCGGCTCGGCGCAGGCGGTGCTCGCGGGGCAGAGCGGCGTTGTGGCGCCGGAGGATGTGCGGCTAAGCCGGGTTGAAAATGTGATCTATGCCGCCCCTGTGCAATCGTTGGAGGCGGCGGCAGAGGTGGCGCGGGCCGAAGGGCTGACGGTGCAGATCCTTGGCGATGCGCTGGAAGGTGAGGCGCGCGATGTGGCACGCGATCACGCCACGCTGGCGCGTGAGGTGCAGGCGGGGCTGGCACCGGGGGCGGCACCTGTGTTGCTCTTGTCCGGTGGCGAGCTGACGGTGACACGGCGCGGCGATGGCGTGGGCGGTCCCAATGCCGAATATGCGCTGGCCTTGGCGCTGGCCCTCAAGGGCGCGGGCGGTATTCACGCGCTGGCCTGTGACACCGATGGCGTCGATGGTGCGGCAGAGGTTGCAGGGGCGGTGATCGGGCCGGATACGCTGGCGCAGGCCAAGGCCGCCGGGGATGATCCTGAGCACGCGCTTGCGATCAACGACGCGCATGGGTTCTTTGGGGCGATTGGCGGGCAGGTGGTGACGGGGCCGACGCTGACCAATGTCAACGATTTCCGGGCGATATTAATTGCTCCGGTTTAAGTTAAAGCACGGGGCGTCCGATCGGGTTCATATCGCCCCGGCCCCCGAGCCTCGACGCTGCCTTGGGGAGGTCCCGGGTCAAGCCCGGGACGGGTGTGGGTTCGATGGGGCGCACCGCGCCCTAAAACTGATCCCAGATCGTGCGGCCCAGATCATCCAGCCGCTCGGGTGAGCAAAAGAGCGAGATCGTCATCGTCGCAGTCCAGTCGCGCCCGCCAAGCCGGACCAGCGTGCCGTCAGCCAGTTCCTGACGGATGGAAAATTCCGGCAGCCACGCCAGCCCTGCCCCGGCCAGAGTGCGGCGTTTCAAGGCTTCGGCCAGCGCATCCATGTAACGCAGGTTGAGTGCCGGGCGGCGGTTGCCGATGGTCTGGTCCACCACGGTGCCGAGAAAGGTGTTGGGGTCATAGCTGAGATAGGGCACCTCTTGCCCCGCGCGCGGCGGCAGGGACCAGCCATGGCGGGCGGCGGCCTCGTGCTGGGCCACGGGGATCAGGCGCTCTTCGCAGATGTCCTTGCGCTTGAACCGGGTCTCGTCAAGGATCGGGGCCACGTCCTGATGCCGATAATACAGCAGGAATTCGCAGCCCCCTTCGCTGAGCAACTGGCAACAGGCGCTGAGGCTGTCCGAGATGACGCGGGTGCGCATTTCGGGGTATTCCCGCTCTAAGGCCGCCATGCGCGGTTGCAGGAAGTTGACCGAAATGGCGTGCAGGGCGGCAAAGCGTTGAAAGCTGGCATGGCCGCGCGCACGTTCGCGGATCGCCTGACGGGTGTCGGTAAGGTCCGCCACCGTCTGTTGCGCCACGGGCAGAAATTGCCGCCCCGCCTCGGAGAGTTGCACAGGATAGCTGGCGCGGTCGATGAGGGGCACTCCGATCCAGGTTTCCAAAGACCGGATACGGCGGCTGAAGGCCGATTGGGTGATGTTGCGTTCCTCGGCGGCGCGGGTGAAATTCAGCGTCCGTCCCAAGCACACGAAATCGCGCAGCCAGTTGATGTCCATATGCGCCCTCTCTTTGCCACCAGACTGCGCCAGTCGGGGCAACCATGCAACATCGGAATAGTTTTATGAGATGTTTGAATTGGCCGACTCGTGGGGGGCTGTCCTAGCATTCAAGACAAGATCAAAGAATGAAGGCCGCATGAACGGTCTCGCGCAGCCCCCAACAAGGAGAGAGAGATGAAAACGTCGTTGAAAGGACTGATTGCCACCACAGCGCTTGGGCTCACGGTGGCTGTGCCTGCCATGGCCGAGACCACGATCCGCCTGTCCACCTATGTGAACGAGGCTGACATTCGCTATGATGGGTTCGTGCATTTCGCAGAGTTGGTCGCGGAGAAAACCGGCGGAACCGTCAAGGTCGAGATTTTCCCGTCCTCCACGCTGCATGGCTGGTCCGAAGGTGTGGACGCGGTGCAGGGCGGTGTGTCGGACATGAGCTGGATGCCCGCCGATGAGCGCCTGCCCTGCTACCGCGTGACCTCGCTCTATCCGGTGGCGATTGACCTCGAGGGTCAGGTCGAGATGGATGCCGCCTATGCCGACATCGTGCGTGATGAGGCGGCGGCGATCAACCTCGTGCCGGTGTTCAATTCCAATTATTCCTATGATCAGGAATGGTGGTTTGAAGAGGCGATTGACGATCTGGGCAATCTTGCGGGCAAGCAGGTCCGTTCCATTGGCCCGCTCGTCAGCCTGATGATCGAGACATGGGGCGGCGCGCCGGTCTTTGTCGCGCCCAAGGAGGTGTTTCAATCGGCCGAGCGTGGTGTGGTTGACGGGATCAACATGGGCGTCGCCACCTATTCCAGTTGGAAGCTCTGGGATGTGATGCCCTATATGGTCAAGGCCAGCCTCTTTTACGGCAACATTCAATACATGATGAACAAGGAAAAGTTCGACGGCATGACCGCTGACGAACAGGCCGCCGTGATGGCTGCCGCCAAGGAAACCGAAGAATGGCTGAAGCCCCGGTATGAGGATTGGGTGGATCAGCGCGTCGGCAATGCGGTGATGAAGGGCGGCGGTGCGGCGGTGGCGATCCCCGAGGACAAGCGCATGGAACTGATTGCCAGCGTGCAGGGCAAGTGGGACGAGACGGTCGATGCGGCCTGCGGGCCGGAGATGGCCGGCAAGATCCGCGATCTCTTTGCGCAACACGCGCCGTGATCTGACAGGCCCCCCGCGCAATCCCTGCGGGGGGCCGCCCGTTTCATCCAAAGGAGGCAAGCCATGCAAAGCGGTCTTGATCGCCTGATCGGCCATGTGGAGCGCGCGGTCGTCTGGCTCGCGGGGGCGGGGGCGGTGCTCGTGCTCGTGCAGATGGTGTGGATCAGCTACGGCGTCTTTACGCGCTATGTGCTCAATGCCCCCGACCGGATGGTGACAGAGGCGACCGCGCTCTTGCTCTTTCCGGTGGCCTTTGCGGGCCTTGCCTATGCGATGCGCGAGGATGCCTATCCCAAGGTCACGATGCTGACCGATACGCTGCCCGCCGGTCTGCGCAAGGCGGTGGCGGTGTTCAATCTCTGCGTGATGCTGGGGGTTGGTCTTTTCTTTTCGCTGGCCGGGGTGAGTGCCACGATCCGGTCATTCAATTCGGGCGCCTCGTCGGAAATCCTGCTCTGGCCGCGCTATGCCTTCTGGGCGCCGGGCGCCTTGGCGCTGGTTCTGTTTTCGATCTATGCGGTGCTGAGGCTGATCCGTCTCATACGCACGCCTGCGGCGGAGGTTTGAGCGATGGAATGGTATGAAGTCGGTCTTGGGCTGCTTGGTCTCTTGATGTTCCTGATCGCGGTGGGGGTGCCGATCCCCTTTGCGCTGGCGGCGGCGTCACTGCCGTTCCTGTGGCAAATCCAGACCTTTGAGACCTCGATCGCCTCGGCGGAACTCAAGCTCTGGGGCGTGTGGATCGACTATATCCTGCTTGCGGTGCCGCTCTTTGTGTTTTTGGGCGAGTTGATCGGCAAATCCAACATCGGCCCCAATCTCTATCAGTTCCTGCACCAAGGCGTGCGCGTGCGCGGCTCGGCGGCCTATGGTTCCATCGGGGCCTGCGCGGGGTTTGGCGCGGTCTGTGGCTCGTCCATGGTGGGGGCGCTCACCATCGGCGGCGTGGCCCTGCCCGAGATGCTGCGGCTGGGCTATGGCAAGCGGCTGTCGTCTGGGGTTCTGGCGGCGGGGGGCACGCTGAGCGTGCTTCTGCCGCCATCGCTCATCCTCTTGTTTTACGGGATCGTCACGGATCAGAGCATCGGCGATCTCTTTATTGCGGGGGTCATTCCAGGGCTGATACTTGTCACCTCTTTTGCGGTGGTGGTGCTGGTCTGGGGCATTCTGAAACCGGGTGACATTCCGGACCGCGAAGTGGCCGTCAAGATGGGGCTGGTTCAGATTGCAGCCACCATTGCACCGATTGCCCTGATCGGATTGGTGATCACCGTGGCGATTTATGCTGGGATCGCCACCCCGACCGAAGCCTCTGCGGTGGCGGCTCTGCTGACGGTGATCCTTGCCTTTGGTGTCGGCGGGCTGACCTGGCAGGGGTTCAAGGAGGCGCTCTTTGCCACGATGCGGACCATGGGCTATCTCGGGCTGCTCTTGTCGGCAGGGGTGCTCTTTGGCTTTGTGCTGACCTATTACCGGGTGCCGCAGCAATTCACGGAGCTGTTCCTGAGCTTTGATCTGTCGCCCTATGTCGTGCTGACCATCGTGTTGATTTTCTACATCGTGCTGGGGATGTTTCTTGAGCCGGTCTCGATGACCTTCATCACCCTGCCCACGATCTTTCCGCTGATGTCTCTGCCGCCGGGTTCGACCTCATATGGTTCGGGGTGGTCTATACGATCACCATGGAAATTGCGGTGCTGACGCCGCCTGTGGGGCTTAATCTCTATGTCATCCAAGGGATCGGGCGCGGGCAGGTCAGCATCGGTGATGTGATCATGGGATGTCTGCCCTTTATCGGGGCTCTTGTGCTCTTGATCGTCATTCTCATCCTTGTGCCGGAGACTGCATTGTGGCTGCCCGATCAGATGCGTTGATCAGCCAGCGCGGACTCGGCTATCGGCGGGCGGGTGTGGGCCTGCCGCTGGTGCTGGTGCATGGGTATCTGGGCGGATCGGCGCAATGGCAGGCTGAGATCGCGCGGTTCTCGGAGCGTTTTGACGTGATTGCCCCGGATTTGCCGGGCTATGCCGGGTCTGCCGCGTTGCCACCCGCTGATCGAATCGCGAGCTTTGGTGCGGCGGTGGTGGATCTCTTGGATGAACTGGGTCTGGGACAGATCATCCTGCTGGGGCATTCCATGGGCGGTATGATCGTGCAGGAGATCGCCGCGACCCATCCGGATCGGATCATGCGGTTGATCCTCTATGGCACCGGCCCGTTGGGGGCGATGCCGGACCGGTTTGAACTCTTGGAGACCTCACGGGCGCGTATTCGCAGTGAGGGCGTGGCACAGACGATCCGGCGGATCGGGGCGACTTGGTTCCGGGCAGGGGCCGCGGCGCAGGGGTTTGACATCGTGGCCGAGCTGGGGGCGCAGGCCAGCGAGAGGGCGGCGCTGGCGGGTTTGGACGCGATGAGCCTCTGGGATGGGCGTGCGGCGCTGGGCCGGCTGACCATGCCGACGCTGGTGCTCTGGGGGGACGGCGATCGCTCCTATCGCTGGCCGCAGGTCGAAGCGCTCTGGCAGGGGTTGCCGGATGCCGTGTTGGCCGTTGTGCCGGGCACCGCCCATGCTGTGCATCTGGAAAAGCCCGCACTGTTCCACGCGCTTCTGGAGGATTTCGTGATGGTGTCATCCTGTGAGGCGTAAGACTGGCGTGGGGCCGGTGACAGGTGGGCGGTCTTGAGACAGCTTTCTATTCCGTTTGACACCTCAAGCGCGTAGAACATGCGGTGAGCGAGCAAGGTGGAGACTGTGATGCGCAAGGCATTTTGGAGCGCGTTGGCGGCGGTTATGCTGCTAAGTTGCATGGAGGCCGACCCCGCGATGGCGGCCTCGCTCGGGAGCTTTGAGGTGCATGGGGTCGAGGGCGACGACATGCTGAAAATGCGGGGCGGACCGGGCATTGGGTATAGTGTGATTGTCGGTTTGCCGAATGGGACCGTTTTGCGGGTGCATAGCTGCCAGCAGACCGGCGGCACACGCTGGTGTGAGGTTTCTTTGGCGCGGGCGCGTGGGTTGCGGGGATATGTGTCCTGGGCCTATTTGCGCAAGCTCTGAGGGAGACCTGCGATAGAGCTTTCCTGATAAATCGGGTGTGATCCCTGGACTTCTATCGCGGTGGTCTAGCTGATAGGATGGCAAAGAGGGTGCGGGCCGTCCTGTGTCCTGTGTCAGAATGATCGTGGCGGCGTCTGGTGATGAGGGTGATGTGATGAAACTGATCCACGGCAGACAGGTGGCAGGGCTGATGCTTGTGCTGTTGCTTGGCGTGGTTGCACCCCTCGTGCGCGCCGAGGCCGACATGGCGCATCCTGCTCCCTCTGCCGGGCTGATGTGGAACAAGACCGGATTGCCTGCGGTGTTTCCGCTTCAGGTCAAGACCTTGCCGGGGGAGGACTATTTTTTGACCCTGAGTGATGCCGAGACCGGCGCGGCGGCTTTGGCCGCCTATATCAAAGGCGGAGATTTCTTTAAGATTCTGGTTCCGCCGGGGTCCTACAGGTTGCGATTTGCCGCTGGCAACATCTGGCAGGGGGAGGATGCTCTCTTTGGTCCGGGGGAGAAAACGGATGTTTTCGAGTTGCGAGATCCTCTTGTGTTTGAAACGCGAGGACTGGGCGTCAAGGCGGGTCACATGGTCAACCTGCGGAACCGTAAGCCCGGCCAGTTTGCCGAGGCCACGCTGAGCGATCAACTGATTTGCCAGTCATTCAGGCCTGACTTCCCGCGACGGATCGAGTCTTCACAGGCTGGTGTGCGGGAGTGGGATCGGCAGCGGCAAAGGCAGCATGAGACCCAGCGCAAGGAACTGCCGGGGGTGAGCGGAGATTTTCCGGGCAAAACCAGACCCTTTGAGCCGACGTCCTATGCGTATACAGTGCCCCGCCAAGATGTGCGGTCCCGGTACTGCGGATAAGCCTGCCTCAGACCGAGCTTGCGCCAGGCCTGAGGCGCTGGTTGCGGCATGGCTGGTTCGGGTTTCGGTGCCATAACGCCCTTTGTCTTATTCGCTTTGCGGTGCCACCTCGGGCTCGGCGTTGGCGGGAGCAGAGTCGGCGGGCGCGGCTGTTGCGGGGTCCGATCCGGTGGGTTCAGCGTCTGCGGGTTCCGGAGCGGGGTTGGGGGTATTGTCCGTTTCCACTGTGACCGAGACATCGCCGTCCGTCGGTGCGGCGGATTGCGTTGATGGCACCCCATCGCCGAAGACGAAAAAGCCGATCACCGCGATGACCACGACAATGCCGCCCAGCAGGAACCACAGGGTCGCGCCGCTTGCCGATGATCTCTCGGTGGTGCGGGTGATCGTCGTGTGGGTGGTCTCGGGCGTCTTCTCCGTTTTGACTTCGTCCATGTTGCGTCTCCTTAACGTCTGGCACCGCACCAGCGTGCGGCCCAAGGTGATCCCTGATCTGGAGGGCACCGCGTAGCGGTTTCCGGTTTTAACAAGGTCAGGGTTTTGTAACCCGTTGAGCCTGCCTTTGGTTCCATTGATGCCGCGATTGAGGGACCCAGCCTTGCGAACAAAGCGCATTGCTCCATTGGATGGATCGCGCAAATTTACGCTGATCTTGGACGGCACAGGGAACTTATCCAACATGCGCGCGTTCATGTAGTCATTGGTGACGATCACACGTTCCAATGCGAAAGGAGGTCGTTATGTCTGCTCCTCTGAGAACTTTCATGGTGCTGCTTTGGGTAAGTTCCATTGCGGGTGCGGCTGTCGTTGCGTTTCTCAGCATCGGATGGGTCACCTGGCCAGCCTTTGCGACGGCTGGCGTGCTGGGCCTTGTTGTTGGTGTGCCGGCTGGCATCTGGACAGCGCGTGCCGTCAAGCGGGACGATCCGAACTGGCCGCCGAACCGCGTGCAGACCCGCAAGCCCGACCGATCCTGACGATCGGCGATCTTGTGGTGATGCGGAATGCGTGGTGCAGAGGCAAAGTTTGCACTGGTTTCCAAGGACGGCGAATTTGGTGTTGAAATAGAGCGCCAAAGGGCTGGTGTTGGTGTGTGTCCCATCCCAGATTAGGGCGATGAAACACTTACAGGCCCTCTGGCAGGGCAGCTTGAATCTTGGCGACGCGTTTTGGACCTGGGCTATCGTTGGTGGTCTAATCGTCAACCTGACGACCAGCATCCTGTTTATCGGTCTAATGACCTTTGATCTTCCATGGCTTGCGCTTTTTGTGGGCTATGGCTGTTCACTTCCCTACAACTTTGTGGCGCTCGTCGGGGTCTGGAGATCGTCGGCGCGGTATGAGGGGCCGAGCCTCCACGCGGAGTTGGCGCGTGGGGTCACAGCCGTCCTCATGATCGCATTGAGTGTGACGTGAGGTCCGTCGTGGCAGGGCGTTGCGCGCCTTTTGCCGCAGATTGCCTTGGCGCTGAATTGGTGAGATAATCCGCTCCATGACGACAGCAATTCCCTTCGCCCGCGTAACGCGCCAAGTGCTTGCCGCTTGGGCTGCGGTGCTGTCGTTGCTGCTGGTCTGGGCAGGGGGTGTTGGTGCGACCAATGCCACCTCCGATCCTTTTGCGAGGTTGGCCGCGATTAGCGGTGCTGAGGCGCCCGAATTTGCGGCGTTGGAGGTCAAGACCAGCCTGTTGCAGCGCGCGTCCGATGACAGATATGCATCGGATGTGGACCCGATCCAGAGCGTCCCCCCGTCTGCTTGGGAAAGCGGGTCGGTGTCAGGGGCTAGATGGGTTGCATGCGGGTCTGATTGCCCGGTTGACCGGGCGCACCAGCCGCATTCCCCGAGGGCACCGCCCGCCGCCTGATGCTCGGGCAGGATCGTGAGGGCTGTGGACAGCTCTGACCTCTGCCGCGTCATCGAAGCGGCTTTGTGATCTTTCGATCCGTTGCCTCGTGGTGCTGGCTGTGCTGGCGACAAGGGCTCTGGAGTGACTGTCCTGCCGATCCACATTCTTTCCCCGATCTAATCGACGTTGCCGGCGTGGGCGCGATGCCCGTCAGGCAGTGTCGGTTCAAGGACACGATCATGCTGAATACCATTTTCTGGAAACGCCTCTTGATATGGAGCGTTTGCCTCTGGGGCCTCGTCGTTGCGTTGCCCAATGCCTTTTACCCTCAGGTCGAGCGATACAACGATGCTGTCACGCTTCAGGCTGAGACCGGGGCTGTGCCATCCGCGCAGGCGGCCGATCTGACGGGCTGGCCGTCATGGCTTCCGTCAGGATTGGTCAGCTTGGGACTCGACCTGCGCGGTGGTGCGCATCTTTTGGTCGAGGTTCAGGTCGAAGACGTCTATGCGGCGCGGATGGACGCGCTTTGGCCACAAGTCCGGGATGCGCTGCGCGACGTCCGGGACGAGGTCGGAACGTTTCACCGAGAAGAGGCTGCAGCGGGTGAATTGCGGATCGCCCTGTCCGACCCTGCCGGGACCGAGGCGGCACTGGCCGCAATCCGGGCTTTGGCCTCGCCCGTTGTTTCCTTGACCGGGGCGGGTCAGACAGACATCGACGTTATCGCCGAAGGCGGCGTTCTGAGTGTGAGCTTGTCAGAGGCGGAACGCGCAGTGACGGATGAACGCACGGTGCAGCAAAGCCTCGAGATCATCCGCCGCCGGATCGATGAGGTCGGCACCCGCGAACCGACGATCCAGCGACAGGGGGCTGACCGCATTCTGATTCAGGTTCCAGGCATCGGATCTGCCTCTGAGTTGAAAGCGTTGATCGGCACGACGGCGCGGCTGACGTTTAATCCAGTCATCGGTCGTGCTGCGTCTGCGGATGCGGTGGCGGAGCCCGGCACGCTTATCCTGCCGTCGCTGGAGGATGCGGGGTCGTTCTATAGGGTCGATCAAACCCCGGTCGTCAGCGGTGACAATCTTGTCGATGCCAAGCCGATGTTTGACCGGAACAACCGCCCGGCCGTGAGCTTTCGCTTTGATCCCACGGGCGCACGGGCCTTTGGCGATTATACCGCCACTCATATCGGCCAGCCCTTTGCGATTGTTCTGGACAACGAGGTGATCAGCGCCCCGGTGATTCAGAGCCATATTGCCAGCGGGTCGGGGATCATCACGGGGCAGTTTACGATCGAGGACAGCAACGAATTGTCCGTGCTGTTGCGCGCAGGAGCCTTGCCGGCGGAAATGATCTTTCTCGAGGAACGCACCATCGGTCCGGAACTGGGGCAGGACAGCATCGACGCGGGCCAGCGTGCGGCTGCTATCGGTATGGTGGCCGTGATCGTCTTTATGGTGGCGTGTTATGGCAGTTTCGGTGTCATGGCTGTTTTTGCGCTGAGCCTCAACATGGCGCTTCTCATTGCGGCGCTGTCGGTAATCGGGGCCACCCTGACCCTTCCGGGCATTGCCGGGATCGTGTTGACCATGGGCATGGCGGTCGATGCGACTGTATTGATCTTTGAGCGTATCCGGGAAGAGTTGCGACAGGGGCGCTCTGCCGGTAGCGCCATCGAGCTTGGCTTTAAAAGGGCGCTCTCGGCCATTCTGGACAGCAATATCACCGGGTTGCTGACGGCACTGATCATGTTTGCCATTGGCTCGGGGGCTGTGCGGGGATTTGCGGTAACGCTGGGGCTTGGTCTTGTGACGTCGATGTTTACCGCCATCTATGTGACGCGCTTGATCATCCAGACCTGGATGTGGTGGCGCAAACCGGGCTCCATCACTTTGAAGGGCTGGATCAAGCTGGCGCCCGACAGGACCACGATAGATTTTTTCCGGGCACAATGGGCCACCTTTGGGGTCTCGGTTTTCGCGGTTGTAGCCTCGCTGTTGCTGGTGGCGACACTGGGCCTCAATTTTGGGATCGACTTCAAGGGGGGAACGACCTTTCGGACTGAGGCCACGCAAGAGATCAATCTGGAAGCGTATCGTGCGGCGCTGTCCGGTTTGCAGCTTGGAGATGTGGCGATTACGGAGGTGTTCGATCCGGGCTTTCGGGCGGATCAGCACGTTGCCATGATCCGGGTGCAGGCGCAGGATGGTGGTGAGGCGATATCGGCCGAAACCGTCCAGCAAGTGCAGGCGGCCCTGCGTACGGTCGATCCGGGCATTGCGTTCACGGCGGTGGATTCGGTTGGCCCCAAGGTCTCGGCTGAGCTGATCTGGCTGGCGCTGATGGCGGTCGGGGCGGGCGCCTTTGGGACTCTCGTCTATGTCTGGATGCGCTTCGAATGGCAGTTCGCCGTCGGCACTGTGGCGGCGCTGGCGCATGACGTGATCGTCACGATCGGTGTCTTTGCGCTGTTCCAGTTCAAGTTCGATCTGACCATCGTGGCGGCGTTGCTGACGATTCTGGGCTATTCGGTCAACGATACGGTCGTGATCTTTGACCGGCTGCGAGAGAACCTGACGAAGTTCAAGGTCATGCCGTTGCGCGAGCTGATGAACCTGTCGGCCAATGAGACATTGAGCCGGACGTTGATGACTGCGGTGACAACGCTGATCGCGCTGATCGTGCTTTTGGTCTTTGGCGGCGATGTGATCCGTGGCTTTGTCTTTGCCATGGTGTTTGGTGTGGTCATCGGGACTTGGTCCACGCTTTATGTCGCCAAGAACATCGTTCTATTCTTGGGGTTGGATCGCAGCGATGTTCCAAAGTGGAAGGCAAATCACAAGTTCGCAAATATTGACGCCTGAGCGGTGATGGCGACACCGGCGTCGGTGCCGGTGTCGCCATTTGGTCCGGTGGATTTCTTTCACCGGGGCTTGAAGTGCCGTGAGAGACCCACGATCTCTTGATGACGGACCGGGCCCCTCTGACGATGGTCTCCCATCGTGATGTCGGACCGTAACATGTGAACACCTGCGCTTGTGACATGCCCGGTTTGGATCTGGTTCTGAGCGGTTGTTTGTCTGGCGCGTAACCCCGCTCGAGAGGGTCCTGTCTTGGAAATCCTGTTTCTGCTCTTTCTGGGCAAGCCGCTGTGGATGTGGCTTGTCTTTTTGACGATTGTCGTGGCCTTGCTGGTCTTTGACCTTGGTGTTCTGCACAAGGATGACCATGAGATCGGGGTGGCTGAAAGCCTCAGGCTGTCTGCGCTCTATATCACGCTCGGCCTTTGTTTTTCCGGTTTCATCTGGTGGCAGATGGATGCCACGGCCACGGCCCAGTATTTGACCGCCTTCGTGGTGGAAAAATCACTGGCGATGGACAATATCTTTGTGATCGCCCTGATCTTTGGGTTCTTCGCAATCCCGCGCGCCTACCAGCACCGGGTGCTGTTCTGGGGCGTTCTTGGGGTGATCGTGTTGCGGGGCATCATGATCAGCCTCGGCGCTACCATCGTCGAGCAGTATCACTGGGTCCTTTATCTGTTTGCGGCCTTCTTGATCTTTACAGGGGTCAAAATGCTCTTTGTCGCCGACAAGGAACACACGTTCGAGGAAAACGGGCTGATCCGGTTTCTCAAGCGGCGGATTCCCGTGACGGAGGACCTGCACGGCCATAGTTTCCTGGTCAGAAAGCCGCATCCCGAAACGGGCCGTATGGTGCGATATGCAACGCCGCTGCTTCTTGCGCTGATCGTGATCGAAGTCGCTGACATCGTTTTTGCCGTCGACTCGGTTCCGGCGGTCTTTACCATCACCACCGATCCCTACATCGTCTACACCTCGAACATCTTTGCGATTCTTGGCTTGCGCGCGCTCTACTTTGCACTGGCGGCGATCCTGCACCGCTTTGCCTATCTGAAATACGCGCTATCGGTTCTGTTGGTGTTTATCGGCTCCAAGATTTTTGTCGCGGAGGCGATGGACTGGGAGAAGTTTCCGCCCGCATGGTCGCTGGGCATCACCTTTGCCATTCTTGGCACGGGGGTGGCGTTCTCGCTGTGGAAGACCGGGTCGTCGGGGGGTGATCCTGTGGCCGTCGATATCAAGGACCGTCGGACGCCCACCTGAGCGAGGTGTCGAACGCCGGTCATGGCGGTCGCGGGAGGGGGGAGGGTGAGAGGCTGGACAACGACCTGTTGATAATAAAAACAATAGGTTATGGTCAGCTTTGTAACCGTGTAACCTGCCTAAGAACGGACTAGATGACGTTGCGTCAAGAAGGTCGGTCCAACCAAGGCACCACAACCTGTTCCTACCCCATCACTGCGTGTCCCGCCCCCATCACTGCAACTTGTAGAATCAGCACGAGACCTGCCACAGTCCACCCATGTGTGGACGCTTCATAGACCCAAACCTGCGCGGCACCGAATTCGAGTTCGCCGAGATCAAGATCACGCCCTTTCCGCGGCGGTTCAACATCAAGCCGACACAGGAGGTCTATGTGCTTCATGGAGAGGAACTGACCTGCGCACGATGGGGCCTGATTCCGAGCTGGCACAAGGGTGATCTGAAGGACTGGCGCGCCAGCACGATCAATGCGCGGATCGAGGAGGCCGCGACCAAGCCCAGTTTTCGCGGGGCATGGCGCTATGGTCGCTGCCTGATCCCCGCTGGCGGCTATTACGAGTGGACCGGCACGAAAAGCCCCAAGCAGCCGCATTTCTTCGCCAGCACCGACAACGAGGAGACGCTGTGGTTTGCAGGTCTCCTATCCGTCTGGAACGATCTGCGCACCTGCGCGATCCTCACGCGCGCGGCAAATGACACCGTCACGCCGATCCATGACCGCATGCCGGTGATTCTCGACAGTGCAGAGCGCGAGGACTGGCTGTCAGGGTCCGACCAGACCGACCTCGGTGCCGCCTACCGTGTCAGGCACCATCCGGTCGCGCGGTTTGGGATCCAGGATGAAGGAGAGGCGCTGATCGAGCCTTAGATGCGCCTGGCGCATCTGGGATGGATGTTGGCGGTAATGTCCGGAAGACCTTCGATCGACAAGATCAGCGCGCGGTCAGGCACCGCTGTCACGCAATTCCCGGTCGAGCGCCTCGGACGAGGAGGCACGCGACCTTGTCAGCCCGCTCATCAGCGCATAGGCGGCAGGTGTCAGGAACAGGGTGAACACAGCTGCCATGCCCAGACCGCCCACGATCACCCAGCCGATCGCAGCGCGCGCCTCGGCCCCCGGACCGGCCCCAAGGATCAGCGGCAGGCCCGACATCACCGTGCAGATGAGCGTCATCGCGATCGGGCGCAGCCGTGCGAGCGCGGCCTCGTAGGCCGCATCCATCACCTCGTGACCCTCGTCGCGCAGCTGGTTGGCGAACTCGACCAACAGGATACCATTCTTGGCCATCACCCCGATCAGCATCAGCACCCCGATCTGACTGTAGATATTTATCGTCGTGCCGGTGAGCAGCAGCGCATAGATCGCCGCACAGACACCAAAGGGCACCGTCGTCATCACCACCAAAGCGCTCGTGAGACTCTCGAACTGCGCGAGCAGCACGAGGAACACCACCAGAAGCGCGATCACATAGGTCGCCGCCAGCGCCGAGGAAGTCTCATCAAGCGACGCTGCCTCGCCCAGAAAGATGAGACCGATGCCCGGCGGCAGCCGCTCCTGCCCCATCGCGCGCACCTCGTCGATCACCTCGCGCAGCGTCACCTCCGGCGACACCGAGGCGTCGATCTCGATGGCGCGACGCTGCTCATGCCGGTCAAGCTCCGCCGCAACGCCGCGCTCGTTGAGAGTGACGATCTGGCTCAACGGCACCAGGTCGCCTGCGTCCGAGCGGATGTTGAGGTTCATCAGATCAACCGGGTCGCGCACGACCCCTTGGGCGGATTGTAGAAGGATCGGCACCGCCTCGTCGTTGATGGTCAATTCAGCCACCTCGTCCTCGTCGACAAGCGCCCGTAGCGTGCCCGAAAGCGTGGACATCGGCACTCGCAAGTCCGAGGCGCGCTGCCGGTCAACCCCAATACTGAGCTGCGGCTGTGTCGCCTGATATTGAACCCGGATACCCGACAGCCCCGACACGTGGGCCAAATCCTGCGCAAAAGTATCGGCGGCCTCGGCGATCTCGGGGTAATTCGGCCCGGTCAGCGCGATGCTCAAGCCGCCGTCCGATCCGCCGCCCAGCCCGAGGCTGTTGCCACTACGGATGCTGGGGCGCGCGCCCGGCAGAGCCTCCAGCTCGTCGCGGATTTCCGCCTCGATATCGGCCTGCGACAGGGTGCGCTCCTGCCACGGGACGAGCCGCACACCGATGCTGCCGCGATTGAGGTCATAGCGCCCGGTGATAGAATAGAGGCTCTGCGCCACGCCCTGTTCGACATAGGGCCACAGCATGTCCTCCACCTGCACCACCTGCCGGTCAGTATAGTCGAGCCCGGTGCCATCCGGTCCCTGCACCAAGACCGAGACCATGCCGCGATCCTCCTGCGGAACCAACTCCTCGCCCAGACGCTCGTAGACCAAGACCGCGCCACCGGCGATCAGCGTGGCACCCACCAGCGTCACCAGCGGCGCGCGGATCATCGGGCGGATAAGCGCGCCGTAAAGCGCCGCCAGCCGCTGCCCCGGCGCAGCAAATAGTCCGCCGCCACGCCCCAGCCCCTCGGACAGAGAGGCCAGCATCGGGCACATGGTCAGCGCGACAAAAGACGAGATCGCCACCGTCACCGCCAGCACAAAGCCGAACTCGGTAAACAGCCGCCCGGCATCGCTCGGCAGAAAGGAGATCGGGACAAAGACCGCAATCAGCGTCACCGTGGTGGCGATCACCGCAAAGAACACCTGCCCCGACCCCAGAACGGCGGCGGCGCGGCGGCCCATCCCTTCCTGCCTGCGGCGCTGGATATTCTCGGTCACGACGATGGCATCATCCACCACCAGCCCGGTGGCCAGCACCAGCGCCAGAAGCGTGATCAGGTTGATCGAGAACCCCATCAGGTAAATTCCAGCGACCGATCCCACCAAGGCAATCGGGATGGTAACGGCGGGGATGAGCGTGGCCCCGAGACGGCCGAAGAACACCCAGATCACAGCGATCACGATCAGCAGCGCCACCGCAAGCGTCTTGAGCACCTCGGCAATAGCGCCCTTGATGAACACCGCGTCATCGCTGGTGACGGCAAAGCCGAGATCGGGAAAGCGCTGCTTCAAACGCTCAATCGCGCCGCTCACCTCGTCTGAGATGCGCACCGTGTTGGACTGCGCCTGCCGCACGATCCCGAGGCTCACCACCAGCCGCCCGTCAAGACGCGCAATGCTGTCGGGCGTGGCCAGCCCGAAATAGACCTCGGCCACGTCGCCCAGCCGCACCCGATCGTTCAGAAGCAGTTCCTCAATGCGCCGTGGCTCGGCCACGGTGGCATCGGCGCGCACGAGCACTTCCAGCGGCCCAGAGGAAAAACTACCCACCGGCACGTCGAACTGTGCTGCGCGCAAGACATCTGCCACCTCACCGATGGACAGGCCGAAGGCCGCGAGTCCGTCGGGACTGACCTCAACCCGCAACACTCGCTGTCGGTCACCGAACAATACCACCTCGGCCACGCCATCCACGGCAGTGAACTCGGTGGCGATGGCATCCTCGACCAGCCAGGTCAATTCACCTATCGATCGCTCATCGCTCCATAACGCGATATCAACGATAGGATCGGCATCCTCCTCGGATTTGACGACGAACAAATCCTCGACCCCGTCGGGCAGCCGTGGCTCGACCCTGCTCACCGCCTCACGCACGTCATTTGCGGCATTGGCCAGATCACGATCCGAGCTGAACTCTACCCGCATCCGGAAATTGCCCTCTTCCGACGAGGTCCGCACCGCCTCGACCCCCGCCACCCGCGCCACTGCGCCCTCGACCAGCGAGGCGACCTCGGCATCGACCGTGGTTGGCGAGGCACCGGGATAATTGGCGCGCACCGAAACGATGGGCCGGTCCACATCGGGCAATTCCCGCACTTCAATCCCAAACAGCGCGCCAACGCCCGCGATCACGATCAACAGGCTCATAACAGCTGCCAGATAGGGCCGCCGCACGCTGAGATCGGAAATGCCACGCCCCCCCATGCTCATGAGCGGACCGCATCCGGGTCGTTAAGCACATTGACCCCAATACCGGGGCGTAACCGTTGCGTGCCCTCCACGATGATCCGGTCCCCTTCGGACAAGGCACCATCCACGATCACCTGACCGTCGCGACGACGCACTAGCTTTACCGGCACCGGCTCCGCCGCGCCATCCGAGACGCGCCAGACCTGCAACGCCCCACGCGAGAATTGCAGCGCCAGTTCCGGCACCGCCGGATAGCTGTTGCCGGGCAGGTCGAGCCGGATCGAAAACGATGCGCCAGGCCGCAGCAGATCGGCCGCGTTGTCGATGGCGGCGCGCACCCGCGCGGTGCGGGTGTCGGCCTCGACGCGGCTGTCGATGGCCATCACCTCGCCGTCAAAGCTTCGTCCCTCCACGCCCGGGGTCTGCGCGCTGATGTTCAACCCGATCCGCACCCGGCTCAGCAGTGTCTCGGGCAGATCGAATTCCACGAGAATACTGCTGCGGTCATCATAGCTGGCAATCGCGTCATCGACGGCGATCCTGTCGCCCACCTCGACGCCTGCCAGCCCCGATACGCCGTCAAAGGGCGCGCGCAGCGTCCGATCCTCCAGATCGGCGCGGGCCTGCTCGACAGCGATGCGCGCCACCTTGAAATCGGTCTCGGCCTCTTCGAAGCGCGCCGTTGCGGCCACACCGGTATCCTGCAACGCCCGGTAGCGATTGCGTTCCGAGGTGGCGCGCTCCAGCCGGGCCTCGGCCAGCGCCAGCGCCAGCCGCTCGTCGGTATCTCGAAGGTGCAACAAGACATCACCCGCCGCAAACCGTGCCCCCGGCGCGATCGCAAGGTCGGTAATCTCGCCGCTCGCCGGCGCCCGTAGCGTGACCGACCGCAGCGCAAATCCGGTGCCGATGGCGGAAAAGGTCAGATCGTCCGGCATGGTGATCACCTCTGCGGCGATCACCGGAACGCCAGGCGCCTGTGCCTCTTGCTCGGCGTGCTGCGCATCAGGCGGATTTATCGCGCTGCGCAGCTCAGAGCGATACTGCCACGCCAGACCTGCCCCCGCGATCAAGAGGGCAGAAATGAAAACCTGTTTCAAGACGCTCGTTTTGTGCACCGGTGCTCATCCATCCACGTATCGAAATAGGAGACATAGCGCGCAACGAGGCAAGGTCACGCCTGCCCCCCCCCGGTCATTGCGACAGATCCAAGTTGCAAAGCCATAACGCCCGTCCTGAATGGCACCGTCACGCCCGTCCATGACTGAATGCAGGTGATCCTGGATAGCGCGGAGCGCAACGACTGGCTGTCAGAATCCGACCAGACCGACCTCGGGGCCGCATAGGCGTCTCCTTTACCTCTATGGACTGACCCATCGATCAGCGACCATACCGCAACGCCAGGGTGCGCTGCGGCCTTGCAGCACTTCAACCTGCCGCAACTTCAGCACAATCTCTTCGGGCTCATCGGGTCTATCTCGCTTTCCAGCCATCTCTTGGTCTTCCTGAACTGGGATGATACTATCCCAGTTGGTGGATCGCTTCAGTGGGGCACTCCAGTCAGGACCAGTCTATCTTCCTTTCATTCGGTCAGTCTGCCTTGCAGTCGGTCACAGGAAACCGGTAACCGATGGAGGGAAATGCCTCGGCCATCGCATAGCCGTTTTCATGGGCGTAGAAGATCGCGGAAAGCCGCCGTGTTGTGATCGTCGTCGGAGGGCCACCGTCCTTTTGCCAGGCGATGGAAAGGAGCTTCGCAAATACGGACGCGCCGCCATTCCTATTCGCGGCAAGATCCGCCGACACGCATTCACTTGTTAAACCGCTCTTGGTGCATTTCAGAATTTCGTGGTCACGATGCGGCCAGTTGGACACGAAAACCAGTTGGTCGTCTTCGATGGTGACATGGCCGCCACCGTTAACTTCGTCATAGGGCACCTCGCACCGCCACGTTTCGGCAAATGCCGGGCTGGTGAGCAGGAGAAGAGTCGCGAGGGGCGTTACAGGTTTCACAATGGATCTCCTTGATCAGACGGACACGTAGCCGGGTCCGCAGTGTCATCCACCTCAGGATGATATACCCTCGACTGGCTGCTTCACAACGCCGACAACACTGCCGAACCGAGGTGCCAGACCTGCATGACCCGTCACAGCTCACAAATCCGGGGCTGCGTCCCCATGTCTATCGTCTGCCCACCTCGCCTGACCAATGACGCCGGGTTGGACTGTCACAGCACGAAGGCGTAAAGCACCACCCAGATCGACAGGACCGCACCGCTGAGCAGGGTATAGACGCCGTTCCACACCCATCCAACACGCAGCGCGCTGATGCCCGCGAAAGACCCGATCAGCAGCGTTGTCGCGGTGAAGGGCGAACTGGCCCCGCTCAGCGCCCAGCCGGCGACCAGTGCCACGACGATGGCCGTCGGCGTCACGCCCAAACTTTCGGCGCCCGGAATGAGCGGCGCGATCAGCGTCACCGCAAGAATCGGGTTCATCCCGAGCTGCCCCGCCAGCGGGATGAGCCAGACAAAGGCCACGAGGATCACCCAGGGCGGCAGCACCGACAGATCTAGCCCCGCGCGTTGCATCAACGGCGCCAGCAAGGCTGACCCCACGGTGCCAATATACCCTGCCATCATCAGCAGCGTGAGTTCTCCACGATATCCCGGCAGTTCCTTGAGCACGTAGTCACCGACCCGTCGCACCACCGATCGAACAGGTGCGTGCGCCCAATGCTGGATGGTCATCCACACCAGTGCGATCACCGGCACAATGACAACGACCAGCCCAACGATCCGCACGTCCGTAATCGCGGACAGAATGATCACACTGATCACAAGAACCCCTAGTAACGCCAGCAGCGGCAACATGAGGGCCCAAGAGCCCTCTGGCTCCTGGCGTTGTGGTGTCACGCTCAGCCTTGGCTTGAACGCGGTGTCCAGTCCCCAGCCAACCCCGGCCAGCAGCACCGAGGAGATGAGCCCTGGCACCATCGCCTGTGCCCAGCTCGTGCCAGGAACGACACTCACCGAAATTGCCATAGCAAAGGACAGGGGCGACCAGGGTAGGGTCGATACAAAGGCCCGCTGGATCGCCAGAAGCATCCGTCGAATGCGGTGGCCGCGCACCTCGGCATTAGGCTCCGAACCAGCATTAGCCAGCGCCAGAGCGCCCAACAACTGGATCGCACCATAATTGAGCAACAACGCGAAGCCTTGTCCACCTAGGGTTAGCGCCAGATAGCGACGGCCGGGCCGCTGACCGGAAAGAAACCTCCCCGCTGCCTGCACAGCAGGCGAGGTTTGCGCGACATTGCGCAAGGTCGACAGCGCCGAGAAGAACGCCGCGATGAACGCCGCTGAGCGCAATCCATCCAGAACCGTCTCCTGCCAGTCATGCGCGTTGAGGGCAAGCGCCAGCGTAAGTCCTAGGGCAACCGCGACAAACGCCTTGCGTGCAAGACGCACCTGCGCTGCGAAGATCGTGATGGTCAAAACCACAAGCACTGGCTTCACCGGTGCCATCCATTCCGCGACATGCCATTCGTGAAAGATCACAAGACATGTGATCCCAACCAGCAAGATGCCCGTCAGAAGATCGACCTGCCTGCGCATTTCCTTGACCAATCCTCTGGCTTCACAGTTTGAAGGGCTCTTTTGCCTGCAGAAGTATCAGGCGGCAAGGGTCCCACTTGAGGATAAAGCGACGTCGTGGAAATCACTATGTATAGCTTTTACGATCATACCAGCGTTTGAACATGCTGGAAAATCAGCGCGAGATGATGGATGCTTGGGCCGCCTTCGTTCTAGGTCGAAATCAGGGTAGATGAGCGGGACCGATGGATGTTTAGCATCCGCTTCCAGACTGAGCTTGTTGCTGACATTCACCAGTGGCCATTTCCATGGTTCGCCGCTGAATTGTCGATAACAGCGCGGAGCGCCTTGAAATCGTCGTCACAGATGTCACCTGTTCTGGGCTCAGACGACGAGTCCCCGCCCCTTTTCAAACGGTCGTCAGGGTGCAGCTCGGACCGGAACCCTCGACACTGAGGGTGGATCTTGTTGAAAATGTCGGCCTGAGAACGCGTTTTTGGCTGCCCTCAGCCTTGGGTGTCGCCGTTTGGTCCGGGCAATCGCCCATCGCGCCGCCTTGTGGCGTTTATCTGGCCGCTCAGCTCATGCCATGGCCTCCGAGTTGGCGCACTGAGGCCGCAGCTTCGCGAGTTTTCGGAGGTTCTGGGCAATGGCGGCGAGGGGGAATTCGTCCTTGGCGCCATTGAAACCGCGCAGGCGTAGCCGGTTCAAGCCGAGGATGCGCTTCAAGTTGGCGAAGGGTATCTCCACCTTCTTCCGCTTGTCTCGGGATACCTTGTAAGCCTTGGTCTTGCGGCATTCGCGGGCGAACTCGCGTGCTTCCTCGTGGGTTTCACGGTTGACGTATCGGGCCTCCGCTTTCGGGCAGCAGACCTCCTTGGATGGACAGGCCTGACATGTCGCATTCAAGGCACGACATCTCTTCCGCCCGCCGGTGTCCTGACCCCGGTTCGGATCGGAGTAGTTCTGGCGATATCCCATCCCCGTCGAGAAACCGGTCGATCTCGCGAAGCAGCCGGATGAGAGTGCGCGGTTGCTTCCCTGCGTGTTCTCGGAAGCGGCCGTTCGGGGCACGAAGCATCAATATCTGACAAGAAGTGCCGTCTGAACTGAGCGAGTAAATTCTCACCGCAAGTCAGTCCATCTTGACGGCAACGCCGTCATCGGGTCTGCTTCGGCTTCAAAGGCAGGTGTAAACATGGTCAAGGAGCTGAAGCTCTTCTTCACTGATTATCCTGAGCAAATCCTCAAGATGCAGGGGGTGCGCCAGGCCGAGCTACCCGCAGGCCTGATGGGTCAGCTGTTAGACTATCGGGAGCGGTCTCTCGCCATCCTTGAGGACGCCCAAGTTTTCCGGATCGATGCCGATGCCTATTGGATGATGGGCAAGTTGGTCAACGAGATGAAACGAGATGGTCTGGACGAGCTCTACTCCCAGGTTCAGCTGCCGTTTCCGACGATGGCCATCATGCCCCCTCTCACAGGGGAAGATGGAAGCCAACGGCAGAATGACGGCTCCGTGCTTGGCTTGGTTACTCAGGTCGAGGGAGATATCTACACTCAGCGCTTCGCCATCCGCCAGAACACTGTCGGCCCAAGCACCTGCTGCATGGTCACAAGAGGAATGAAGGCTGAGGTAGTCCCGACGCCTACTCGCGGGCTTCTCGAAGCCGTCGGAATGCCGGTTCCGGATGGCATGATCGACGAAGAACTCGCCATGAACCGGAACTTCCTCGGGGCTGCCGTCGCAATCGCCACCCTACTGCGTCACGATGGCATGCTGGAGATGCAGCAGGTCTCGCTCCACCCCAGGCATGAGAGACGTCAGGCTGAGCGGTCCGGCAAAGTGCTTCCCCACACGCTCATCACGAAGATTGCCTTGGGCAAGTCGGGCCGCGGTCAGGTCGAGGCTATGAAGGCTGATATGGTCACTGACGCGCGTGAAGGCATCCCGCGAAGGACCCATTGGGTTAGGGGGACACTCCCGCATCGAAGCGTTTGCGCTTATCCGGATCTTTCAACAGATCATGGGCCGCCGAAACAGCTTGAAATTCGGCATTCTTACCTGCATCGCCGGGGTGGAGGTCCGGATGCAATTGCTTAGCAAGCTTGCGATAGGCCTTCTTGATCTCATCCTGAGTCGCTGACTTATCGACGCCCAGCACTTTATATGGGTCGTCACCCATCGCTTAGCCCCTCCTTTGACCATTTTATGGACTCTTTGCCTGCGGCCGAAGGTAGAGTGGCTCAGGCTCAGAGTATGATCACGCTTTCCAATACATATCAGGCTAACACCCGCGCCGCATTGCTCTAGATCAATCTCGTTGGGGTCGCGCCAAGCGACTTCGCCCGCATCCAAATACTTAGAGGTTTAATAATCGGTCACAAAAAGCTGAAGTCATCCACCGTTAGCTGTGCGGCGGTGATGCCCTCGACGAGGATCGCATTGCCGTTGACACTCATCTGCGCACCCGCGTCTGTGTCGATGATATTCATCGCCGCAACAAAACCCGCGAGGCCGTTGCCACCGTTGTTGATGTTCTCAACGCCGGTATCGGGATCGATGCGGCGGATGAAGAAGATGTCGATCCCGTCCTCGAAATCGGTGATCACATCGCTCTCACTGTCGAAGAACGCAGAGAACACAAATTGATCTGCATCCGCACCCCCGGTCATCACGTCATTGCCTGCACCACCATTGATCGTGTCATTGCCAGTGCCACCGTCGATCGTGTCGTCGCGGCCGCCCCCTGCAAGGAAGTCGTTGCCTGCGCCGCCAAGGATGCTGTCATCGCCCTCGCCGCCGCCGACACGGTCATTGCCTTCGCCTGCGTCAATTGTATCTCGACCAGTGCCACCACCGATGTCATCGGCACCCGAGCCTGCGTCGATCAGATCGCTTCCAAAGCTGCCGGACATGCTGTCGTTGCCGTCGCCTCCGGACAGGGTGTCATTGTCAGCCCCACCCGCGACCACGTCATTGCCAGCACCGCCCGTGATGGAATCTGCGCCAAAACCACCTCCTATGATGTCATCGCCTTCGCCGCCGTCGATCGTGTCGTTGCCAACGCCACCGCCGATGTTGTCGTTGCCGGAGCCGCCAAACACGACATCGTTACCGTCCGATGCAGATACATTATCGTTGCCGCCCCCGGCCTCTATATTGTCATCACCATCTCCCCCGGCAATCGTATCGTCTCCATCACCCCCTATGAGAGTATCGTTTCCATCAAATCCCTCAATAAGGCTGCCCAATGGTCCTGCGACGATAACATCGTTTCCTTCTGTCCCAGGTCGCTGCGCGACGAGCGACGCCGATGAAATGAGCGATTCAATTGCACCCTCTCCATCCGTATAGCTGACGCGCGCCAAGATCTCAGCACCCACATCGACTTGCCCCAGGACCAGCACGGTCCCCGTGGCGCCCAAAATCGGCGCCCCGTTGCGCAACCATTGGAAAGAGAATGTGCCAAGGCCGTCTTCGTCTGAGATCGCTGA
Organism: Roseovarius sp. MBR-51; assembly: GCF_053628575.1. NCBI lineage: Bacteria > Pseudomonadati > Pseudomonadota > Alphaproteobacteria > Rhodobacterales > Roseobacteraceae > Roseovarius > Roseovarius sp. MBR-51. The sequence goes on from NZ_JBRJGQ010000001.1 coordinate 495,887, forward strand.
AGTGTCTGCCGTAAGCATCCCACCTTGAGTAGCGGCGCCAGTGACGATAACGGATCCAGCCGGTGCATCATTGATGTTCACAACTGCCGCGGTTTGGGTGCTAGTCACGCTTTCGGTGGCACCAAAGCCGTCGCGATAGGTCACACGAACGCTGACCCTGGAACCAACGTCTGATTGGGTCAGATTGTAGGTCTCGCCGTTGGCATCAGCGATCTCTGCACCGTTGCGCAACCATTGGAAAGAGAATGTGCCAAGGCCATCAACATCACTGACCCCGATAGTCGTCGCGGCCAGACTTTGACCTTCAGCCGCCGAGCCGTTGATCACCGGGCGACCTGTTGGTGCGTCGTTGCTGATGGATTCATCCAGCCCTACCAGGATTTGGCTTTGCCCTTCGATTAAGAGCGATAGGTCCGAGGAGGCTAAATCAAAACTATTGTTCACACTGAAATTTACAGTGATCAACGATGCACCGGTGTCGACCATGTCAGCAAAGGACCCGGTCAAGTTTATTCTGATATCGTTGTTCAAGCTCTGAATACTCGATGACAGAGCTCCGCTTCCGCCGAGACGCACATCGACAAAAGTTGCACCCTCGACAATGAAATTGAGCGTCGCACTGAACGTTTCGGCGGACATGGGGAGCCCTGTGTTCAGGACCATGATTGACAAAACATCGCCGTCAAGCCGTCCGTCTAGTCGGAAATTATTTGCAGGGGGTGTCGTGTCCACGTCTGTGTTCCCGATGAACTCGAAGCTCGTCGGAAAACCCAAGTTCTGCAGTTGAGCATTCTGCAACGTCGTGGTGTTACCATTGATATCCTCCACGACGATCCGATCGATGACCGCCGTGCCGGTATTGGCGAGCCATCCCGCGGGGAAGAAGCGCGTAACGCTGCCTTCGCCAGTCTCCTCAGAGACATCTATCGAAAGCAAAGACCAATTCGAGGCTGAAGTGGTGTCGGAAAACCCATAGGCTACGTCATCCGTGAACCAGACGATAACACTATCAACACCCACATCGTCGGTCGCCGAGACGGAAAAGGTCGCTGCAGCATTCCCATCGCCGAGATCGATTACTTCGGGAAAGCTGAAGCTCACAAGTTCAGGGGGTGTCGTGTCCACGTCGGTGTTCCCGATGAACTCGAAGCTCGTCGGAAAACCCAAGTTCTGCAGTTGAGCATTCTGCAACGTCGTGGTGTTACCATTGATATCCTCCACGAC